>JBNLET010000194.1:0-73058 GCA_050305135.1 Rhodocyclaceae bacterium | reverse complement strand
GGGTGCGGCGCCCGCGCTACTGTTCGCCGGGCGGGCGAAGAATGCCGCGCGGGCGCTCGACCTGCGCATCTGTGCCATCGTGTTGGCCGTCGCCGGCGCGTGGCGTCTGCTGCCCGAGCCGGGCAACGGCCAGGCCGTGGCCTGGCTAGCTGCGTGCCTGGTGCTGGCGGCGGGCGGATGGGCGGCGGGCCAGCAGCAGCAGCGCCAGTAGCGCCGCCACCGAGGCCAGCTCGACGTTGTAGAGCACCATGCCGGCGATGCCCAGCACCCAGGCCGACCAGGCGGCCAGGCGCCAGTGGGCGACCAAGCCGATCGCCGCCGCGGCCATCGCGAGCCAGCCCAGCTGGCCGCCGACGAAGCTCTGCACCAGCGCGTCGCGCGCCACCATGGCGGTGCCGCAGGCGGCACCGGCGGGCCCGCCGCAGGCCGCCAGCAGGCTTTCGTTCTCGACCAGCCCGAGGCGCGCGACGAGGGCCAGGAACAGGGCGAACGCGGCCACGATCATGATCCCGGCCATGTTCTTGGCATCGGCGTTCATGCGTTCTCCTTGTCTCATGGTGCGGCGCAAAGATTGTTACCAATTGGCGCCGCCGGGGTCTGTCGCCCCAACGTAGAATCGCGCCGAAATCGAGTGGGCCGAACAAGGCTTCCAACGCGTTCCGAGCCGCATTTTCCGTGCAGCCGGATGCGAGCGCAAGCATCGTCGGCCGAGCCGACCGGGGTGGATATGAAGAAAGCGATGCACTGGAGCTGGCGTGTGCTGGCCGCGCTGCTGGTCGCGGCGCTGGTCGGCTACCTGCAGTACCTGCTGTGGGGATGGACCAATCGCGGCGTTGCCTTCGGCAGCGCCGCCGGCGAGATCGGCGGCTTCGCCTACAGTCCCTACCAGCGCGACCAGTGGCCGTCGCGCGGCGAGTATCCGAGCCTCGACGAAATCAGCACCGACCTGCTGCTGCTGTCGCGCAGCACGACCCGGATACGCACCTACGGCGCGCTCGACAATCCCGCCATCGTGCCGCTGGCGGAACTGCACGATCTGCGCGTGACTGCCGGCGCGTGGCTGTCGGGCGACCGCGAGGCCAACATCCGCGAACTCGGCGCAGCGATCGCCGCGGCCCGCTCCTACCGCCACGTGGACCGGCTGATCGTCGGCAACGAGGTGCTGCTGCGCGGCGACCTGAGCGTCGAGCAACTCGGTGTGTATCTCGATGTGGCACGCAAGCAGCTGGCCGGCACCCGCAAGTCGGTGTCCACCGCCGAGCCCTGGCACGTCTGGCTGAAGTACCCGCAACTGGCCGAGCACGTGGATTTCATCACCGTCCACCTGCTGCCGTTCCACGAGGGCATCCCGCCCGAGCAGGCGGTCTCCTACGCGATGCAGCGCTACGACGAGCTGGCGCGGGCCTTCCCGGACAAGCCGCTGGTGATCGGCGAGATCGGCTGGCCGAGCCGCGGCCCCGAGATCGGCGGCGCCGAGGCCAGCGTCGCGGCGCAGGCGCGCTTCATCCGCGAGTTCCTGCCGCTGGCCCGCCAGCGCGGCCTGGACTACTACCTGATGGAGGCCTTCGACCAGCCCTGGAAGGTGGATCTGGAAGGCTGGGCCGGTCCCTACTGGGGCCTCTACAAGGCCGACCGGAGCGCCAAGTTCCCGCTCGACGGCCTGATCCTGAACGACATCCGCTGGCAGCACAAGGCGCTCACCGCGGTCGAGATCGCCTTCCTGCCGATGTTCCTGACGGCGCTGTTGCTGCGCGGCTGGGGCGCGCGCGGCCGGCTCTGGCTGGCGGCGCTGATCCAGGCCTGCGTGTCGGTCTTCGTCGTCAGTGTGAACGTGCCGGAGGACTACTACCTCACCGACAACGCCCAGATCGGCCTGATGCTGCTGATCTTCGCGGCCGGGCTGACCGCCGCGGTACTGCTGGCGCACGGCTTCGAGTTCGGCGAGCTGATGTTCAAGGGACGCTGGCGACGGCGCTTCGGTCCGCGCGAGCCGCTGCCGGCCGGGCAGCAGCCCTTCGTCTCGGTGCATCTGGCCTGCTGCAACGAACCGCCCGAGATGGTGATCGCCACGATCGAGAGCCTGGCGCGGCTCGACTACGCCAACTTCGAAGTGCTGGTGGTGGATAACAACACCAAGGACGAAGCGCTATGGAAGCCGGTCGAGGCCTACATGGCGCAACTGGGCCCGAACTTCCGCTTCTTCCACCTGCCGCAGTGGCCGGGCTTCAAGGCCGGGGCGCTCAACTTCGCCCTGCAGCAGACCGACCCGCGGGCCGAGGTGGTCGGCGTCGTCGATGCCGACTACGTCGTCGAGCCGGACTGGCTGGCGGTGCTGGTGCCGCATTTCGCCGATTCGCCCGAGGTGGCCGTCGTGCAGGCGCCGCAGGCCCACCGCGACTGGGCAGGCCAGGCCTTCCGCCGCATGTGCAACTGGGAGTTCGACGGCTTCTTCCGCATCGGCATGCACCACCGCAACGAGCGCAACGCGCTGATCCAGCACGGCACGATGACGCTGGTGCGGCGCAGCCAGCTGGCCGACCACGGCGGCTGGTCGGAATGGTGCATCTGCGAGGACACCGAACTCGGCCTGCGGCTGATCAAGGAGGGACTCGACACCCGCTACGTCGATCACGTGCTCGGCCGTGGCCTGACGCCGTCCGACTTCGCCGCGATCAAATCGCAGCGCTTCCGCTGGGCCTTCGGCGCGATGCAGATCCTGAAGCGCCACCTGCCCTCGCTGCTCGGCGTTGGCAAGCTGACGCTGGCGCAGCGCTACCACTTCCTGACCGGCTGGTTCCAGTGGCTCGGCGACGCGCTGCAGCTGGTGTTCGCGTTCGCCAGCCTGGCGTGGACGCTCGGCATCCTGCTGCAGCCGCAGGCCTTCGGGCTGCCGGTGGTGACGCTGGCGCTGCCGGTGCTGGGCTTCATGGTGTTCAAGGCCGTGCTCGGGCCGATCCTGTACCGCCGCACGATGGCCTGTCCGTGGGTGGACATCGTCGGCGCCTCGGTGCTGTCGGTGGGGCTGTCGCATGCCATCGCGCGCGGCATCTTCGCCGGCATCTTCAAGCGTCGCGGCGAGTTCGTGCGCACGCCGAAGAGCTGGAAGGCGCAGGGCGGGCTGGCGTTCTTCGCGCCGATCCGCGAGGAACTCGGTCTGCTGCTGGCACTGCTGCTGGCGGCCGGCGGCCTGGTCTGGCTGCACGACGCGCAGGGCATCGAGTCGCGCATCTGGATCGGCATCCTGCTGATGCAGACGATCCCGTATCTGGGTGCGATACTGTGCCAAGTGGCGGCCTATCGGCCCGAGCGGCAGGTCGAGCGCAGGCCGCAGCAGCCCGCCCCGGTCGATGCGGGCGCCGGTCCGGCGGTTGCCTGAGCCGGCCCGGCGTGGGGCGCGGTGCAATGACGAATCTTTGATGGAAGGGATCGAGCGGCATTCTGCAGTCTTGACGGGTATCGGCGGCGCGGACCTGCGCGCGCCGGCCCGTGCCGTCTCGCTGGCACTGGCGCTCGGCCTGCTGCTCTACCTGGCGCTGACCTGGGACGGCTACGGCCTCGGCCCGCAGGAGGGGCAGCGGCAGATGTACGGGCGGCTGCTGCTCGACTTCTACCGTTCCGGCTTCAGCGACGGTGCGCTGCTGCAGCGCCCCGAAATGGCGCAGGGCGGCGGCCTGTTCGACCTGCTGGCGGCGCTGCTGGAACTGGTCTGGCCGGGCACGGTATGGGACCTGCGCCATCTGCTGAGCGGCGTGTTCGGACTGGCCGGCGTGCTGGCGGCGTGGAAGCTGGCGCGCCTGCTGGCCGGCGAGACCGCGGCGATGGCGGCGGCACTGATCCTGACGCTGAGCGGGGCCTGGTCCGGTGCGATGTTCACGCACAGCGCCGAGATTCCGCTCGCCGCCTGCATGGCCTGGGGCCTGTACTTCGTCACCTGCCTGGTGCGCGGGCTGCCGGCCATCGACCGTGCCGGCGTGCTGCGCTTCGGCTTTGCCGCCGGTGCCGCGCTGGCGATGGGCGATGGCGCCTGGCTGCTGCCGCTGTGCCTGGCCCTCACGCTGGCCGTCGCCGCCCGCCAGCAGGGCCCGAAGGCGCTGCCGCGGCTGGCCGGCTGGGCGCGCCAGCTGCTGCCCGCCGTGCTGGCCGCATTGCCGCTGCTGCTGCTCGCCCGGCCGTTGCTGCTGGTCGACATCTTCTCGGCGCCGGCGGCCGCGGTGCAGGTGGTGGTGCCGACCGCGATGGACGGCGCGGTGATGCTGAACCAGGAGGTGCCGCGCAGCTACCTGCACGAATACCTGCTGGTCAAACTGCCCGAACTGATGCTGATCGGATTGGCACTGGCGCTGGGCGGGCGGCCGTGGCACAGCGAAGCCGCCGAGCGTTGCACCGAGCGGCGCGCCACGGCGCGCCGCGGGCGGCCGCTGCACCTGCCGCTGGTACTCGCGATCGCACTGCCGATCGGCTATGCGTGGTGCTTCCGGCCGGCGCTGGCGGACGGCCTGCGGCAGTTCCTGTACCTGCTGCCGCCGATGGCGGTGGCCGCGGCACTCGGCTGGCGCATGCTGTGGCAGGCGGTGCGCGGCAGCGAACTGGCCGCCTGGTCGCTGGCGGTCGTGGCGTCCCTGCTGGTGTTCGCCCACGCCACGACGCTGGTGCACCTGCACCCCTACGGCCATACCTACTACAACAGCCTGCTGGGCGGATTGCGGGGCGCGTTCGGCGGCTGGGTGATGGACTACGATGCGGCTTCCCTGCGCGAGAGTGCGGAATTCCTCAACGACTGGCTGGCGCGCGAGCAGCGCCGCGAGCCGGCCGGCGCCCGCGCTGCGCCGATCCCCGTAGCGGTGTGTGCCGAGCCGCTGCAGGCGCGGGCCTGGCTGTCGCCGCGCTTCGAGATCACACGCGACGTGCGCCGCGCGCGCTTCGTCATCGCCAGCAGCCACCTCGATTGCCTGGACGATCTGCCGGGCACCCGGCTGCACCTGGTGGTGCGCCAGGGCGTGCCGCTGGCGCAGGTGATCGACCGGCGCGGCGCCGGGACGGCACGGCGGCCCGGCTGAAGCGGGCGGCGTTTCAGTCGACGATCCGGGCCGGCCGGTTGTCGCCGTGGTATTCCAGCCGCCGGTCCATCTCGCGGCTGACCTCGATGCGTCCGCCCTCGTCGACCCGCAGCACGTGCGCCACGTCGTAGCGCCTGGCCATCTCCGGCCAGTCCTCGCCGATGATGAACAAGGGCTTGCTGACCACGTCGGACAGCGTGCCGGCGTCCGGCCGCGGCGTCACCAGCACCGTCAGCGAACGGGTGCCGCGCGCCGGGCGGCCGCTGCGCGGGTCGAGCAGGTGGCAATAGCGTTTGCCGTCGACCTCGAAGTAGCGCTGGTAGTCGCCCGAGGTGCCGACCGCCTCGCCGTCGTAGAGCGGCATCGAAGCCAGCGCCGAGGCCTCGCGCGGGTGCTGGATGCCGATCCGCCACGGCCGCTCGCCCTTGGCGCCGAGCGCCATGACGTTGCCGCCGATGTTGATCAGCGCATTGGCGATGCCGGCCTCGCGCAGGATGCGGGCCGCCCGGTCCAGCGCGTAACCCTTGACGTAGCCGCCCAGGTCGAGCTGGACCAGGCGGTTGGAGCTGCGCACGCTGCGGCCTTCGATGCTCAGATCCTCGATGCCCGGATCCTTGTCGAGCAGCGCGCGGATCGCGGCGGGCTGTGGCAGCTTCGGCAGGAAGGTGTCTGAATGGAAGCCCCACAGCTCGATCAGCCGGCCCATGCCGGGTTCGAACAGGCCGTCGCCGATCGCCGACAGGCGCCGCGCGTCGGCCAGAATCGTGGCCAGTTCCTGCGACACCTCGAGCGACCGCCCGTCGGCGATGGCCTTGTTCAGATCGGTCAGTTCGGACGGCTCCCAGGCGTGGTAGGCCCGGTGCAGCCGGTCGAACTCGCGCAGCACGGCGGCCAGCGCCTGCTCGGCCCGTTGCTGGTCGCGGTCGTACACGATCACCTCGACGCGCGTGCCGAAAACGTAGGATTCCTGCCGGAAGACCTGTTCGCGGGCACAGCCGGCGAGCAGTGCGAAGCTCAGCAACACGAGAAGGATTCTTTGCATCGGCGCCATCTTAGCCGATGCGTGGTGCACTGCACCGCATGGATGCCGCGGCGGCCACGCGCCGGCGTGCGCTAGCGGCGCTCGTCGTCCGGCGGGCCGGCCCGCAGTTCGGCCGGCAGCCGGCCGATGATCCAGCCGATCAGCGCCGGAATCAGCACCAGATCGTCCACCACGCCGAACAGCGGCACGGTGTCGGGTATCAGGTCGATCGGCGACACCAGGTACAGCGCCAGCGCGGCGACCGCCGGCCGCAGCCAGCGCGGGCGCTGCGGGTGGCGCAGCGCGAACCACAGGATGCGCAGGTCTTGGCGGACGATCGCGATCAGGGCGATCAGCTTCTGCATGGATACCGGTCCTCACGCTGCGGCGAAGCGGATGACGCGCGGCGCAGCGCCGTCAGTGACAACTCATGCGGCCCGACTGGACATGCACGACGCACTGCAGCGCGCCGCACTGGCAGTTGCGGAGTTCGGAATCGGGCCGGCCGGGTCCGGCCAGAGGCGTCGGCGGTGAGCAGACGCAGGCACTCGGCGCCATCAGCGGCGCCGTCTCGCGTGGGGCCGGCGGCTGCGGCGAGTCCGCCGCCGGCACGCTGCCGGCCGCGAGAGCGGCCAACAGCAGGACGACAAGCCGCGGCATCGTCTCAGCCCGCCAGGCCGGCATCCTCGGGCAGCCCGAGCATGATGTTCATGCACTGGACCGCCGCCCCCGAGGCGCCCTTGCCGAGGTTGTCGAAGCGCGCCGCGAGCAGGATCTGATCCTGGTGGCCGAAGACGAAGATCTCGGCGCGGTTGGTGTCGTTGCAGGCGGTGGCGGGCAGGAATCCGTTGTCGAGCAGCGGCGCGGCATCGAGCGGCATGACCTGTACGAAGGTCTGGCCGGCGTAGTGCTCGGCGTAGAAGCGCTGCACGTCGGCCGGCGACGGCGCGCGTGGCAGCAGCCGCGGCAGCAGCGGTACCGCCACCACCATGCCTTGGGCAAAATTGCCGACGATCGGCGTGAACAGCGGCGGCCGGGCCAGCCCGCTGACGGCCTGCATCTCCGGCAGGTGCTTGTGGGCGAGGCCGAGCGCATAGAAGCGCGGGCTCTTCATGGCCGCCGGCAGTTTGGCCGGATCCTCGTAGCTGGCGATCATTTCCTTGCCGCCGCCGCTGTAGCCGGTGATCGAATAGGTGCTGGCCGGGTAGTCCGGCGGCACCAGGCCGGCGGCCACCAGCGGCTGCATCAGCATGATGAAGCCGCTGGCGTGGCAACCCGGCACCGCCACCTTGCGCGCCGTGCGAATTCGCTCGCGCTGGGCGGCGGAGAGCTCAGGCAGACCGTATACCCAGTCCGGGTGCGTGCGGTGGGCGGTGCTGGCGTCGAGGAAGCGGGTGGTCGGGTTGTCGGGCCGCAGCAGCGACACCGACTCGCGCGAGGCCGCGTCGGGCAGGCACAGGAAGACCACGTCGGCGCGGTTGATGTAGTCGGCCTTGACGGCCGGATCCTTGCGTTGCGACTCGGGGATCGTCAGGATCTCGATCCCGGCGCGGCCGGACAGGCGTTCGTCGATCTTCAGACCGGTGGTGCCGTGGCGACCGTCGATGAATACCTTGTGGCTCATGGCCCGTCATTGCTCCAGTGCTTGCACGAGCCCTATTCTAGCCCCGCTACCGCCCCTTCGCTGCGCCAGCGCCGCGACCGGTGGCCGCCGAAGCGGCCGGCTGGCGGGCGCCTTCGCGCGACTGCACGATCGCCTCGCCGGCGTGGCGGTCGGCGCCGGCGATGTGGTTGATCAGCCAGTGCTGCATGAAGACCGCGACGTCGTGCGGCAGGATCACGCCTTGGTCCATGTCGGCCATCATCTGGCTCACCTGCTGCGCCAGGCGCTGGTGCTCCTCGCGGTGCTCGGCGGCGAATTCGTAGTTGTGGATGCGCATCAGCGCTTCCTCGCGGGTGAAGTGCCATTCGGTGTAGCTGCCGAGTTCGTGCAGCACCGCCATCGTTTCCTCGCGGTCGTTCTGCTCGGTGGCCTCCTGGATGCGGACCAGCAGTTCGAACAGGACGCGGTGGTCCTGGTCCATCTCCTCGACTCCGACCTGCAGGGCCGGCCCCCATTCCATGATCAGCATGCTGCTTTCTCCGTCTGGATGTTCAGTGCGTGTTTCGCTCCCGCGTGCCGCGGCGCAGCTCGTCGGCGGCCTGGCGCAGCGCCTCCAGCGCCTCGGCCGCTTCGCGGCTGGCCGGAACCTCGGGCAGTGTCGGCGGCAGCCGCGCGGCCGCGATCCGCACCGCGACCATGCGGTGGCGTTCGCTTTCGATCCAGCGCTCGGTCAGTTCGACGAGGCGGTGCCTGCACGCTTCCGTCGCCCAGGCCGGATCCGACCGCAGGTCCAGCGCGCGGACCTTGTCCAGGCGCTTGCGCATGTCGCCCAGCACGCTGCGCACGTGCGCGGCCCACAGGCCGTGGGCGACGAACAGCGCGGCGGTGTTGGCCAGGCCGCAGACCAGCACCACCAGCCCCAGTTCGGCCGCCAGGCGCGGCAACAGCGGCTGGCGGTCGGCGGCGTGGATGACGTACAGGCTGTCGTCGATGATATTGCCGAATGCGTGGTGCAGGTAGGCGACGGCCGCCAGCAGCAGCGTCACCTCCAGCGCTACCAGCGCGGCCACCAGGCGGCCCTGCAGGTCGCTGTCCACATAGACCCGGCGGCGGCGCCGGCCGTTGCGGGATTTGCTGTTGCCGATCATAGGTCGTGGCACTCCAGGCAAAGGTCGCGTCCCTGCCGCGTCTTGCGCAGGGCGCCGTGCTGCTTGCTGTAGCCGCGGTGGCAGGAGATGCAGCTGACCAGGCCACCGGGCAGTTCGATCGTCTCGTCCAGCGCGGCGCGGTCGCGGAAACCGCCGAAGCGGCCGGCGGCCGCGTAGGAGACGCCGACCGGATGATTGATGCCGCTGCCGCTGTGGCGCGAGAAAGTGGTTTCGCCCACCTGGACCCGGGCGTCGCCGCGCTCGCCATGGCAGTCCATGCATTGGGCGGTATAGGGGTCGAGCGGCCGCTCCGCACCGGCCAGTCCGGTCGAGTCCAGATGGGCGGCGAGCACCAGCGAGCGCCCGCCGTCGGCCATGCGCTCGAAGAAGCGCTGGTCGTGGCAGGCGAGACACAGTTCGCGCCGCCGGCGATTGCTCCGCAGCGCGCCGTGGCTGCCGCCATGGATGTAGTGGCAGGAACTGCAGGTCAGTTCGCCCTTCCAGTCGAGCGGATAGTCGGCCGGCGTCGCCATGCTCGGCCGCACGCCGGTCGGATGGCTGGCGACCGGCGCGTTCGGATGGCAGTCGCCGCACAGTCTTTCCTGGCTGGCCTGCAGCACGCCGGCGCGGGCCGGATCGACCGCACCGGAGCTGACGTGGCAGCCGCCGCAGTCGCGCGCCGCCAGCGGATCGCCGGCCGGCGCCTGGGCCACCACCCACAGCCAGCAGCCGCCCAGCGCGCCGGCGATCAGGCCGTGGCGAAGCAGCCGCAGCATTACAGCTTCACCTGTTCGATCATCTGCCTGACCCGCGGGCCGTGATCGACGGCCGCCGTGCCGCCGCGGCGCACCTGCAGCGAGGCGCTCTCGATCGCGCCGGCCAGTTCGTCGTAGTGGCGGTACAGGCTGCGCACCGTCTCTTCCAGGTAGCGTGCGTCCTCCTGGGCATGGTCGCCGGCCCGCACGCGCACGTGGGGGATCTGGCCTTCGCGGATGCCCTGCTCCAGGTCGATGCAGAAGCGGTACAGCGGTCCGGCGACGCGAAAGCTGCTGTAGAGCACGATCAGCCAGGTCGTCAGCGCGGTGCCGACCGTCAACAGCAAGCCGCCGATGGCCATCAACAGCGGCAGTTGCGCGCGGCTGGCGCTCAGGCTGCGGATCGTCTGTGCGTAGTCGCCGTCGATCGGCCGTGCCAGCAATACCACGCCCACCAGGCCGGCGAAGGCGACGGCGGCAAACCACAGCGAGATGCGGCCGATCAGCTTCAATTGGCCGAACTGCGACTGGAACTGGGGCATGGCTGTGCGCCGACGGGCACGCGCGCGACGACGGGAAGTTCACGGGATTCGCCCGGACTATCGGCGGGGTCCGTGGTCCTCTTGAGCCCGCGGCGGCCCGATGGGGAACTTGTTGCGCCGCGGTGTGACCGGCATCACGCGAGCGGTGGGCGACTGTCTGCAGGGCGGCTCTGCCACGCCCCCGCAGCCGGGCCTCGGCGGTCAGTCAGAGGCTGGCTTCGAGGCGCTCGACCACCAGCGCGGCGACGTCGAAGCCGGTCTGCTGGTGAATCTCGACCATGCAGGTCGGGCTGGTGACGTTGATCTCGGTCAGATGGCCGCCGATCATGTCGAGGCCGACGATCAGCAGGCCGCGCGACCACAGCAGCGGCGCCAGCGCTTCGGCCACTTCCCTTTCACGCGCGGTCAGCGGCATCGCCACGCCGCGACCGCCGGCGGCCAGGTTGCCGCGGGTCTCGCCCGCTTTCGGGATGCGGGCCAGCGCGTACGGCACTACCTCGCCGCCGATGATCAGCACCCGCTTGTCGCCTTCGCCGATCGACGGCAGGTAGCGCTGCGCCATCACCGTGTGGCGGCCGGGGCCGGTCAGCGTCTCGACGATCGCGTTGCGGTTCGGGTCGTCGCTGCGGACCCGGAAGATGCCCGCGCCGCCCATGCCGTCGAGCGGTTTCAGGATCACGTCGCCGAGTTCGTCGATGAAGGCCTGCAGCTGCCCGTCGGCGCGGGTCACCAGCGTGGTCGCCGCGTATTGCGGGAACTCGGCGATCGACAGCTTTTCCGAGTGGTCGCGGATCGCGCGCGGATCGTTGAAGACGCGCGCACCGGCGGCCTGGGCGCGTTCCAGCAGCCAGGTGGCGGTGACGTACTCGAAATCGAACGGTGGATCCTGCCGCATCAGCACCGCGCCGAAGCTCTCCAGCGGCCGGCTGAGCGCTTCGCCGGCCCGGTACCAGGGCGCATCCTGCGGCAAGGCCTCGACCGGCAGTGCCTGCGCAAAGGCTCGGCCCTCGCGCCAGCACAGCTCGTCGCGCTGGATCGCCCACAGCCGGTGGCCGCGCGCCGCGGCGGCGCGCATGATGGCGACCGAGGAATCCTTGTAGGCCTTCAACCCGTCCAGCGGGTCGAGGATCAGCGCCAGCTCCATCGCCTCAGGCCGCCGCTTCGGCCAGTTCGGCGGGGGCCTGCTCCTCGATCTCGACCGATGCCGCCAGCAGCGCCAGCCGGGCCACCACGCCGTAGGCGTAGAAGCGGTTCGGCGGCGCGTCGGGCGCCTGTTCGCAGTCCGGCAGCGAGCAGCAGGTCTCGAAGGCCAGCGGCTCGAAGTGCATGCCCGGCGAGTTCAGGTTCTCGTCGCGGCCACGCTGCGTGTGCACGCGGTAGAAGCCGCCCACCACGTAGTGGTCCATCATGTACACGACCGGTTCGGCGACGGCTCCGTTGAGCGTCTCGAAGGTGTGCACGCCCTCCTGGATGATCACGTCGCTGACCGCCAGGCCTTCCTTGACGACGCTCATCTTGTTGCGCTGCTTGCGGTTCAGTCCGACCACCTGGGCGGCATCCCTGACCGTCATGACGCCCATGCCGTAGGTGCCGGCATCGGCCTTGACGACCACGAAGGGTTCGTCGCCGACGCCGTACTCCTGGTACTTGGCGCGGATGCTGGCGAGCATGTCGGCGACCTTGTCGGCCAGTTCCTGCTCGCCGGCGCGGGCGTGGAAGTCGATGCCGCCGCAGGTTTCAAAGGCCGGGCTGATGCGCCACGGATCGATGCCGATGACCTCGGCGAATTCGCGCGTCACGCGTTCGTAGGCCTCCGCGTGACGGGACTTGCGGCGGGCGTGCCAGCCGGCGTGCAGCGGCGGGATCACCCACTGGTCGTCGAGACCCTCGAGCGTCGCCGGCACGCCGGCCGACAAGTCGTTGTTGAGCAGCACCGCGCAAGGGTTGAAGCCCGTCAGGCCGAGACGGCCGCCGTGGCGCTCGAGCGGCTCCAGCGTCAGCGTCGAGCCGCCGGCCAGTTCGATCACGGTCGGCTCGGCGATTTCCGGCAACAGCGTGCCGATGCGCACGGTCAGGCCGGTCAGCCGCAGGATCGACACCAGCTTGGCGACGTTCTGCAGGTAGAACTGGTTGCGGGTGTGGTTTTCCGGAATCAGCAGCAACTGGCGCGCGTCCGGGCAGATGCGCTCGACCGCCGCCTGGGCGGCCTGGATGCACAGCGGCAGGAAGGCGTCGTTGAGGTTGTTGAAGCCGCCCGGAAACAGGTTCAGGTCCACCGGTGCGAGCTTGAAGCCGGAGTTGCGCAGATCGGTCGAACCGTAGAACGGCGGCGTATGGTCGTGCCACTGCACGCGCATCCAGCGCTCGATCTCGGTCGCCTTGTCGAGGAAATGGCGCTCCAGCTCCAGCAACGGGCCGGTCAGCGCGGTGGTGAGATGTGGAACCATGGTCTGTTCTCGAATGTGTCGCGAGCCGGGTCGCGGTGGCGCGGCGGCCGCTCCCGCCCGGGTCCGGCACCGCGCGCCAAGTGTGGTTTGCGGCGAATCTTACACCACGCCCGCCGCGCTCGTTTTCGACGCCGCTGCGCTTTCGGGCCTTACACCGCCCGTCGGCAGGAAGCGGGCGAAATGGGCCGGCAGCGGCGCATTCTCGAGGCTGCGCTGGGTGAACAGGTAGCGACCATCGCAGACGAAGCCGAGTTCCGCCCAATTCACATCGTTCAACGCATCGCGCAGCTCGGCGCAGTCCAGCCCCTCGGAACGCGGAAAGACCGCCAGCACCGCGCCGTCGTAATGGGGGCAGTCGTGCAGGAAGAACGGTCTCGCGCTGCGCGTCTTGCCATTGACGTAGATGCGGGCCTGTCCCGACTGGTAATAGCCGCGCCCCCACTGCCACCAGTCCTGCTCACCGAACTGACGGATGCGGCGCGCGAGCAGCCGCTGGCGGTGCGGCTGCAGCGCCGCCGGCGGTGGATCGCCGGGTTCGCACCAGATCATCCGCCGTGTCCGGCCGGAACGGACCGTCGCCGAACAGACGAAATCGCGGTTGCCGTGCGCCTCGCTGGCGTAGAGCTCATCGGCGCCGGACACCGCGCCGACCTTGACGAAGGCCAGCTCCGACAGGCGCAGCGGGTGCTCGCCCTGCACGAACATCAGGTGGCCGGCGCCTTCGAGCAGCGTGCGCGGCTGCCACGGCGGATCGGCCAGTTGGCGGGCCAGGTCGGCGCCCTGGCCGAGCACTGCCAGCCGCATGCTGCGCTCGCGGCGGCCCTTCTCGAAGCGCCAGATCAGGCAGTTCGGCAGCGCACCGTCGAAGACCCGCGCGTCACCCAGCTCGATCGCGTCGGTGATCGAGCCTTCGTGCCACAACAGTCGATTCAGGCCGACCGCCGAGGTCGCCTTGAGGAAGTCCCGCGGCGTGATGAAGATCAGCTCGCCGCCCGGCCTCAGGTGGCGCAGGCACTTCTCTATGAAGAACAGGTACAGGTTGCTGCGGCCGTCGAAGCGGTCCAGGCTCAGCAGCCGACGGGTGGCGTGCGGAATGTCCTGGAAGCGGACGTAGGGCGGGTTGCCGATGATGGTGTCGAAGCGCTCGCCGACCGGGTAGGCGAAGAAATCCGCCCGCAGCGCGCCGGGAGGGCAGTGGGCCGGGTCCAGCTCGATGCCGACCGCGTCGGGCAGGTGGCGCAGGAAGGCGCCGTCGCCGCAAGCCGGCTCCAGCACCCGCCCGGTGTTGCGCCTGAGGGCGAGCATGGCCCGCACCACCGCTTCGGGGGTGAACACCTGCCCCAGCAGGGCGACGTCGCGCAGCGGAAGTTCGGATTGGTATTGCATCGGGACGGGACGGCTGTGGCCCGCCAATGTGCCACAGCTTGGCGCGCCGCGCGAGCCTGTGCGGACCGCCGCGACGGCTAGACGTCCGGCGCGGCGATCGAAATCGCGGCCTGCATGTCGGAGGTCGGCCGCAGCAGGTGGTAGCCCTGTGCCAGGTCGATGCCCTGGGCGGCCACCAGCTGCAGCACCTGCTCGTCCTCGACGTATTCGGCCACGGTGCGGATGTCGAGGTCGCGCGCCAGCGTGACGATGCTGCGCACCAGCGCGCGGTCCTTTTCGTTGGCTTTCATGCCGCGTACGAAATCGCCCTCGATCTTCAGGAAATCGATCGGGAAACGCTTGACGTAGTGGAAGGACGAGAAGCCGGAGCCGAAGTCGTCGATCGCCAGCTTGAAGCCTTCGTCGTGCAGGCTGCGGATGAAGCGCTCCAGCACCGACATGTTGCGGATCGTCTCGCGCTCGGTGATCTCGAACACGATGCGCGCCGGAGCGACGCCGAAATCCCGCGCGATGCTGCGCGTCTCGGCGATGAAATCGTTCAGCACCAGCGCCCTCGGCGACATGTTGAGGAACAGCATCCCCTCGTATCCGCTGCTCTCGACCGCGTCCAGCGCCTGCTCCATCAGCATGTAGTCGAGCTTGTGCATGACGCCCATGCGTTCGGCCACCGCGACGTATTCCTCCGCCGTGACGTGTTCGCCGTTCGGCAACCGGATGCGCGACAGCACCTCGAGCGCTTCGACCTGGCCGCCGCGGGCGTCCACGATCGGCTGGTAGTGCGGCACCACGCCGCGGTTGTCCACGGCCTGCAGGATCATCATGCTCTTCTCGCCGAGGGTCTTGAAGACCTCGATCACGTCCTGTTCGGTGGGTACCGCGATGCGGCTGCGTCCGTCCCCCTTGGCGCGGTACATCATGTTGTCGGCGAACAGGAACAAGTCCTTGGCCACCGTCGCGTGGGCCGGGTAGCAGCCGATGCCGATCGAGGCCGAACCGGTGACCTTGCTGCCGTCGGGCGCCTCGACGCTGAGCTCGCCGATCTTCGCCACCACCCGCCTGGCCACCTCCTCGGCGCCGGCAAGGTCGGTCTCCGGCAGGATCACGACGAACTCGTCGCCGCCGTAGCGGGCCGGCATGTCGTCGTCGCGGATCGCCTCGCGCAGCGTCTCGCCGAAGCGCTGCAGGAAGCCGTCGCCGAAGCCGTGGCCGTAGTTGTCGTTGATCGACTTGAAGTCGTCGGCATCGACCACCAGCAGCGAGAACGAATAGTTGTGCCGCGCCGAGCGGTGGATCTCGTTCTCGACCACTTCCCAGAACACGCGCTGGTTGTAGAAGTTGGTCAGCGGATCGCGCGTGGCGTAGTACTCCAGGTCTTTCGTGTAGCGGTCGATCGCCTTGACCGAGCCGACCACGTTGAGCAGCGTGGACAACACGCTCTCGATCACCAGCACGTGGGTCGGCTCGACGTCGCCCTGGGCGTGCATGCCGATGCCGACGATGCCGCCGATGCGCGGCGCATCGACCAGCAGCGACTTGCTCTGCAGCGCGATGCTGGCGCGCGCCACCTCGGGCATTCCGCGGCTGCGGTCGGCGATGTGGTGATTGACCCGCATCGCGTAGCCGGCGTCGAAGTAGTCGGTGCGCCTCAGTTCCTCGCGCAAGCGGGTCTCGAACACTCCCTTCATCTCGTCGGTCGGCTCGAAGCGCCAGAACACCTCCAGGTCGAACGCGTCGTCGCCGGTCTTGAAGATCGAGAACAGCGCGTAGGCCGGCATCACGCCGTCGATGTCGAGCAGCAGCCGGATCACGTAGTCGCGCCAGTCGCGGATCACGTCCGAGGTCAGCACGAATTTCTCCAGCAGGCGGATCTCGAACTCCAGCATGTCCTTGTCCACCGCGATGCTGCGCACCCGGCTGGTCAGCACCGCGATTTCCCGCGACACCGTGTCGAACTCCTCGAAGCCCAGGCTCGGCGGGCTGTGCTCCAGGTGGCGCAGGTCGGCCAGCCGGTTCACCGAGCGGATGCTGCCTGCCAGGCCGCCGATTGCGCTGTCGAAGCGGCGCCGGATGTAGGCCACCATCAGCAGCGTCGCGACGATCGCCACCGGCACCAGCGGGACCATCGCGATCGCGAACGTGCGTTCGTGCGCCGCCAGCACCGGCGCGATGTCCTGGCGTACGTCGATGACGCCCAGCACGTCGCCCACTTCGACGTTGGTGTGGCAGCCCTGGCACACTTCCTGCGCCCGCAGCGCGTACAGGAAGCGGACCTCGCCGTCGCGCTCGAGACTGCGCGAGCGCCCTTCGCGGAAGACCTGCTCGATCGCATCGTCGGCCTCCTTCTGCTCGATCTCGCCGAACAGTACCGAGACGCGGTTGCCGCGGTAGATGTCGATCTGGCGCCGCGATTCGCTCACCGAGGATTGGATCGCGGCAATGAAACCCTCCAGCTGCTGACGGCTCCAGCCGGTGCTCATCAGCTGGAACATCGATTTGAAGGTCAGTTCGGCGAAGCTGGAGGCGTCGGCAAGCGCCTCCTCGCGCAAGGAGCGCTCGAACAGGTAGGACACCGTGATGTGTGTGGTTACGACGATCACCGCCGAAAACAACACCGCTGCGATCAGCAATACCCCTCGGATGGTCTTGGTGCCGGGAATGCGCATGCTCTCTGTCTTTGGCGGACCGGTGGCCGCGGAACGCTTGCCGCGCGCGGCCCGCCGGTGTCCTGTTGAGGCACGTTAGCTTAAGAAACCTTGGCGACGAAAGATAGATGGCCGTTTCCGTGACTCACTTGGACCGGTCCGGAGATCGCTGCGGCGCGCCGGGCGGCGCTTGCTCGGAGGCATGGGATGCAATCGTGCTGGCGGGGAGTCTATGATGCGGGATTGCGCACGCTGCAGCCGGAGTAATCGCCGATGACCTTGACCGATCTGCGCTATCTGGTCGCCCTGGCGCGGGAGCGCCATTTCGGCCGAGCGGCCGAGAAATGCCACGTCAGCCAGCCGACGCTGTCGGTGGCCATCAAGAAGCTCGAGGACCAGCTCGGCGTGATGCTGTTCGAGCGCAGCGCCGCCGACGTGAAGATCACCGCGATCGGCCAGCGCATCGTCGAACAGGCCGAGCGGGTGCTGCTGGAAGCGGCCCAGGTCAAGGAGATTGCGGCTTCCGGCAAGGATCCGCTGTCCGGTCCGCTGCGCCTCGGCGTGATCTACACGATCGGACCCTACCTGCTGCCGCGCCTGATCCCGCGCATGCACGAGCTGGCGCCAAGGATGCCGCTCTTCATCCAGGAGAACTACACCGGCCGGCTGACCGAGTCGCTGAAGCGCGGCGAACTCGACGTGATCGTCATCTCGCTGCCGTTCGCGGAGCAGGGCGTCGTCACGCGGGTGGTGTACGACGAGCCGTTCCGCGTGCTGCTGCCGAGCGGCCATCCGTGGGAGAACACGCCGGACATCCAGCCCGACATGCTGGCCGAGGACCAGCTGCTGCTGCTCGGCGCCGGCAATTGCTTTCGCGACCAGGTGCTGGAGGTGTGTCCGCACTGCCGTACCGGCAGCGGCCTGCAGCGCACGCTGGAGGGCAGCTCGTTGGAGACGATCCGCCATATGGTGGCGACCGGCGTCGGCGTGACGATCCTGCCCAGCTCGGCCGCCGACGACCTGCCCGAGCAGAATTCGCTGCTGGCCGTGCGCCCGTTCGCCGAGCCGCAGCCGTCGCGCAAGGTGGCGCTGGCCTGGCGCGTCACCTACCCGCGCGGCGGCGCGATCGACGTGCTGACCAGGGCGATACGGGACAGCGGATTGCCGGGTGTGCAGCCGCTCTGAGTCGCGCCGGCGGGTCCATAATGATTCCAGGGAGGCCATCGGCTCGCCCTGGCGGAGGATGAGATGAGGCGTGCGTGCGGTGACCTGGTGATCGTTGGCGCCGGCCGTGCCGGGCACGCGCTGGCGCGGGCGCTGCGCCGGCGTGAGCCGACCTGCACGATCACGCTGATCGCCGCCCATTCGGCTGCCGTCTATCCGAAGGACGCGCTGCCCGGCGCACTGGCCGTCGGGCGCGACCCGATCGGCCTGGTGCAGGCCTCGGCCGAGATGGTGGCGGCGCGCGAGGACCTGCACCTGCTGGAGGACAGCCCGGTCGAAACGATCGATCTGTCGGCGCGCAGCGTCGAGATGGGGCGCGGCAGCATCCCGTTCGAGCGCCTGGTGCTGGCGACCGGGCAGGCCATCGGCGTGCCGCCGGCGTTGCGCGGCAATCCGGCGGTGCAACCGCTCAACCGGCTGGCCGACTACTGCGCGCTGCGCGCCCGCGTGGCCGGCGCGCGGCGTGTGCTGGTGCTGGGGGCCGGCATCGTGGCCTGCCAGCTGGCCAACGAGCTGGTGAGCGGCGGCCGCCAGGTGATCGTCGCCGATTCGGCCCGCCATCCGCTCGGCGAGCGGCTGCCGGGCCTCACCGGCCGCCGCCTGCGCGACGACCTGCAGCGCGCCGGCGTACAGTTCCGCCTCGACGACCGGGTGCGGGCGGTCGAGCCGATCGCCTCGGCCCGCTTCCGCGCCCATACCGCCTGCAGCGAGCGCATCGACGTGGACGCAGTGATCTCGCTGCTCGAGCCGCGGCCGCGCATCGGTCTGGCGCGCCGGGCCGGTTTCGCCTGCGGCCGCCGCGGGGTGCGCGTCGATGCCCACCTCGGCACCGGCATGGACGGCATCTACGCCATCGGTGCCTGCACCGAGCTGCCCGGCAGCATTGCCCATGCCAGCATCGAGGCGCAGGCCAAGGCGCTGGCCGAGACGCTGTGCGGGCGCAGCGCGATCGCCGAGAGCCGGCCGGAGGTGTTGCGGCTCAACACGCCGGCGACCGACCTGGTGTTGTTCGATCCGCCGCCGGTGGCGGGCGAGTGGCAGGAACGCGCGACGCCGAGCGGCGTCAGCGCCGCCTTCCTCGACCACGCCGGCCGGCTGCGCGGCTTCGCACTGCTCGGGCGCGCGACGGACCAGCGCGACGCGTGGCTTTCGCGCGTCGTGATCGACACCTCGAACTAGCGCCGCTGGCCGGCTGAAGCCGGCCCTACGGGGGATGCGCGCCGCCGTTCGGGTCTCCGTAGGGCGGGCTTCAGCCCGCCTCGGGCGATCGATACGTGCCGAACGCACGAGTTGCTCACCGCGCGAAGCACTGCGCTAGAAGCGAGAGCCCGGCTGCCTCAGGAAGGCCTGCTCGGCACGGCTCGAGCTGCGCCCGAGCACTGCGTTGCGGTGGGGAAAGCGGCCGAAGCGCAGGATCACGTCGCGGTGCCTGCGGGCATGCTCCAGGTAGTCGCTAAGCGCCGGATATTCTCCGACCAGCGCCTCGAACAGCGCCACGCAGCGCGCCTGCAGCACGGGGTCTTCGGCATGTTCCAGCGGCAGGCAGGCGAATACCCGGCGGTTCGGTGCCAGCGCCGCCCATGCGCCGTCGTCGATCAGCGCCAGGGCCTCGGCCACGGCCAGCGCGTCGCCGGCAAAGGCGCGCGCGCTGTCGCGGTAGATGTTGCGGGTGAACTGGTCCAGCAGCAGGATGCGCGCCAGCCTGGCCGGCCCGGTGTTCCCCCAGTGGGCGAGCGTGCCGGCCAGGGCCCGCTCCACCAGCGCGCCATAGGCCGTCCCGATGCGGCGATCGAAGTCGGCGTTCTTGGCGAACCAGCAGCGCCGGCCGGCCACACCGTCCGCGTCGCCGAACCAGAAACGCAGCACCGCGGCCGGCGTCTCGGCCCGCATCTTCAGCCGGCGGCTTTCTTCCTGGCGGCGGCCGGCTTGCCGCCCTTGGCGGCCTTCGCCGCCTTCGCTTCGAACTCGAAGCCGACCTTGCCGGCCGAGGCGTCCCATTTCAGGAAGGCGGAGAACTTGCGCCGCGTCTTGTTGGAGATGAAGCCCTTCAGCAGCTCGGTCTTGCCTTCGGCCAGCAGCCGGCTCATCTGGCTGCGCTCGATCGGCTGCTGCAGGATCACCTTGCCGGAGCGGAAGTCGCAGCTCCTCGCCGGGCCGACCGATTTCTCGCACACGTAGGAGGTGCCGTGCTCGAATACGCCGCCGCCGCATTTCGGGCATTTGCCGAGGCTCTGCTGGTCCGAGAAGTCGACCGGCTCGGCGTTCTCCTCCTCCTTCGGCTGGCCGAAGTCGAAGGTCGGCATCTGCTCGTCGTTGAGCATGATCTCGGCGTTGAACGGGCGCCCCATCTTGTTGCGGAAGCCGGTCAGCGGGCCGATCCGGCCGGAGGACAGCAGCTGCTCGATCTCCTCGATCTCGAACTGGCGCCCGGCGACGATCTTCCAGGTGCTCCAGTCGCAGGACTGGCAGGCGAACTTCTTGTAGTTCTCCTTCACCTTGCCGCCGCAGCGCGGGCAGGGGGTGGCAAGGTTCGCGAAATTGCCCGGCACGGTATCGGATTCGTACTGCTTGGCGCGCTCGACGATCTCGTGCGCCATCGACTGGATGTGGGCCATGAACTCGTCGCGCGACAGCCGGCCCTGCTCGACCTGGGCCAGCTTGAATTCCCATTCCCCGGTCAGTTCCGGCGAGGCCAGCTCGTCGATGCCCAGGCCGCGCAACAAGGTGATCAGCGAGAAGGCCTTGGCGGTCGGGATCAGCTCGCGGCCCTCGCGGTGGATGTAGTTCTCGCCGATCAGGTTCTCGATGATCTGGGCGCGGGTGGCCGGCGTGCCGAGGCCGCGGCCGGCCATCGCGGCGCGCAGCTCCTCGTCGTCCACCATCTTGCCGGCCCCTTCCATCGCCGACAGCAGCGTCGCTTCCGAATAGCGCGCCGGCGGCTTGGTCTGGTTGGCCTTGACCAGCACCTCTTCGGTGGCGACCGTCTCGCCGGCCTCGACCGGCACCAGCTGCGGACCGCCCTCGTTATCGGCGCCCTGCGCTTCCTTGCCGTAGATCGCCAGCCAGCCCGGTTTCATCAGCACCTTGCCCTCGGTCTTGAAGGCCTCGCCCTCGACCCGCGTGATGCGGGTCGTGACCCGGTACTCGGCCGGCGGGAAGAACACCGCCAGGAAGCGCCGCGTGACCAGGTCGTAGATCTTCTGTTCCGGCTCGGTCAGCGACTTCGGCGCCGCACCGGTCGGGATGATGGCGAAGTGGTCGGAGATCTTGGCGTTGTTGAAGATGCGCTTGTTCGGCTTGATCCAGCCGTTGCGCTTGATCGTGTCGACGAAGGGCGCGAACGGCTCGGACAGGCCCGCCATCGCCTCGCCGACGGTCGCCAGATAGTCCTCCGGCAGTGCGCGCGAGTCGGTCCGCGGGTAGGTCAGCACCTTGTGGCGCTCGTACAGCGCCTGCGCGATCGCCAGCGTATTGCGCGCCGAGAAGCCGAAGCGGCCGTTCGCTTCGCGCTGCAGCGAGGTCAGGTCGAACAGCAGCGGCGAGAGCTGGGTCGAGGGTTTGGACTCCTCCTCGACGCTGCCGGGCCGGCCGGCGCAGCGCGCGGCGATCTCCTCCGCCCGGGCCTTGTCCCACAGCCGGCTGGCGGTGGCATGCTCGTCGTCGTCGCGCTTCTTGAAACCCTCGTCGAACCAGCGCCCCCGGTAGTCGCCGGCGGCCGCTTCGAAACGGGCCTCGAGCTCCCAGTAGTCGCGTGGCCTGAACGCCCGGATGCGCTCCTCGCGCTCGATCACGATCGCCAGCGTCGGCGTCTGCACGCGGCCGACGGTGGTCAGGTGGAAGCCGCCGGTCTTGGAGTTGAAGGCGGTCATCGCGCGGGTGCCGTTGATGCCGATCAGCCAGTCGCTCTCGGCGCGCGAGACGGCCGCCTGGCGCAGTCCCTCCACTTCCTCGGCGGCCCGCAGCTGGCCGAAGCCGTCGCGGATCGCCTGCGGCGTCATCGACTGCAGCCACAGCCGGCGCGCCGGCTTGCCGGACTTGGCGTGCTGCACGACGTAGTTGAAGATCAGCTCGCCCTCGCGTCCGGCGTCGCAGGCGTTGATCAGGCCGTCCACGTCCTTGCGCTTGATCAGCCGCGCCAGCAACTTGAGGCGGTCGGCGCTCTTGGCGATCGGGTTGAGCGCGAAGTGCGGCGGTATCACCGGCAGATGGGCGAAGGACCACTTGCCGCGCTTGACCTCGTACTCCTCCGGCACGGTCAGCTCCAGCAGGTGGCCGACCGCTGAGGACAGTACGAATTCGTCGGATTCGTAGAAGTCCTTGTCCTTCGTGAATCCGCCCAGTGCGCGCGCGATGTCCTGCGCGACCGATGGCTTCTCGGCGATGATCAGTTGCTTGCTCATGGCTTCCCCGACCGCGGATGTCGCGGTGGAATCCCGTTGGGGTGGTTGAAGCGCGGCATGATACGGAGGCCCGCGACGCGCTGGCAAGGCACCGGCACCATCGATCGCCGGCCGGCCGTCGGACCGCGGCGGCCGCTGACCGGGCTCTCCGCCACTCGTCCGGTTCGGCTGAGTGGGCGGCGGACCGCCTTAGTGGAAGGTCGGATCCGGATCCTCTTCTTCTTCGGTCAGCAGTTCGTCGAGGATCAGCGTGTCGATCGACTGTTCCTGGCGCCACAGCACCATCAGGACGATGACCTTGAGCCGCGAGCGGGTCAGCCGGTGGTCGGGTAGCGCCATCGCGCGTTCGATGATCATCTCGCGGGTCAGCGCGTCGAGCACCCCGGCATGCTCGAGAAAGCCCAGGAAGCCTCTGCATTCGGCATCCAGCCGGCCCATCTCCTCGCTCGCGTAGACCCGTACCGAGTCGCTCGTCGGCGAGATGTCGGGCAGCTCCGGCTCCTGCCGCAGGCCTTCCAGCCACGCCAGCGCCTCCGAGATCTCCTCGTCCTCGAATCCCGCGGCCGACAGCTTGCGGGCGAGCTGGTCCCCTTCCGGACAGGCCCGGACGTGGACGTAGTTCTCGAACAGGTAGACAAGAATGTCGAACATGGCGGCGTCCGGCTGCTTACAGGATGCGCTGGAACCTGCCGCCGGGCAGTCGTGCGATGCGCCCGTCGAGTTCCATGGTCAGCAGCATGGCGGACAGCGAATCCGGCGTCAACCCGCTGCGCTGCAGCAACGTGTCAGCGTCCACAGGGTCGTGGCCCAGCGCGGCCAGTACCGCCTCGTCGCCGGCGTCGCCCGGGTCGTCGGGCGCGCTGGCCTTGGCGGGCGGCCGTGCCGGCCAGGCCAGCTCCTCGAGGATGTCGACCGCGGTCTCGACCAGCTTGGCGCCGTCGCGGATCAGCCGGTGACAGCCTTTCGACAGCGGCGAATGGATCGATCCCGGTATCGAGAACACCTCGCGCCCCTGCTCGCCGGCGGTCCTGGCGGTGATCAGCGAGCCGCTGACGAGCGCCGCCTCGACCACCAGCACGCCGCGCGAGAGCCCCGAGATCAGGCGGTTGCGGCGCGGGAAGTTGTGCCGCCGTGCCGCCGTGCCGAGTGGGAATTCGGACAGGATCAGGCCTTCCGCGGCGATGCGGTGGGCCAGTGCCTGGTTGCGTGCCGGGTAGATGCGGTCGGCGCCGGTGCCGATCACCGCGATCGTGCCGCCGGCCCGGCCGAGCGCGCCGCGGTGGGCGGCCGCGTCGATGCCGAGCGCCAGTCCGCTGACCACGGCGAGGCCGGCCTCGGCCAGCGCGGCCGCGAAGGCCTCGGCGTTGGCCTCGCCCTGCGGCGTCGCGCTGCGGGCGCCGACCACCGCCACGGCGTCGTGCGCGAGCAGCTCGAGCCGGCCCTTGGCGAACAGCACCGGCGGGGGATCGGCGATGCCGAGCAGCGAGCGGGGATAGTCCTGGTCGGCCAGCGTCAGCACCCGGTTGCCGGGCTCTGCGGCCCAGGCCAGGTGGGCCTCCACCTCGGCTTCGACATCGCTGCGCAGCAGCGCGTCGGCGATTCTCTCGCCGACCACTGCCGCGATCTGCGCGCGGCCGGCAGCGAAGATCCGGCGCGGCAGTCCGAAGGCCGCCAGCAGCGCCCGCTGGCCGGCGTCGCCGAGACCGTCGATCAGGCCCAGGCGCAACCAGTCGGCGAGTTCGTCGCCGGTCGAGGCCGGATCAGGGCTGGCGGACCGAGTCACCCACCGTGGCCGGTCCGGCGCTGTCCAGGATCAATGCGTAGGAGATGCGGTTGAAGGTGCGGAAGACGAAGATCAGGCCGTAGCGCTGCTCGGGCAGCACGAAGGTCTCTTTGGCGCCGTCGCCGCTGTAGTCGGCCGTGCCGCGGTTGCGGTACAGCGCCAGCACCTGGCCGACCGCCGCGCCGTCGGCGAGGCCGTAGCTGACCGAGATCACGTCGTTGCGGCCGGCGACGTTGACGCCACCATAGATGCCGGTGATGCGGGCCGCCACCTCGCCCTCGGGCGCCTGCGGTGCGTAGCTGAAGAACTCGTCGCCCGGGCTCGGCAGCATGCGGTCGCCCTTGCCGATCTCCTCCAGGCCCTCGGTGACCCGCAGCGTGGCCGGATCACCGTCCGCGGTGACCTGGGCGGAGCCGAGGTGGAAGGCCTCGTAGGCGAGCACCTCGCCGCTCACCGGGTCCTTGATCGGCGCCGCCGGCCGGTAGAGCTGCCAGCTGCTGCTGCCCGGCGGCACGTCCTTGGCGAAGATCGTGTCGCCCTTGCCGGCGAACACCTGCTTGTCGTCCACGGCGATGACGGTGGCCGAATTGGCCAGCGACTGCTCGTCCACCACCAGCGGCTGGGTCAGGAAGGGGCGGATCGCATCCAGGTTGATGCTGGTGATCGGCTTGTCGAGCGGCTCCGAATAGACCTGCGGCGAGCGCTTCTCGTAGCCCGGATCGCCGACCGTCTTGCCGAGCCGCAGGTAGGGGCCGTTGCGGTCCAGGTATACGACCTGGCCCGGATAGATCAGGTGCGGGTTGCGGATCTGCTCGCGGTTCATGCGCCAGACCTCGGGCCAGCGCCACGGCTCCTTCAGGAACTTGCCCGCGATGCCCCACAGGGTGTCCCCCGGCACCACCACGTGGCTGTCGGGCGCGTTGGCCGCGATCGGCGATTCGGCCGTCGCGCTACCGGCGCCCATCAGGGCAATTGCAGTTAGCAGGGAGAATATAATGCGGGTCATCTCGCTCGCTCTCGACGAATGCGGAACCGAAGTTCCGTGTTTCTGATCAGATCGGGCAGGACCGGCGGTCCAGTCCCTTGGCATGGAACAACTGGGCCCCGATCCTCGCAAATCGCATGAGATTCTGCATCCAAACAACTACAGCAGCAAGCAAAATGGCCCTTCTCCCCATCCTTCGATTTCCCGATCCGCGCTTGCACGAGGTCGCCCGGCCGGTCGCCGAAGTGGATGATTCGATCCGCCAATTGATCGACGACATGGCGGAAACCATGTACGAAGCGCCCGGCATCGGATTGGCTGCCACGCAGGTTGACGTGCACAAGCGGGTGGTCGTGATCGATGTTTCCGAGGACAAGAGCGCACTCCTGGCGCTCGTCAATCCGGAGATCACCGAGCGCAGCGGCGAGCAGGTGTGCGAGGAAGGCTGCCTGTCGGTGCCCGGCATCTACGAAAAGGTCAGCCGCGCCGAGCAGGTCACCGTCAGGGCCCTGGACCGGGACGGCAAACCGTTCGAACTGTCCGCCGACGGCCTGCTGGCGGTTTGCATCCAGCACGAACTCGATCATCTGGAAGGCAAGGTGTTCGTCGAATACCTGTCCTTGCTGAAGCAGAACCGGATCAAGACCAAGCTGGCCAAGAAGGCCCGCATCACCGCCTGATGGCGCCCGCAAGCGATCTGCGCGTGGCCTTCGCCGGTACGCCCGAATTCGCCGCCGAGGCGCTGCGGGCCATCGTCGCCGCCGGCTTCCCAGTGCCGCTGGTGCTGACCCAGCCCGACCGTCCGGCCGGGCGCGGCATGCGGCTGCAGGCCTCGGCGGTCAAGCAGGTGGCGCTGGCGCACGGCTTGCCGCTCGAGCAGCCCGACAAGCTGCGCAGCGAGGCGCAGCAGGCCGCCTTGCGCGCCTGTGCGCCGGACGTGCTGGTGGTGGCCGCCTACGGCTTGATCCTGCCGCCGGCGGTGCTCGAGCTGCCGAGATTCGGCTGCCTCAACATCCATGCCTCGCTGCTGCCCCGTTGGCGCGGTGCCGCGCCGATCCACCGGGCAATCGAAGCCGGCGACGCTGAAACCGGCATCACCATCATGCAGATGGATGCCGGCCTCGACACCGGCCCGATGCTGGCGACCGGCCGCGAACCGATCCGGCCGGACGACACCACCGCCAGCCTGCACGACCGGCTGTCGGTGCTGGGCGGGCGCATGATCGTGGAGGTCTTGCGGCGGCTGCCCGAAGATCCGCCCGAGGCCCGGCCACAGCCGCAACACGGCGCTACCTATGCGCACAAGATCGCGCGCCAGGAGGCGACCGTCGATTGGCGCCAGCCGGCCGCGACGATCGAGCGACGGCTGCGAGCATTCACGCCGTTTCCGGGCCTGCAGGCCGGCTACGCGGGCCAGCCGGTCAAGCTGTGGCGCGGCGAGCTGGCCGAGTCCGGTGGCGGCGCGCCGGGCGAGATCCTGCGTGCCGACGCGGGCGGCGTCGAGGTGGCCTGCGGCGAAGGCGCGCTACGCTTGAGCGAGTTGCAGAAGGCCGGTGGCAAGCGGCTGCCGGCGGCAGACTTCCTGCGCGGCTTCCCGCTCGCGGCCGGCGCGTGTTTCGACGCCGCGGGCGATTGAATTTTTTGCCGCGGCCCCGATCTGAGGGTTGATCCCACCGCTGGAGGAAAGGAACGCTATGTTTGGCAATTGGATCAAGACCTCGATCCTGCTGGCAGGCATCGTGGCGCTGTTCGGAGTCGTCGGCGGCATGATCGGCGGCCGTTCCGGCATGCTGATCGCGCTGTTGATCGCCGGCGCGATGAACGTCTGGGCCTACTGGTTCTCGGACAAGATGGTGTTGCGGATGTACCGCGCGAGGCAGGTGGACGCGAGTTCCTCGCCCTACCTCTACAACATGGTGCACGAGCTGGCGCAGCGGGCCGGATTGCCGATGCCCAAGGTGTACCTGATCGACGAGGCGCAGCCGAACGCCTTCGCCACCGGCCGCAATCCGGAGCATGCCGCCGTCGCGGCCACCACCGGCATCATGAAGATGCTGTCCGAACGCGAGCTGCGCGGCGTGATGGCGCACGAACTGACCCACGTCAGGAACCGCGACATCCTGATTTCGACGATCTCGGCAACGATCGCCGGCGCGATCTCCTCGCTGGCCCAGTTCGGCATGTTCTTCGGCGGCAACGACGAGGACCGCCCGAACCCGGTCGTCGCGATCATCATCATGATCGTTGCCCCGCTGGCCGGCATGCTGATCCAGATGGCCATCTCGCGCACCCGCGAGTTCGGTGCCGACCGGGGCGGTGCCGAGATCTCCGGCGACCCGGGCGCGCTGGCCGACGCGCTGGCGAAGATCGACGCCTACGCCCGCGGCATCCCGATGCACACCGCCGAAGCGCATCCGGAAACGGCCCAGATGATGATCATGAATCCGCTCTCCGGCGGCGGGCTGCGGGGGCTGTTCTCGACCCACCCGAGCACCGAGGAACGCATCGCACGGCTGCGCGCGATGGCCTGATCGCCGCCTCGCCAAGGCTGACGAGCGCCGCCGGCGGGCGGCGCTTTGCATTGCCGCCCGCCGGCCGGGTGGGGTTTAGAATCGGGGCTCCCGTTCCCGCCGAGCGCCGATGACGACTCGTCCTTCTCTGCTCGAACGCATCGACCGCTCGGTCCGCGCCAAGCTGCTGGCCCTGGTGCTGGCGCCGCTGCTGGTCGGCGTGCCGCTGTTGCTGGGTTTGGCCTGGACCTGGGGCGAGCAGGCCTACCATCGCTTGCTGTCGTTCAAGATCGGCTCCGACCTGGTCACCGCCCACGAGTATTTCGATCGCGTGCAGCAGGGGGTCGGTGCCGATCTGCAGGCGCTCGCCGCGTCGGTCAAGCTGGCCGGACTGCTGGCAGAAGCGCGCACGCCCGCCGCCCCCGACGCGCTGCGCGGCCTGGCGGTCGAACGGGGGCTGGACTTCCTGCACCTGCTGGACCGCGACGGCGAACCGCTGGCCAGCGCCGGCGGCCGTCGGCTGCCGCCGAGCTCGCGCCGGAACTGGGAGGTGGTCGCCGCAGCGGCGGCCGGCGCACCGCGCACCGCGATCGAGCTGTTCTCGCCGGACGAACTGGCCGTCGTCGACCCGGCGCTGCGCCGGCGCGCGCACCTGCCGCTGGTCGACACGCCGGCCGCGGTGCCGGAAACCCGCCAGTTCGAGGAGCGCGGCATGATGATCCATTCCGCCGCGCCGGTGTTCGATGCCCGCGGGCAGCTGGTGGCGGTGCTGGAAGGCGGCGTGATGCTGAACGGCAACCTGGCGATCGTGGATCGCATCAATGCGATCGTCTACCGCGAAGGCTCGCTGCCGCTGGGTTCGGTCGGTACCGCCACGATCTTCCTCGGCGACACCCGCATCGCCACCAACGTCAGGCTGTTCGAGGGCCGGCGGGCGCTCGGTACGCGGGTCTCGCGGGCCGTGCGCGAGCACGTGCTGGAGGGCGGCAAGGTGTGGCAGGACACCGCCTTCGTCGTGAACGACTTCTACGTCTCCGGCTACGAGCCGATCGAGGACAGCGCCGGCCGGCGCATCGGCATGCTCTACGTCGGCTTTCTCGAGGCGCCGTTCCGCCAGGCGAGGGCGCTGGCGATGGGGGCGCTGTTCGCGATCTTCGTCGCCATCTCGATCCTCGGTGCGGTCTTGTCGCTGCGCTTCGCGCGCACCGTGTTCCGGCCGATCGAGCGCCTCCATGCGGTGATCCAGCGTGTCGCCCATGGCGATGTCGATGCCCGCGTCGGGCCGATCGCCAGCTGCGACGAGCTGGGCCGGCTGGCCGGCGAGTTCGACCGCCTGCTCGATCTGCTGGCGGCCAAGCGCGAGGAGCTGCAGCTGTGGGCCGACGAACTCGACAGCAAGGTGGCGGCGCGCACCGCCGAGTTGGCCGAGGCCAACGCAATCCTGCGCCGTGCCCAGCAGCAGCTGGTGATGAGCGAGAAGCTGGCGGCGATCGGCGAGCTGACGGCCGGCGTCGCGCACGAGATCAACAACCCGGTGGCGGTGATCCAGGGCAATCTCGACGTGCTCAACGACGTGCTCGGCGCGGATGCCGGGCCGGTGCGGCGCGAGATCCGGCTGATCCACCAGCAGGCCGACCGCATCCGCCAGATCGTCACCAAGCTGCTGCAGTTCGCCCGCCCGGGCGAGTTCGCCGGCTACGTCGAAACGGTGGCGGTCGATGCGGTGCTGGCCGACTGCGTCGTGCTGACCCGCCACAACGTCGAAAAGCGACGCATCGAACTGGAGCAGCGCTTCGCGGCCGGCACGCCGGTCGAGATCAACCGCAGCGAACTGCAGCAGGTGCTGATCAACCTGATCGTCAACGCGGTGCAGGCCATGCCGGACGGCGGCCGCCTGCTGCTGGCGACCGAGGATTGGCGCGAGGGCGGCGAGGTGCTGGGCGCAGTGATCCGGGTGCGCGACAGCGGGCAGGGCATTGCGCGCGAGCACCTGGAGCGCATCTTCGACCCCTTCTTCACCACCAAGAAGGGCAGCGGCACCGGCCTCGGCCTGTCGATCAGCTATACCATCGTGCAGCGCTACGGCGGGCGCATCGGCGTCCAGAGCGCGCCCGGGGAGGGGGCCGAGTTCAGCGTCTGGCTGCGGCGCGAGGCGGTCTTCGACGAAGCGCCGAATGCGCCCGACTTCCGCGCCCGCTGGAGTGCCGCGCTGCCCGTCGGGACCGAATGAGGCGTCCCGGTGCGAGGATTTGCTAGCATCTCGGACCAAATGGCCTCGGGCTTACCATGAAGCGACCTCCCCTGACCCGCTGGATCGGCATCGTGCTGCGTGCGCTGCATCTGGCCTGCGTGATCCTGCTCGGTGCCGCGCTGCTGAACGGCACGCCGGCCGGACTGGCCGTGGCTGCGGTGATGGCAAGCGGGATTGCGCTGTTCGCCCTCGACCTGTGGGTCTTCCCACGCCACGTCTTCGAGCTGTCCGGCCTGGCGGTGGTGGTCAAGCTGCTGATGATCGCCGCGATGGGGCTCGACGAGGCGCTGCGGCTGCCGCTGTTCTGGCTGATCGTGCTGTGGTCGGGCTTCTTCTCGCATGCGCCGGCCACGCTGCGCCACCTGCGCCTGACCCGGGCCGGTTGGGTGCGGAAGTAGCGGCGCGGCGATGCCGCCGCAATGACAAAAGGATTTTCGCGCTAGACTGCGGCCGTTCGAAAGCCGGAGTCGCCGATGCCGCTCGCACTGGTACACACCCGGGCGCTGGACGGCATGTCCGCGCCCGAGGTCGTCGTCGAGACCCATCTCGCCAACGGCCTGCCGGCCTTTTCGCTGGTCGGCCTGCCGGACACCGAGGTGCGCGAGGCGCGCGATCGGGTGCGCGCGGCCTTGCAGACCGCCGGCTACGAGTTCCCGCAGCAGCGCATCACCGTCAACCTGGCGCCGGCCGAGCTGCCCAAGGAGGGCGGCTGCTTCGACCTGCCGATCGCCCTCGGCATCCTGGCCGCCTCGGGCCAGCTCAAAGCTGCCGCGCTGGCCGGCTACGAATTCGCTGGCGAATTGTCGCTGTCCGGCGAACTGAGGCCGGTGCGCGGCGCGCTGGCGTTCGCCTGGCAGGCCGGCCGCAGCGGCCGCAGGCTGGTGCTGCCGCTGCAGAGCGCGCAGGAGGCGGCACGGGTCGAGGGCGTCGAGGTGCTGGCGGCCGACAGCCTGCTGGCCGTCAGCGCCCACCTGGAAGGACGCGCCGCGCTGGCGCCGCCGCCGCCGTGCGCGGCCGACGACGGTCCCGAGTATCCCGATCTGGCCGAGGTCAAGGGCCAGGCGCGGGCGCGCCGCGCGCTGGAGGTGGCGGCGGCCGGCCTGCATTCGCTGCTGATGGTCGGCCCGCCGGGCAGCGGCAAGTCGATGCTGGCCGCCCGCCTGCCCGGCCTGCTGCCGCCGCTGGATGGCCGGGCGGCGCTGGAGAGCGCCGCGCTGCAGTCGATCGAGGGCCACTTTGACCCGCGCCGCTGGCGTCGCCGGCCGTTCCGCCATCCGCACCATTCGGCCTCCGCCGCGGCCCTGGTCGGCGGCGGCGCCCATCCGCGGCCGGGCGAGATCTCGCTGGCGCACGAAGGCGTGCTGTTTCTCGACGAGTTGCCGGAGTTCGACCGCCGCGTGCTGGAGTCGCTGCGCGAACCGCTCGAGAGCGGCCAGGTGACGGTTTCGCGGGCCGCGCGGCGGGCCACCTTCCCGGCCCGCTTCCAGCTCGTGGCGGCGATGAATCCCTGCCCCTGCGGCCACCTCGGCGACCCTCGCCATGCCTGCCGCTGCACGCCCGACCAGGTGGCGCGCTACCGCGGCCGGCTGTCCGGTCCGCTGCTGGACCGCCTCGACATCAGCCTGGAGGTGCCGGCGCTGGCCCAGCACGAGTTGCTCGATGCGCCGGCCGGCGAGGGCAGCGCGGCGGTCAGGGCCCGCGTCGAGCGGGCTTGGGCGCTGCAGCAGGCCCGCCAGCCGGGGCCCAATGCGCGGCTGTCGGCCGGTGAGGTCGAGCGCATCTGCGCCGCCAACGATGCGACGCGCGCTCTGCTGGCGAGCGCGATCGAGCGGCTCGGCCTGTCGGCGCGGGGCTATCACCGGGTGCTGCGAGTGGCCCGCAGCATCGCCGACCTGGCCGGCTGCGAGACCATCGCGCCGGCCCACGTGGCCGAGGCGATCCAGTATCGTCGACCGCTGCCCGGCTGACGCGGTTAAGCTGGGTACCCGGCCGGCGGCTTGCCCGCCGGCCCGCCGCCGCCGAGCCATGCCGCTGCCGATCCCCTACGCCCTGCTGACCCTCATCCTGGCCGCGCTGGCGGCGATCGGCCCGTTCTCGATCGATACCTATCTGCCGGCCTTCCCGGACGTCGCCGCCGATCTCGGCGCCAGCCCGCTGCAGGTGCAGCAGACGCTCACCGCCTACATGGCGCCATTCGCGGTGATGGTGTTGTGGCACGGCACCTTGTCCGATGCCTTCGGCCGCCGCCGTGTGCTGATCGCCGCGATGGGCCTGTACGCGCTGGCCTCGCTGGCCTGCGCGTCGGCGCCGGCGATCGAGATGCTGTGGCTGGGCCGTGCGCTGCAAGGCATCTGCGCCGGCGCCGGCATGGTGGTCGGCCGCGCCGTGGTGCGCGACCTGGTGGACGGCGCGCGGGCGCAGCGGCTGATGTCCCACGTGATGACGGTGTTCGGTGTCGCGCCGGCGGTGGCGCCGATCGTCGGCGGCGCGCTGGTCGGCCTGGCCGGCTGGCGCGCGATCTTCGTCATGCTGGCGCTGTTCGGTATCGCACTGCTGTTGCTGTGCCGCGGCTGGCTGCCCGAATCGCTGCCGCCCGAGGCGCGCCAGCCGCTGCAGCCGCTCGAACTGCTGCGGGCCTACCGCAGCGTCTTCGCCCGAGCCGAGTTCATCGCCCTGACCGGCGCGATGGCGCTCAACTTCGCCGGATTCTTCGTCTATGTGCTGTCGGCGCCGGTGTTCCTGATGCAGCACCTGGGGCTGGCGGCCGATGCCTTCGGCTGGTTCTTCGTGCCGACCGTGGCCGGCATGATGCTCGGTTCGATGCTGTCCGGCCGCATGGCCGAGCGCTGGCCGCAGCACCGCACGATCGCGCTCGGCTACCTGGTGATGGCGCTGGCGGTGGCGATCAATCTCGGCGTTTCGGCGCTGTTGCCGCCCTCGCTGCCCTGGTCGCTGCTGTTCGCGCCGGTCTACACCTGCGGCATGGCACTGGCGATGCCGGCGCTGAGCCTGATGGCGCTGGAGCTGTTCCCGCAGCGGCGCGGGCTGGCTTCGAGTTGCCAGGGTTTCCTGCAGATGGGCGCCAATGCGCTGGTGGCCGGCCTGCTGGCGCCGCTGATCTGGGCCACGCCGCTCGGCCTGGCGCTCGGCGCGGCGACGCTGACGCTGGCCGGTGGGGCGATGTTCCTGCTCTGGTGGCGGCGTCTGGGGGGGCGCGCTCAGGCGCTTTCGCCGAGGTAGGCGGCGCGCACGGCCGGATCCTGCAGCAGCGCCTCGCCGCTGCCCGACAGCGTGATGTGGCCGGATTCCATCACGTAGCCGCGCTGGGCGAACTCCAGCGCCAGGTTGGCGTTCTGCTCCACCAGCAGGATCGACACGCCCTCGGCCTGCACCGACTGCACGACCTCGAAGATCTTCTCGACGATCAGCGGCGCCAGGCCCATCGACGGCTCGTCGAGCAGCAGCAGCTTCGGCCGCGACAGCAGCGCGCGGCCGATCGCCAACATCTGCTGCTCACCGCCGGACAGCGTGCCGGCCACCTGGCGCAGCCGCTCGCGGATGCGCGGCAGCATCTCGAACACCCGCGCCATGTCGGCCTCGATGCCGGCCGCGTCGTCGCGGATGTAGGCGCCCATGCGCAGGTTTTCCTCCACCGTCAGGCGGGTGAAGATGCCGCGCCCCTCGGGCACCAGCGCGATGCCCTTGCGCAGCCGCTTGTGGGCCGGCAGCCGGCCGAGCTCCTGGCCGGCGTACTCGATGCGGCCGCCGGCCAGCGGCAGCGTGCCGGCGATGGCGTTCAGCGTGGTGGTCTTGCCGGCCCCATTGGCGCCGATCAGGCATACCATCTCGCCGGCGCTCACCTCGAGCGCGACGCCCTTGACGGCTTGAATCGCGCCGTAGTCCACCTGCACCTGGTGCAGCCGCAGCAGCGGCGTTGCGGTGTCAGTGGGCACTGTGGCCGGCCCCCAGGTAGGCTTCGATGACGGCCGGGTCGCGCTGCACCTCGGCCGGCACGTCCTCGGCGATCTTGCGGCCGAAGTCGAGCACCGCCAGCCGGTCGCACAGCCCCATCACCAGCTTTACGTCGTGCTCGATCAGCAGCACCGTCGTGCCGTCCTGCCGGATCTGCTCGATCAGGCCGCGCAGCGCGGCGGTCTCGGTCGCGTTCATGCCGGCCGCCGGTTCGTCGAGCGCCAGCAGGCGGGGCTCGGTGGCGAGCGCGCGGGCGATCTCCAGCCGGCGCTGGTCGCCGTAGGAGAGGTTCTTCGCGACGGTCTTCGCGAAGCGTTCGATGCCGACGTAGCGCAGCAGCTCGAAGGCCCGCTCGGTGGTCAGGCGCTCTTCTTCGCGGGTACGGCGGTTCTGCGTCAGGATGCCCCAGATCGTCGCGCCGGTGCGGATGTGGTGGCCGGCCATGACGTTCTCGAGCGCCGTCATGTCGCGGAACAGGCGGATGTTCTGGAAGGTGCGGGCAATGCCCTGCTCGACCACCCGGTGCGGCTTGCCGCTGGGCAGCTCGGCGCCGTCGAAGACGAATTCGCCCTGGTCCGGCACGTAGGCGCCGGTCAGCACGTTGAAGAAGGTGGTCTTGCCGGCCCCGTTCGGACCGATCAGGCCGTACACCTCGCCCTTGCGAATCGTCAGCGAAACCTCGGCGAGCGCGGTCAGGCCGCCGAAGTGCTTGCCGATGCCGCGTGCCTCCAGCAGCGAGATCATGCGCGCCCCTCGCCGGCGGCGACGAACTCCGCCCGGCTGTAGCGGGCGTGGCGCGGGATCAGACCGCTCGGCCGCAGCAGCATCATCAGGATCATCGCCAGCGAATAGAGCAGCATGCGCAACACCTCGGGGTCGAGCAGCGCCTGGCCGAACAAGGCCTGCTGCAGCGGAATCGCGATGTTGCGCAGCAGTTCCGGCAGCGCGGTCAGGATCAGCGCGCCGACCACCGCGCCGGCGATGTTGCCCATGCCGCCGAAGACCACCATCACCAGCACCGCCACCGATTCCATCAGCGAGAAGGATTCGGGCGAGACGAAGCCCTGGAACGCGCCGAACAGGCCGCCGGCGATGCCGCCGAAGGTGGCGCCGAGCGAGAATGCCAGCAGCTTCATGTTGCGCACGTTGATGCCGATCGCCTTGGCCGCCAGTTCGTCGTCGCGCATCGCCGCCCAGGCGCGGCCGATGCGGGAGATCTGCAGGCGCTGGATGAAGACGATCGAGCCGGCCACGCAGAGCAGGAAGAAGTAGTAGTAGAGGAACAGCGAATCGATCTTGAAACCGCTCAGCTTCAGGCTGCGGGCCAGGTCCCAGCCGAACAGGTTCATCGAATCGAGCAGGTTGATGCCCTGCGGGCCGTTGGTGATGTTGATCGGATAGTTCAGGTTGTTCATGAAGATCCGCACGATCTCGCCGAAGCCGAGCGTGACGATGGCCAGGTAGTCGCCGCGCAGCCGCAGCACCGGAAAGCCCAGCAGGATGCCGGCCATCGCCGCCAGCCCGGCGCCGATCGGCAACACCAGCCAGAACGGCAGGTGCAGGCCGTCGGGCGCGCCGATGTCGGCCGCGAAGGCCGGAAAGATGTCGGCCAGGTGCGGCGAGGCGAGGAAGGCCCAGCTGTAGGCGCCGACCGCGTAGAACGCGATGTAGCCCAGGTCGAGCAGGCCGGCGAAGCCGACCACCAGGTTCAGGCCCAGCGCCAGCATCATGTACAGCAGCGCGAAATCCAGCACCCGCACCCAGCTGCGGCCGAACAGCATCGCGACCAGCGGTGCGCCGAGCGCCAGTACGACCACCAGCACCCGCGCCGCCTTCGGGTTGCGGCTGCCCAGGTAGGGGATCGCTTCGGCCAGCTCGTTCATCGCGGCCGCTCAGGCGCGGTCGGAGACCCGCTCGCCGAGCAGGCCGGTGGGTCGGAAGATCAGGACCGCGCCGAGGATCGCGAAGGCGAAGATGTCCTGGTAGGAGGAGTTCAGCAGGCCGAACGACAGATCCTCGATGTAGCCGGCGCCGATCGCCTCGACCAGGCCCAGCACGATGCCGCCGAGCATCGCGCCGGCCAGGTTGCCGATGCCGCCGAGCACCGCCGCGGTGAAGGCCTTCAGGCCGGGCATGAAGCCCATCGCGTAGTGGGCGATGCCGTAGTGGCTGGCGACCATCACGCCGGCCACCGCGGCCAGCGCGGCGCCGAGCACGAAGGTGAGCGCGATGACGCGGTTCACGTCCACTCCCATCAGCGAGGCCACGCGGTGGTTCTCGGCGGTGGCGCGCATCGCGCGGCCGAGCCGGGTGCGGTTGACCAGCGCCACCATGCCGGCCATCAGCAGCGCCGACACGACGATGATCGAGATCTGCACCGGCGAGATGAAGACCCCTTCGATTGGCTGCAGCGGCACGGTCGAAATCAGCTGCGGAAAGGTGTGGTAGTTGCGGCCCCAGACGATCATCGCCAGCGTCTGCAGCAGGAAGGAGACGCCGATCGCGGTGATCAGCGGCGCCAGCCGCGGCGCGTTGCGCAGCCGGCGATAGGCCAGCCGCTCCATCAGGAAGGCCACCGTCATGCAGACCGGGATCGCCACCAGCAGGCCGGCCGCCAGCAGCAGCACCGGATGCAGCCCGGGTGCCACGCCGAGCAGGGTGCTGATGGTGGTCAGCGCGCTCAGCGCGCCGATCATCAGCACCTCGCCATGGGCGAAATTGATCAGGCCGAGGATGCCGTAGACCATCGTGTAGCCGAGGGCCACCAGCGCGTACACGCTGCCCACCACCAGTCCGTTGAGGATCTGCTGCAGCAGCGTTTCCATGCGGCGCCTGCGCTTCGCGTCCGGTCCCGTGCGTCCCGGCGGCTCAGTTGAGCGGCTTCCAGCCCTCGCCGCCGAACTGGTACAGCGTCACGCCGGCGTTCTCGACGTCGCCGTGCTCGTCGAAGCGGATCTTGCCGGTGACGCCCTCGGTCTGGATCTTCTTCAGCGCCGGCAGGTAGTCTTCCGGTTCGCTCGAATTGGCCGCCTTCATGGCCTCGATCAGCGTCATCGCGGCGTCGTAGCTGTACGGCGCGTAGAGCTGCACGTCGGCGCCGAAGCGCTTCTTGAAGCGCGCCTTGAACTCGGCGCCGCCCGGCATCTGCTCCATCGGGATGCCGGCCTGGGTGCAATAGACGTTGTCGCTCATGGCGCCTTCGGCCAGCTTGATCATGCCGCCGGTGCACACCCCGTCGCCACCCAGGAAGGTGCCGCTGAAGCCGACCTGGCGCAGCTGGCGCAGCATCGGCGCGGCCTGGGCGTCCATGCCGCCGTAGAACACCGCATCCGGCTGCCGCCCCTTGATCTTGGTCAGGATGGCCATGAAGTCGGTGGCCTTGTCGCTGGTGAATTCGCGCGCCACCACCTCGACGCCGAGGCGCTTCAGGTTGTTGGCGAAGGCGTCCGCCAGGCCCTGGCCGTAGGCGGTGCGGTCGTCGATGATGGCGACCTTCTTGGCCTTCAGCTGCCCCTGCACGTACTTGGCCATCGCCGCGCCCTGCTGCAGGTCGTTGGCGATCACGCGGAAGGTCACCTCGTAGCCCTGGTCGGTCAGCTTCGGATTGGTCGCCGACGGCGTGATCACCGGGATGCCGGCACGCGAGTAGATGCGCGAGGCGGGGATCGAGGCGCCCGAGGTGACGTGGCCGACGACGCCCTTGACGCCCTCGTCCACCAGGCGCTGGGCGACCGTGGTGGCCTGGCGCGGGTCGGCCTGGTCGTCCTCGGAGAGCAGTTCGAAGACCACCTTCTCGCCGTCGATCGTCACGCCCTTGGCATTGGCGTCTTCGATCGCCAGCCGGGCGCCGTTCTCGCCGTCCTTGCCGATGTGGGCGATCGGACCGGTCAACGGCCCGGCGTGGCCGATGCGGACGATCGTCTCGGCATGGGCGAGCGTGCTGGCGAGAGAAAGGAGCGTGGCGACGACGAGGGCTGTTTTCATGCGTTTTCTCCTGGTGGATCCGGTGCGTGCCAGAATCCGCATGCCGGGCGGCGGCCGCGGCGGTTCGGACGGATAGGAATTCTAGCCCAGTGGCCGCGGCGCTGCAGCGCTGACCACCAGCGGAGTGCCATGACATGAAATCGTTTCTCAGACTGATGTGCGGCCTGTTGTCGATCGTCGGCCTCGGCGCCTGCGACCTGTTCGACATCGAGGCCATCAAGCCCGGCATCACGACCGCCGTGGAGGTGCGCGACCGGCTCGGCCCGCCGGGCACCGAATGGCGCAACGAGGACGGCAGCGTGACCTGGGAATACAGCCGGCAGCCCGAGGGCGTCACCTGCTACATGATCACGATCGGCGCCGACCGCGTCGTCACGGCAGTCGAGCAGGTCATCACGGAAGCCAACATGGCCCGCATCCGGCCGGGCTGGAGCACGGCCCAGGTAGCCCGGCTGCTCGGCCGGCACCGCTCGGAGCAGGCCTTCCGCGGCGGCCGCGAAGTGATCCGCGACTGGCAGATCCCGGCCGAACACCTCGAGCAGACCTTTTTCAACGTGCATTTCGACGCCGCCGGCATCGTGACCACGACCAGCCGATCGACGAAACCTCTGCCCTGAGCGTGGGTTTTCGCGTGAATCGGGCTCGGAAACCGGCTCGGGAGGCGGTTCTGGGCCCATTTCGTCGATTTTGCGCAATATTAGTTGACTATCGTGCTCGGGTATAATGCCGCGATGCCCAAGCCCGAACCGATCCACCTCCGGCCCCGCGCCGCAGCGGCCCCCTTCCTGCCGACCTCGCGGCAGGAAATGCAGGCGCTCGGCTGGCAGCAGTGCGACGTGGTGCTGGTCACCGGCGATGCCTACATCGACCATCCGAGCTTCGGCATGGCGCTGGTCGGCCGTCTGCTGGAGGCCCGCGGCTACCGGGTCGGCATCATCAGCCAGCCGGACTGGCGTTCGGCCGAGCCGTTCCGCGCGCTGGGGCGGCCGCGGCTGTACTTCGGCATCAGCGCCGGCAACATGGATTCGATGGTCAACCGCTACACCTCGGACCGCAGGATCCGCAGCGACGACGCCTACACGCCGCACGGCGAGGCCGGCCGGCGGCCGGACCGGGCGGTGGTGGTGTATGCGCAGCGGGCGCGCGAGGCCTTCCCGGACGCCTGCATCGTGATCGGCAGCATCGAAGCCAGCCTGCGCCGCATCGCCCACTACGACTACTGGTCCGACAAGGTACGGCGCTCGGTGCTGCCGGACGCCAAGGCCGACCTGCTGCTGTTCGGCAATGCCGAGCGGGCGCTGGTGGCGCTGACCGACCGGCTGGCGGCCGGCGAGCCGATCGAGGCCATCCGCGATCTGCGCGGCAGCGCCTTCATGGCGCGGCGCGACTGGCGGCCGGGCGAGGACTGGAGCGAGATCGATTCGAGCGCGGTGGACCGGCCCGGGCCGCCGGCGCCGCATCCCGATCCCTACGCCGCGCAACCCGCCGCGCCGCAGCGGCCGGCCGACGGCGCCAGCCCGGTGCGCATCGTGGCGGCCGCCGAGCGCATCGCGCGGCGCCGGGCGGAACGCGAACGCAGCGTCGTCAGGCTGCCGTCCTTCGAGGCGGTGAGCGCCGATCCGGTGCTGTACGCGCATGCCTCGCGTGTCTTCCACCTGGAATCGAACCCGGGCAACGCGCGGGCGCTGGTGCAGGCCCACGGCGAGCGCGACGTCTGGCTCAACCCGCCGCCGCTGCCGCTGGCCGGCGAGGAGATGGATTTCGTCTACGGCCTGCCCTACGCCCGCCGCCCCCACCCGAGCTACCGCGACGCCCACATCCCTGCCTGGGAGATGATCAAGTTCTCGGTGAACATCATGCGCGGCTGTTTCGGCGGCTGTACCTTCTGCTCGATCACCGAGCACGAGGGCCGCATCATCCAGAGCCGCTCGGAAGCCTCGATCCTGCGCGAGATCGAGGAGATCCGCGACCGCACGCCGGGCTTCGCCGGCACCATCACCGACCTCGGCGGCCCGACCGCCAACATGTACCGGCTGGCGTGCAAGGATGCGGCCATCGAGCGTGCCTGCCGGCGGCTGTCCTGCGTCTATCCCGGCATCTGCGAGAACCTCGGCACCGACCACGGCCCGCTCACCGAGCTGTACCGCAAGGCGCGGCGGGTGCCAGGGGTGAAGCGCGTCACGATCGGCTCCGGGCTGCGCTACGATCTGGCCGTGCGCTCGCCCGAATACGTCGAGGAACTGGTCACCCACCACGTCAGCGGGCTGTTGAAGATCGCGCCCGAGCACACCGAGGAAGGGCCGCTGGCGAAGATGATGAAGCCCGGCATCGGCACCTTCGAGGCCTTCCGCAAGATGTTCGAGCACTACTCGAAGGCCGCCGGCAAGAAGCAGCACCTGGTGCCCTACTTCATCGCCGCGCATCCGGGCACCACCGACCGGGACATGCTGAACCTCGCGCTGTGGCTGAAGAAGAACGGCTTCCGCGTCGACCAGGTGCAGAACTTCCTGCCGACGCCGATGGCGCTGGCCACCGCGATGTGGCATAGCGGCCGCAATCCGCTCAAGAAGATCGCCGGCGGCGGCGAGGCGGTCGAGGTCGTGCGCGGCGGCCGCCAGCGCAGGCTGCACAAGGCCTTCCTGCGCTACCACGATCCGGCCAACTGGCCGCTGCTGCGCGAGGCGCTGAAGCAGATGGGGCGGGCCGACCTGATCGGCAACGGAGCGCAGCAGCTGGTGCCGCGCTGGCGGGCCGGCGAGCCGGGCCGCGTCGGCGAGCGGCCGGCGGCGCAGCGCTCGCGCCCGTCCGGCACCGGCCGGGGCAGGCGCAGCGGCCGGTGAGCGCGGCCCCGCTGCGGCGAGGGCTGGCCGGCTAGCCAGGAGGCAGTGGCCCGGCCTTCAACCGGACAGGCCGTCCAGCAGCGCCGCCATGCGTCGGCGCATCGAAGGCTCCGGCAGCGCGCCCCGCGCCGCGGCCAGATTGTCGGTAAGGTGATCCGGCTTGCCCGTGGCCGGGATCACGCAGCACACCGCCGGGTGGCCGAGAATGAACTTGAGGAAGAACTGCGCCCAGCTGGCGGCGCCGAGTTCCACGGCCCAGTCCGGCAGCGGCCGGCCACGCGTGCGCCGGAACAGCGCGCCCTTGGCGAACGGCCGATTGACCAGCACCGCGATGCCGCGCTCGGCGGCCATCGGCAGCAGGCGGCGATCGGCCTCGCGCTCGGCGAGCGAGTAATTGAGCTGGACGAAGTCGATGCCGTCCCGTTCCATCGCCCGCGCCAGTTCGGCATAGGCGCCGGCGTGGTAGTGGGTGACGCCGACGTAGCGCACCCGGCCGGCGGCCTTCCACTCGCGCAGCGTCGCCAGGTGGGTGTCCAGGTCGAGCAGGTTGTGCACCTGCATCAGATCCATGCGCGCCACGCCCATGCGCCCGAAACTGCGCTCCATCTGCGCAACGCCGTCGGCGGCGCCGCGCGTCCACACCTTGGTGGCGTAGAACAGCTTCGCGTCGACGCCGAGCTCCGTGGCCAGCGCTCCGATCGTGGCCTCGGAGCGCCCGTACATCGGCGAGCTGTCGATCACCTGTCCGCCGCCGGCGACGAATCGCCGCAATACTTCGCGCACCGGCGCCCGCTCGCGCTCGGAGTCGCCGATGTCGAAGCTGCGGTAGGTGCCCAGCCCGACCACCGGCAGGCGCTCGCCGGTCGACGGGATCGGGCGGGTCTGCGGCCCCGCCTCGCGAGCCCGGCGCGAAGCCGCCGCCGCCGGCCAGGCGAGCGCCGCGCCGAGGGCAGCCAGCGTGCGACGGCGAGAGGATCGGAATGCGTTGCGGCTCATGTGGGATGCCCCCTCGAAGCGAGGCGTCGCCTGTGGCTGCGCCCCAGCGCCAGTGAAAGCAGCAGCCAGGCTGCCGCCAGCGGCAGTGCGGCGGTGGCGATGCCGGACAGACCGAGGCCGATCGCCACCAGGCCGCTGTGCAGCCAGCCGCTGGCGGCGTCGCCGCCGCGGTAGACCACGGTGTCTATGACATTCTTGGCCTTGAAGCGATCCTCGCTGCCGACCACCGTGAACAGCGTCTCCCGCGCTGGCCGGGCGAGCGCGAAATTGGCGGCGCGCCGCAGCACCTGCACGGCGACGATGACCACCAGCGTCGGCGCCCAGGCCAGCACGCCGAAGGCCGCCAGGCTGACGCTCGGCAGCAGTGCCAGCGCCGCGCCGCTGCCGAAGCGGCTCAGCACCCTGCCGGTGAGCAGGAACTGGCCCAGCAGCGTCAGGCTGTTGACCGCCAGATCCATCGACGCGAACAGTTGCGTACGGGCGGCACGATCGGGAATTGCCAGGCCGACGATTTCGGTCTGGCTGAAATAGAGCAGCGTCGAGGTGCCCGAGTAGAGCAGCAGCCAGCCGCAGATACCGGCCAGGTAAGGCTTCTGCAGTATCGCCCGCAGGCCTTGCAGCGGGCCGCCGCCGATCGTCTCCCGACGCCGTCCTTGCGAGCGGGCTCCGAGCAGATACAGCAGTGCGGCCGCCAGCATCAGCAGCAGCGCGCCGACCGGCAGCAACACGGCGGTGCCGAGCGTGGCGCTCAGCGCGACCGCCAGCAATGGACCGCAGACCGCGCCGAGGCTGCCGCCGGCCGCGATCAGGCCGAACAGCCGCGCGGCCGCCTCCGGTGCGTGCAGATCCGCCATCAGGCTCCAGAACACCGACACCACGAACAGGTTGAAGACGCTGACCCAGACGAAGAACGCCAGGCCGGCGAGCGGAGCCGTCGACGGCGCGGCCAGCAAGGCCGCGAAGCCCAGCAGGCTCGCCGCAAAGAACAGGTAGATGCCCGGCAGCACGCGGCCCAGCGGAAAGCGTCCGACCACCCAGCCATACAGCGGCAGCGCGGCCAGCATCACGACGAATGTGGCCGTGAAGGTCCAGGCCAGACTGGCGGTGCCGACATGCACGGCGATCTCGTCGCGCACCGGCCGCAGCAGGTAGTAGCCGGCCAGCAGCAGGAAGAACAGCAGGCCCGACAGCAGGGTCGGGCCGGTTTCACCCGGCGAGAGACCCAGAAAGCGCGCCAGGCGATGCATCGCGGACTTCAGTCGGCGGCTTCCGCGCAGACCCGTCGCGGCTTGTTGCCGTCCTGGCCGCCGGGGCCGGCTCGGTGCGGGCTGCCTGCGACGCGCGGCCCCGCTGTGCCGTGTGCCCGCCCCGGGGCGACCCCGCGCTCCCGATTGAAGATGTGGTTCGCCCCCGGCTTCTGCGGTCGGGCATCGTGGCGCGCAACGGCGGGCGCCAGGCCGCGGATGCGGGCGGTGCAGCGAGCGATCATTTTGTATCTCCGCGTGTGGAATGTCCGGTGGGCCCACACTGTCAACGCCTGAGGCGGATCGCATACTCCGACCGCGGGCGGGCGCCACGGTTCGATGCGGCGCCCGGATCCAAGAGTCGAGCGGAGTCATACCATGAAAAGGAACCTGTCGGCCCTGTGCCTGTCCCTCTTGCTCGTCGGCTGCGCATTCGCGCCAAAGCTCGTCGGGCTGCCCCCTGGCCAGGCGAACGAGGCGGGCGTGATTGCTGCAGCCGGCACCCCGACACGCCGCTGGAGCGACGCCGACGGCGGCAGCACGCTGGAGTATTCCAGCCAGCCCTGGGGCATCCATTGCTGGATGGTCAAGCTCGACGCCGCTGGCCGGCTGGTGTCGGTGCGCGATGCGCTCGCCCTGGACGGCCTGCTGCGGATCGAAGCCGGCATGCACAAGGCACAGGTGAGCCGGCTGCTGGGCCAGCATCGCACGGTCGAGTTCTTCTGGCTGTCCGGCGAAGAGGTGTGGGACTGGAACATCGAGAACACCGGCCCGGGCATCGAGACCCGCTTCAACGTACATTTCCGCGACGGCGTGGTGGTCCGCACCAGCCAGAGCTTCATCTATCCGCGGGACGGCGGCTTCTTCGGCATGTAGGGCGCCCGGGCAGACCGATCCGGGTCACATGGCGCAACAGTTTTCGGCGCCCGGTGGCTGCACGCCGCGTCTCCGACCTCTATACTGCGGTGCACAATAAGCAGTCGGAGCTACCCCAATGGACCATTTCATCGCGGACGACGGCGAGCCAATCCATTTTCGCGCCTGCGGCGACGGACCGCCGCTGGTGCTGCTGCACGGCTGGACCTCGTCGCACCGGGACTGGCATCCCTTCGTCGAGGCCTTTGCCGCCCGCCATGCGGTGTTTCGCTGGGACGCCCGCGCCCACGGCGGCCACGATCTGCGGACCGGCACGGTGCCGACCGTCGAACGCATGGCGCGCGACCTGCAGAACCTGCTGTGCCACTTCGATCTGAACGAGGTCACGCTGATCGGCCACTCGATGGGCGCACTGACCACCTGGCAATACCTGCGCGATTTCGGCTGCCAGCGGCTGGCGCGCACGGTACTGATCGACCAGTCGCCCAAGCTGGTCACCGACGACGGCTGGAACAAGGGCATCTACGGCGACTTCGACTGGCAGCGCAACGTGGTCTTCATGCGCGAGCTGGAACGGGATTTCGCCGAAGCCGTGCTGCGCCTGGGCGCCGACGGCCTGAACGAAGCGGCGCGGCGGCGCTACCTGTCGCAGGACGACGGCCTCGACCTGTTCCGCCGGCGCATGCGCAAGCTGACGCCGAAGCCGCTGATCGACTGCTGGGCCAGCTTGACCGCCGCCGACTATCGCGAGGTGCTGCCGCTGACGGAAATGCCGACGCTGCTGGTCTATGGTGAGCTGAGCAACTTCTACACGGCGCAGACCGCCCGCTACGTTCGCGACGCCATCCCGCACGCCCGCCTCGCCACCTACCAGGGCGCGGACCACTCGCCGCACCTCTGGCAGCGCGAGCGCTTCACCCGCGACGTGCTGAGCTTTGTCGGCGAGACCGCGCGCCCGGCCTGCACGGCGGCGGTCGAGCCGGCGCGCGAGGAAACCCCGCTCGCGGCGAACCGGTATCCGGCGAACGTCTGACCGCCCGGCGCGGGCGGGTGCCCCGTGTGAATGGTGCAGCGCAGCACCGGAAAAGGGCATGCGCACCAAGCCTGTGCAGGCATGGCGCAACCCCGCCCTCGCTCCGCGACCGGATCGGTGCCGAGCGGGGAGCCGGAAATGGCCGTGCGTGGGACATTTCGGCGCGGCGCAGGGGATCGGGCGAAGCCGCTGGCAGGATTGTTGCAACGCAACATACGGGCGGCCGTCTTCCGGTGCGGTATCGGATCACGTCGCCGCCCGTTCTGCGGAGGATTGCATGATGGATGCCCTGTATATCGCACTCTTCTCCTGGGCGGTCAGTCTGTCGGGGCTGCCGGTGCCGGCCGAGACCCCGGTCGTGATCCAGGTACCCCACCGCTTCTTCGTCGACAACGCCTGCGCCGGGCGCGAATGCCGCGTGTACGGCTGGTACGCCGGCGGCCGCGAACTCTACGTCGACGAGGCGATGGATCCGGAGGAAAGCGTGCTGGCCGCTTCGGTGGTGGTGCACGAGATGGTCCACTATCTGCAAGGAACGGCGCGCCACGGCGGGTTCCCGGCGCCGGGTGCGGCCTTCGGCGAACTGCCCGACTGTTCGGCGGCGATCGACATGGAGGTCGAGGCCTACCGCGTGCAGCGCGAGTACATCACCCAGCACGGCCTGTATCAGCCGGTCGGCCTGTCGATGCTGCGCGTCGGCTGCGACAAGCACTAGCCCTGCGGGCGGCGCCGCGGCTCAGGTCAGCAGCGCCACGCAGGCCGAGAAGCTGAAGAACGAGGCCGCCGTCGACAGCAGGATGATGCGTGCGATGCGGCCGTTGTCGGCGCCGAAGCGCTCGGCCAGCAGCGACACGTTGCTGGCGCTCGGCAGCGCCGCCACCAGCACCAGCGCGACCACCACGTGGGCTTCCAGCGGCACACCGAGCCGGCGCGCGGCGGCGGCCGCCAGCAGGACCAGCAGCGGATGCAGCGCGAGCTTGAGCAGCGCCACCGGCACGTAGTCCTGCCACGGCGTGGCGTCGCTGGTGGTCATCTTGGAGCGGGCCAGCACTGCGCCGATCGTAAACAGCGCCACCGGCGAGGCGGCGTCGGCCAGCAGGCCGATGGTCCGGTCCAGCGGCCCGTAGAGCTGCCACTGCAGCGCCGAGAACAGGCCGCCGAGCAGGATCGCCCACGGCATCGGATTGCCCGCTACGCCGCGCAGCGCCCGGCCGGCCGCGGCGCGCGCGCCGTCGGCACCGGCGCCGAGGCGGGACAGCGCGATGCACAGCGAGGTCGTGATCACCAGGTCGATCACGATCGTCACGATCACCGGCCCGACTGAGCGTTCGCCGAGCAGCGCCAGCAGCAGCGGCACCCCCATGAAACCCGAATTCGGAAAGGCCGCCGTCAGCGCGCCCAGCGCGCCGTCGTTCCAGCCTATACGCCCGCCCATCGTCAGCAGCAGCGTGGCCGCGACCATCAGCAGCGCGCAGCTCAAGTACACCGCGAACACCATCGGATCGAGCAGCTCCGCGATCGGCGTGCCGGAGCCGAAGCGGAACAGCATGCAGGGCAGCGCGAAGAACAGCACGAAGCTGTTCAGCCCCGGAATCGCGGCCTGCGGCAGCAGGCTGCGCCTGACGGCGGTGTAGCCGCCCAGTACCAGGGCGAAGAACGGGAAGGTGACGGACAGGACGTGGAGCACGGGGGAAGGGCGACGGCGATCGGCCCGACATGCTCACCTCGCCGGACGGCCGCTGGGAATCGGGATCAACCCGTAGCCCGCACTTCTCGCGCGATCGCGCATCGGTGTCCGCCGCCGTCGGAGTGGCGCGAAATGCGGCCTAGCGCTCGCCGGCCGCGTGGCCGAGCAGGCCGCCGAGCGCATCGCGCCAGCGCGCCAGTTTGAGTTCCGTGCCCAGGCCGGCGTGGGCCGGGCTGGTGGACGGCAGGCGTTCGAAGCGCAGCTCCCGGCCGAGCCCGCCGAGGGTCGGCAGGACGTGGCGGCGAAAGCTCTGCTCGGCCTTGCCGCCATTGAAGAACACCGCCGCGACCGATGGGCACGCAGCCAGCAGCAGCGCGATGTCGTTCGGCACGATGCTGTCCTCGACGATGTCTGCATCCAGGCTGGAGTGGCGGCTGCAGCTCGCCATCACGTCCCACAACGCCACGCCGCCGGCGAGCAGCGCGCGACAGCGCTGCTCGTAGGGCGAGAGCGGCGGGAAATCCAGCAGCGCGCCCATGATCGGCCAGAAGGCATTGCGCGGATGGGCGTAGTATCGTTGCTCCTGCAGCGAACGGCGGCCCGGCATGCTGCCGAGGATCAGCAGCCGTGCCGCCGCGTCCGCCAGCGGCGGAAAGCTGTGTACCGCAGTCATGCTGGCGGCGGCTCCCGACGCTTGCATTTCGTTGACATCAGGCGACATTTTCACCCGCCGGATCGGCTATGCTCAAACCCATGACATTCGATATAGCGGGAGAAGCACCGTGAGCAGGCAGGCCAAGCTGTTGCGCGAAATCCCGATCTTCGGCGCGATCCGCGAGGACATCATCGATTTCCTGCTGTCGAGGGGGCGCGAAAAGACGCTGCGGGCCGGCGAGTGGCTGCTGCGCGAGGGTGACCCGCCCGGCTCGATGTACATCATCGAGCGCGGCGAGATCGCCGTGCTGAAGGCCCACGACAATCGCCAGTACCTGATCAATACGCTGCGCGACGGCGACTGCATCGGCGAGATGACGCTGTTCGACCTGATGCCGCGCAGCGCCTCGGCGCTGGCCCTGAGCCGCGTGGCGCTGCTGGAGATTGGCGCCGACGTGCTGCACGATCTCTATACCCGCGACCTGGAGCAGTTCGCGCTGATCCAGATGAACATGGGGCGCGAGGTCACCCGCCGGCTGCGGGAATGCGAGGAACACATCTTCCGCCAGCTCGACTACCCCGAATACGATCCGGGCCCGGACATCGAACCGGAGCCGATCTGGGGGCCGGGCGCCGCACGCCGCGGCTGATCGCCCGGTCCGCGCACGGCCCTTACTTGACGTGCACCTTGATCGTGCGGCTCATGCCGGGGCCGTAGGAGCGGTGCTTGCCGTCGGCAAACTGCAGCGTCAACGTGTGCTCGCCGGGCGCCAGCTTGAGCGTGGTCTCGCTCTGGCCCTGGCCGAAATGCAGGTGGGTGGCGTCGGACGGCACCGGTGTGCCGGCCTCGAGCGGGCCGCCGTCGACGATCAGGTGATGGTGGCCGGTCCCTTCCACCACCTCGCCGGCCGGGCGCAGCTGCATGCCGTCCACCGCCATCTGCACCATGAACTCGGACCCGACGGTATCGCCGTCGGTCGGGCTGACGAAGCTGACGCTGGCGGCGGCGGCCGGCAGCGCGGCCAGCGAAGCTGCGCTCGCGGCCACGGCGATGAGCCATTTTCTCATTGTTCTCTCCGTTGGTTGGGGGATGATCCAGCATAAACCGCGGCGGGCGAAATTGCGGCGTGATTTTGCAAGCGACTTTCGCAGCGCCGCGATCCCGTTCCGTCCCGGCGTCGACAGCGAACGCCGAAGCCCCTAGAATCCGGCTTCTGCTGAGGAGCGCTGCGACCCGTGGCGGGTGGTGATTCCCGGGGCCAGGCTCAGCAACCGAACAACGGCGCTCGCAAACCCCAGCCGGTTTGCCGCGCCGTTTTTTCGTCCGCGGTTCCGGCGCCGAAGAACGGACATTCGAGGACCGAACATGCAAGCCGACCGAAGCGAAGAACTGCGACGCCTGCTCGCCGAGCGCATCCTGGTACTGGACGGCGCGATGGGCACGATGATCCAGCAGCTCAAGCTGACCGAATCGGACTATCGCGGCGAGCGCCTGCGCGACCACCCGCGCGACCTGAAGGGCAACAACGACCTGCTGGTGCTGACCCGCCCCGCCGCGGTGGCCGGCATCCACCGCGCCTACCTGGAAGCCGGCGCCGACATCATCGAGACCTGCACCTTCAACGCCACGCGGGTCTCGCAGGCCGAGTACGGGCTGGCCGAGCTGGCCTACGAGATCAACGTCGAAGGTGCGCGCCTGGTGCGCGAGCTGTGCGACGAATTCACCGCTGCCGATCCGCACAATCCGCGCTACTGCGCCGGCGTGCTGGGCCCGACCTCGCGCACGCTGTCGATCTCGCCGGACGTGAACGACCCCGCTTTCCGCAAAATCAGTTTCGACGCGTTGGTGGAGGACTACGCCGCCTCGGCCCGCGGCCTGATCGAGGGCGGCGCCGATCTGCTGCTGATCGAGACCATCTTCGACACGCTGAACGCCAAGGCCGCGGTGTTCGCGATCGAGCAGGTCTTCGAGCAACTCGGCCGCCGGCTGCCGGTGATGATCTCCGGCACCATTACCGACGCCTCCGGCCGCACGCTGTCGGGCCAGACCGCCGAGGCGTTCTGGAACTCGCTGGCCCACATGCAGCCGATCTCGTTCGGCCTGAACTGCGCGCTCGGCGCGCAGGAACTGCGGCAGTACGTCGAGGAGCTGGCCAAGGTCTGCGACTGCTTCGTCTCGGCCCACCCGAACGCCGGCCTGCCGAACCCGCTTTCGCCGACCGGCTACGACGAGACGCCCGAGGCACTGGCCGGCGAGATCCGGGACTGGGCGCGCGCCGGCATGCTGAACATCGTCGGCGGTTGCTGCGGCACCACGCCGGCCCACATCGCCGCGATCGCGGCGGCGGTCGCCGACATCCGGCCGCGCCCGCTGCCGACGATCGAGCCGCAACTGCGCCTGTCGGGCCTGGAGCCGTTCAACGTCGGGCCGGAGTCGCTGTTCGTCAACGTCGGCGAGCGCACCAACGTCACCGGCTCGAAGGTCTTCGCCAAGATGATCCTCGAGGGCCGCTTCGACGACGCGCTGTCGGTGGCCCGCCAGCAGGTCGAGAACGGCGCCCAGGTGATCGACATCAACATGGACGAGGCGATGCTCGACAGCCTCGCCGCGATGGAGCGCTTCCTCAAGCTGGTCGCCTCCGAGCCGGACATCTCGCGCGTGCCGATCATGCTCGATTCCTCCAAGTGGAGCGTCATCGAGACGGGGCTCAAGTGCATCCAGGGCAAGGGCATCGTCAACTCGATCTCGATGAAGGAGGGCGAGACCGAGTTCCTACGCCAGGCCCGGCTGTGCCGCCGCTACGGCGCGGCGGTGATCGTGATGGCCTTCGACGAGCAGGGCCAGGCCGATACCTACCAGCGCAAGATCGAGATCTGCGAGCGCGCCTACAAGCTCTTGACCGGCATCGGCTTCCCGGCCGCGGACATCATCTTCGACCCGAACCTCTTCGCGATCGCCACCGGGATCAGCGAACACGACAACTACACGGTGGATTTCATCGAGGCGGTCAAGTGGATCCATGCCCACCTGCCGCACGCCAAGACCTCGGGCGGGGTGTCCAACGTCTCGTTCAGCTTCCGCGGCAACAACGCGGTGCGCGAGGCGATCCACACCGTCTTCCTGTACCACGCGATCCGCGCCGGCATGGCGATGGGCATCGTCAATGCCGGCATGCTCGGGGTCTATGACGATCTGGATGCGGCGCTGCGCGACAAGGTCGAGGACGTGGTGCTGAACCGCCACCCGGGCGCCGGCGAGGCGCTGGTCGAATTTGCCCAGACCGTGCAGGCCGGCAGCAGCAAGGACAGCGGGCCGGACCTGGCCTGGCGCGCCCAGCCGGTCGAGGAGCGGCTCAAGCACGCGCTGGTCAAGGGCATCACCGAGTTCGTCGTCGACGACACCGAGGAGGTGCGCGCCCGGCTCGCCGCCGAGGGCCGGCCGCCGCTGGCGGTGATCGAGGGTCCGCTGATGGCCGGCATGAACGTGGTCGGCGACCTGTTCGGCGCCGGCAAGATGTTCCTGCCCCAGGTGGTCAAGTCGGCCCGCGTGATGAAGCAGGCGGTGGCCCACCTGATCCCGTTCATCGAGGAGGAAAAGGCCCGCACCGGCGCTGCCAGCAAGGGCAGGATCGTCGTCGCCACGGTCAAGGGCGACGTGCACGACATCGGCAAGAACATCGTCGGCGTGGTGCTGGGCTGCAACGGCTACGAGGTGATCGACCTCGGCGTGATGGTGCCGGCCGAGAAGATCCTGCATGCCGCCAAGGAGCACGGCGCGCAGGCGATCGGCCTGTCCGGCCTGATCACCCCGTCGCTGGAGGAGATGAGCCACGTCGCCGCCGAGATGCAGCGGCAGGGCTTCGAGCTGCCGCTGTTGATCGGCGGCGCCACCACCAGCCGCGCCCATACCGCGATCAAGATCGCACCGAACTACGGCCAGCCGGTGGTCTATGTGCCGGACGCCTCGCGCGCCGTCGGCGTCGTCACCGCGCTGCTGTCGGACGAACAGAGTGCCGGCTTCAAGGCCGAGCTGGCCGCCGACTACGAGAAGATCCGCCGCCAGCACGCCAACAAGAAGGGCGTGCAACTGGTGACGCTGGAAGAAGCCCGCGCCAACGCCTTCGACCCGCTCTCGGTAGCCGGCTACGTGCCGCCCGAGCCCGCCACCACCGGCGTCGTCGCGCTCGACGTGGAACTGGAGGAGCTGCTCCCCTACATCGACTGGGGCCCGTTCTTCCAGACCTGGGACCTGGCCGGCAAGTACCCGCAGATCCTCGACGACGAGGTGGTCGGCGAAACGGCCCGCAACGTCTTCGACGATGCGCAGCAAATGCTTGGCCAACTGGTGCGCGAGCAGTGGCTCCGCACCGCCGCCGTGTTCGGCCTGTTCCCGGCCAACAGCGTCGGCGACGACATCGAGTTCTACCAGGATGAAACCCGCCACGCGCCGATGATGACCTGGTACGGCCTGCGCCAGCAGCACCAGCGCCCGAGCGGGAAGCCGCACTGGTGTCTGGCCGATTTCGTCGCGCCGAAGGACGCCGGCGTGAGGGACTGGTGCGGGGCCTTCGCGGTCACCGCCGGGCTCGGCATCGAGCACCAGCTGGCCGAGTTCGAGGAAGCCCACGACGACTACCACGCGATCATGCTGAAGAGCCTCGCCGACCGCCTCGCAGAGGCCTGCGCCGAGTGGCTGCACGAGCGCGTGCGCAAGGAGCACTGGGGTTACGCCGCCGACGAGGCACTCGACAACGACGCGCTGATCCGGGAAGCCTACCGCGGCATCCGCCCGGCGCCGGGCTATCCGTCCTGCCCCGACCATACCGTCAAGGCCGCGCTGTTCCAGCTGCTCGACGCGCCCACCAACGCCGGCATGGGCCTGACCGAATCGATGGCGATGACGCCGGCCGCGTCGGTCAGCGGCTTCTACTTCGCCCATCCCGACAGCCACTACTTCGCGATCTCGAAGATCGGCGAGGATCAGGCCAAGGACTGGGCGCGACGCACCGGCATGAGCGAGACGGCGGCAAGGAAGTGGCTGGCGCCGATGCTCTGAACGTTCAGGGGCGGCCCCGATCAGTGCTTCCCTAGATGTCTTCAAATCGAAGCATGTCGAGCCAGAGATCAAATTCGAAGAGCCGTCACAAGATGATCGACGAAGCGGCCGCGCACAACCCTTCGGTCGAGAGGGTTCGCCGTGGCACGCCGGGGCGGACCGCCCACGTCGAGCGCTATGCGGCCCTCATCGGGTCGTCGTCATGAGCCACTACCGATCGGACCTTGCTCATATCCACGACAACGGCTTTGGCCACCTCGCGGTCGCCGGTGCCGGAGTGCTCCTCGCTGCGCTGGATGGCTGCGGGATACGCAGCGGGGCCATTCTCGACGTCGGCTGCGGGAGCGGCATCACGGCTCGCGTCCTGGCCGATCGTGGCTACTCGGTCTCCGGGGTGGACTTGTCCGCGTCGCTCATCGAGCTTGCACGAAAGCGAGTGCCAGAGGCCGTTTTTTGTGCCGGGTCCTTCGTGGATATGGAGATGTCGTCCTGCGTTGCCCTGTGCGCGATCGGAGAGGTGCTGAACTACAAGTTCGATGCTCGCTCTACCCACGCCGCCAGGCGGGCGTTTTTCGAAAGGGCGTTTCGAGCACTTGCGAGCGGCGGAGTACTCCTGTTTGACGTGGCCGGCCCCGATCGCGCGCCTGAGCGCCCGACGCGGACCTTTGCCGAAGGAGGCGACTGGGCTGTGCTGGTGGAGACATCCGCGACGGGTCGCTCACTCACGCGTCGGATCGTAACGTTCAGGCGCATCGGCACCTTGTATCGGCGTGGCTCCGAAGTCCACGAACTCGAATTGGTCTCTCCCGAGGACATCGAGTCTGATCTGTTGGCAATCGGATTTGGAGTCACGAGGTTCACCGCCTACGCCGACGAAGCATTGCCACGAGGATTGCATGGTTTTCTGGCCCGGCGGCCCTCCGGTGCCGCATAGCGCAGGCCAGCCACCGCGTGCAGCGGACGGCCCGCTGCGCGGCGCTGGTGGTCGGTCGCCTTCAACTCGTCGGGAAAAGCGCATGAAGGAAATCAGAATAGCCACGCCAGCCGATGTGCCGGCTCTCCTTCCGCTGGTGGAAGAATACTGGCGATTCGAAGCCATATCGGGCTTCGAGCCGGGCCGGGTGGGCAGTCAGCTCAAACGCCTTCTTTCTGAGCCACGACTTGGAGCGGGATGGCTGTCAACTACGGACGGTGTTGCGGTGGGTTACCTGCTTGCAGTCTACGTATTCAGCCTCGAGCACCTGGGCATCACGGCGGAGATCGACGAGCTTTTCGTGCTGCCCTCGAAGCGTGGCCGGGGCATCGGCGCCGCACTTCTCGACGTCGCGGAATCCGAGTTTCGGCGGCTTGGCTGCTCAAACGCCTCACTCCAGCTGTCGCGGCACAACGACTCTGCGCGCGCCTTCTATCATCGCCACGAATACCTTGAGCGGTCGGGCTACGAACTGTTGGAAAAGACCTTACAGGTCGGTTGACAAGGCAAATCGACTTGCACGCCATGCTTGCTGTCGCTCGTATTGCGCCAGCCATTTCGTCTGGCGCCGGATGAACTCCCTTCGATGCTTGCGCTGAAGGCCGTTGCGCGGTGGCTTTTCGTTCTTGCTCTCGCGCTTGCCGATGGCGGCTTGCGCGAGGCCGTGCTGCTTCCGGCGCGGCCCGGATCGCTCTCATTCGCGCGCCGAGCGGCCTCCTCCCCGTCGCGGGCGTCCTCGGCGCGGCAGCCCACTTCATGCCGTGGCTCGGCACGCTCAATGTTTCCGGTTACCTGCTCGTCGGCATGCTGCGGCTCGCGGATGACGCCAACCGTTCGGGAACGAATGCGGGCGAACCGCAGAAGCTCGTTCGCCCTATTGCAACGGGGAGGCCAATGGGTGAGCCTGTGATGACTCCTGTGTGCATACATGCTTGTCAAAGGTACGCCTATGAGTAGCTGGTTCAGCCCCAAGACCGAGAAGCGCGCAAGCCCAATCCAGGGGCGCGGGCTCTTTGCACGTGACATGATCGCAGCGGGCGAAATCGTTGCCGTCAAGGGTGGGACGATCATGGATTTCGCTTCCCTCGCGCTCGTTCGAGATGAGGTGTCGCCTGCCGAGATTCAGATAGAGGACGGTCTCTATATCGCACCCGGCAACGCCGGGGAGGTTGAAGCAAGCATTCTGTGCCTCAACCACTCCTGCAACCCGAACGTCGGTGTTCGAGGCCAGATCACCTTCGTCGCGATGCGTGACATTCCGGCGGGTGCCGAGTTGACCATCGACTATGCGATGGTCGACGGGGATCCGGCGGAGCGCATGGAATGTTCCTGCGGCTCGGCAGAGTGTCGCAAGATCATCACGGGGAGTGACTGGCGCCTAGCGGAGTTGCAACGGCGCTATTCAGGCTACTTCTCACGCTACCTCCAGGATCGGCTTGCTGCCGATGATGCAACACCAAAGGTGCCCTGAGTCAGACTGGTTGTCGCCGGAGAGCGCTGGCGCTCTCCTTGGATCCAGGCGTTCGCTGAAGGAAAAAGGGTTCTCGGCCAATGGCATCGTCACGACGGTTGAGATCCGGCGCCGGAAGATGGAACACCGAGGTGGCACACACCGGCTGCACTTCAACTACCGCGTCCAGGGTGATCCGGAGATTGTCCATGGTATCCACCGGGGATTCGGGCGCAACGCAATCCGAGCATCGGTCCCACCACACGTCTCTGCCGCTTTGCGCCGGCGGGCGGGCGGGTGAACCGGGGCATCGGGCAGGGGCAGACCCGTCGTGCGCACTCTTACCCACGCCGAGGCCAAGTCGTTCTACGACAGGTTCGGTCGCAAGCAGGACCGGCAGGCGTTCTACGAGGAGGCGGCACTGAGCGCCATGGTGGCCAATGCTGCGATGGGGCAGGCGAAGTTCGTCGTTGAATTCGGCTGCGGAACCGGGCGCCTGGCCCTCGAGTTGCTGCAGCGGCATCTTCCGGAGAACGCTCGCTATCTTGCAACGGACCTCAGTTCGACAATGCTTGCGATCGCCGCCGGGCGACTGCGGCCGTACGCGGATCGTGCGTCCGTCGTGCCCGCGGATGGCCCGCCGGCGCTGCCGGTCGGCAGCGCATCCGTCGATCGGGTCGTTTCGACCTATGTGTTCGATCTGCTGCCCGAGCGTGACCGGACGCGCTTCCTCGCCGAGGCCGCGCGGGTGCTGGATGCCGGGGGACTGCTGTGCCTCGCCGGCATCACCGACGGCAAGACCGTCATGTCTCGCGCCGTGATGGCGGCCTGGCGCTGGCTTTTCGGGCTGAATCCCCGCTGCGTCGGCGGGTGCCGGCCTACCCGTGCGATCGAGTACCTGTCGGCCGAGTCGTGGCGGATCCGATACCATGAAGTGGTCGTTTCGTGGGGCATCGCGTCGGAGGTGGTGATCGCGTCGGCGCCGTCGGTCGGTGCCCGGGCCGGCCCCTTGCTCGAGCGCGGGCGCGCGCCGGCGCGGCCGTGAGCCCGCCAAGCACCGCCTATACTGTGCCTCATGGATGCGGCACCACGCCGCTCTCCGCCGCAACCACGGGCAGCGCGAACCGCAGATACTCGACAAGGTGGGCAATGCCATGAGCCGGGGTCTTGACTACGACGCGGAAGCCTCACGGCGTCTCGAGGCGATGTACCTGACCGACGATGTCGTCGCGCAGCGCAAGGCCGTCATCGCCGCGCTCGGAATCGAGCCGCGGCAGCATGTACTCGACGTCGGATCGGGGCCGGGTTTCCTGCTTGCGGAGATGGCCCAGGCGGTGGGCCCCGCCGGAGCGGTGCACGGGCTGGATATCAGCGAAAGCATGGTGCAGATGGCGCGCAAACGCTGCGCCGCTTTCCCGTTCGTGACCGTGGAGGTTGGAGACGCCAACGATTTGGCGTGTGGCGAGGGCGCGTTCGACCTCGCCGTTTCGACGCAGGTGCTGGAATACCTCACGGACCCGCTGGGCGTCTTGCGGCAGATGTACCGAGTCCTGCGCCCGGGCGGGCGCATCGGCATCCTGGCGACCGACTGGGCCTCCATGGTCTGGCACGGGACGAACGAAGCGCTGATGGCGCGGGTGCTGAGCGCCTGGAGCGAACATTGTGCGGATCCGCACTTGCCGAGAACGCTCGGGCCGAAACTCTCGCAGGCCGGCTTCGAGACCACGGGCCGCAGCATCATCCCCTTGTATAACCCGGAAACCCACGAGGGGACCTACAGCGGCGGATTGATCGAGATGATCGTCCGTTTCGTTGCGGGGCGGACGGCGCTGACGGACGGGGAGCTCGATGCATGGGCTGCGGGGCTACGGGCCCTCGGCGATCGAAAGGAATACTTCTTCAGCTTGAACAGGTACCTGTTCGTCGCGAGAAAACCCCTCTGAGCGGCGCGCCCCAACGACCGAGCGGGTGATTGCTTCTTCGACTGCGAACAGGCTTTCCCGGCCTCGATTCGGGCCGCCGCCACCGGGCGTTTCCGCTCCCACCGCAGCGGGCAGGAGCGGGCAGCGCCGTCGCTCAGCGGTACAGCGGGGGTACGCCGACCTGGGCGTGGATCTCGTTGACCGATTCGGGGGTCAGGCCGGTGGCCTGGGCCAGGCGGTCGAGGTAGCGCACCTCGGCGTTCGAGTCGAGCTTGATCGCCAGCAGCGACATCAGGTAGACCTGCGGCCCGAGCTGCTGCGGGATGCTGCGCAGGAAGCCGTCGAGATCCGCCGGCCGGGACAACTCCTGGCGCACGAAGTCGCGCTCGTCGGCGCCGACGTCGCTCAGGTGTTCGAGGATCTGCCGCTGCTCGTCCGGATCGACCGCGCCGTCCGATTTGGCCGCATTGATCATCGCCTGGAGCAGGATGCCGGCGTCCCGATGGACTTCCGCCGACGGCTCGGTCACGTCACCGGCCATCGCGCGATTGAACATCTGGCCGAAACCGCCGCTGCCGCGCTGACCGCCGCCGAGGCTGTCGAGCAGGTCGCCGAGACCGCCGCTGCCGCTCGAACCGCCGCCGGACAGCACGCTGCCGAGCAGATCGCCCAGGCCGCCGCCGGGACCCTGAGCCCGCCCGCCGGCAAGCCCTCCGGCGAGGCTGCCGAGCAGTCCGCCGAGCAGATCGCCTGCGCCACCGCCGCCGCCCAGGCCGCCGATGAGGTCGCCGAGTCCGCCACCGGCGCTCCTGCCGGCCGCGCCGCCTCCGCCGGACGCCCCGCCGCCGCCCCGCATCATCCTGCCCGCGCCCCGCGCCAGCATCACGCCGACGGCCACCTTGGCCAAGGTTCCCAATAGATTCATCGTGTCGTCTCCCCGCCGCCGCCGAGCGCGACGCCTGTGGTGTGATTTGCGAAGCAGCAAGCCCGGCCGCCGCCGCACGGCCGCCGGTCCGCGGGTCCGCCACGCTGCCAGCTCGTGCCGGCCCGATCATCGAGTATAGATTGCTGACACGCCGGATCCCCGCGCGCGATGTGAAATGTGGCCACGTCGGCGTGCACAGGGTGCGCGCCCGGGCGGCACGCGTCGGGCGGGCGGTCCATCGCGCGATCGGAATCGGTCGGGGGCCGCGACGTGCGTTGGTGCATCGATTGGGGATAAATTGGAAGCTATCCCAACCGGAGCCCGTACTTGTCGAAAATTCCGCCCCGCAGCGTGGTCGGCCGCCTCGTCGAGCGCGGCGTGCGGCCGGGCGATGATTCCCGGCTGCGCATCCGCAAGATTGCGCTGACCTTCGCCTCGCTGATCCTGCTGCCGGCCGGCTGCGCGTGGGGTGCCGCGCTGTTGCTGCTGGCGCGGCCGCAGGCCGGCGCGATCCCGATCATGTTCTCGCTGATCACCGGATTCAGCCTGCTGCGGTTCATGCGCACCGGTCGCGTGCGCGCCCACGAGGTCAGCCTGCTGAGTCTGGTGTTGCTGGCGCCGTTCCTGACGATGTGGCTGCTCGGCGGATTCGCCGCCGGCAGCATGGTGATGTTGTGGGCCATCTTCGCACCGGTGATCGCGCTGATCCTGTATTCGCGACGGATCGCCTGGGCCTGGCTCGCGGCCTATGCGCTTCTCATCGTCGTGTCGATGGTGATCGATCCATGGGCCGCCGCGGTGATCCCGCCGCCGCCGGACTGGGTCCAGCGGGGCTTCCTGATGCTCAACCTGGCCTGTGCCTCGACCGGCATCTTCCTGCTGGTGTCGTACATGGTCGGCGTCGAACAGCGCGCCATCGAGCAACTCCAGGGCGAGCGCGAGATGCTGGAGCAGGCGCGCGACGGTCTGGCCCGCGAAAAGGCGCGGGTCGACGAACTCAACAGCATGCTGCACAGCGTGCTCGATACGATTCCGATGCGCATCTACTGGAAGGACCTGAGCTTGCGCTACCTCGGTTGCAACCAGTTGCTGGCCGACGATGCCGGCAAGGCGTGCACGGCCGACGTGATCGGCCACGGCGACGAGGACATGAGCTGGCATGCCCGTGCAAGCACGATCCGCGCCGAGGATCTGGACGTCATCGAGAGCGGCGAGGCGCACCTCAAGGTCGAGTACGCGACGCCGGCGGCGGACGGCGGCGAGACCTGGTGGCGCACCAGCCGGGTACCGCTGCGTGACGCGTCCGGCGAGGTCTTCGGCCTGCTCGGCGTGTACGAGGACATCAGCCGCGAAAAGCGCGTCGAGGAGGCGCTGCGTGCGTCCATCGATGCGGCCGAGCGGGCGTCGCGGGCGAAGTCGATCTTTCTCGCCAACATGTCCCACGAGATCCGTACGCCGATGAACGCCGTTCTCGGCTTCGCCCACCTGCTTCACCAGCAGATCGTCGACACCGGGCAACGCGAGCGCCTGGAGCAGATCATCGCCGCCGCCAAGCTGCTGCTCCGCATCATCGACGACATCCTCGATCTGTCGAAGATCGAGGCCGGGCAGATGAAGATCGAACGCGTGCCGATGATGTTGGACGGGGTGCTCGATCACGTGCGCTCGATCACCGCCAGCCGGATGCGGGACAAGGGGCTGGCCTATCGCGAACGGATCGACCCGGCGCTCGCGCGGCTGCCGCTGCTCGGCGATCCGTTGCGGCTCGGCCAGATCCTGCTCAACTTCATCGGCAATGCGGTCAAGTTCACCGCGCGCGGACACGTCGGATTGAGCGCCACGCTGCTCGAGCGCGGCGAACGACAGGTACGCGTGCGCTTCGAGGTCGATGACACGGGTATCGGCATCGCCGAGGACAGCCGGCAGCGGGTATTCGGCGCCTTCGAACAGGCCGAGGCCTCGACCACCCGGATCCATGGCGGCAGCGGTCTCGGACTGGCGATCTGCAAGCGGCTGGCCGGGTTGATGGGCGGCAGCATCGGCGTCGACAGCGTGCTCGGCGAAGGCAGCACGTTCTGGTTCGAAGTGGAGCTCGGACTGGCCGGCGAGGCCGCCGTGCCGGCGGGCGAAGCGGGCACCCGGCGCCCGCGCGCCGGCGCCCGCGTGCTGCTGGTCGAGGACAACCGGGTGAACCAGGTGATCGCCGCCGAGCACCTGCGCCTCGCGGGGCTCGTGGTCGACATCGCAGGCCACGGCGGCGAAGCCCTCGAGATGCTGGACGATGCCGCCTACGACGTGGTGCTGATGGACCTCCAGATGCCGGTGCTGGACGGGCTCGACGCCTGCCGCGAGATGCGTCGCCGGGGGATTGCGACGCCGGTTCTGGCGATGACCGCGAATGCCTTCGACGACGACCGCAGAGCCTGCACCGAAGCCGGCATGAACGATTTCATAGCCAAGCCGGTGGTGCCTCAGACCCTGTTTTCAACACTGGCCCGCTGGATTCCGGAGTCCGCTGCCGAGGGCGGCTGATCGACGCCTGCCGGCATGCGCCGGTCACGGGTCCTGGCGGTGGCCGAGACGCCGCGCTCCCCCCGGGCATCCGACTTCCGCCCTGCCCGCGGCCGGAGCACACCGGCACCGGTCTTCGGCTTCGCGCTTGCGAGCCGGCGCGGGCGCCGGCCGTCGTTCGACCGGCGGATCGATCGCCGCGTCGAGGAAAGGCCCGGCGGTCGAACCTTGCCCCGGCTCTCGCCGCGACGACATATCGGATGCGGAGCGCGACGCCGTTGCAGCCTTCGGCCGTCCGCGCAGCGCAAGCCGTTCGCTTGCCGGGACCCGCACGAGGCCGGGCGCGATAGGACTGGGAACACGCCCCGATCGGACTATGGTCAGACTGCGGGGGGGCGAGTCCGACCGGCTGCAGCGCCCTCGTGATACCACCATCACCCAAGAGTGTGGGAGGAACAATCATGTACGTTCTCAACAGGAGCACTACCCGGACGCTGCTTTCCGCCTGTGCGGCATTGGCCGCTGCGAGTCTGGCCGGCAGTGCGCAAGCGGTGGACAAGGCCTGGATTTCCGCCACCATCGCCGATGCGATCCAGGCAGCGCCGCCGTCGGTGACCGATACGGCCTCGATCTACGGCTGGACAACGAAGGGCGAGCTGGTTCTCGCCCGCTACGGCAGCGGTTCCTACACCTGCATCGGCAGCGGATCCTTTTCGCTCCGCGTCGGCAAGCCGGCGCTGCCCTATCGGGATCCGATGTGCCTCGACCACAACGCCTGGGCGTTCATCCAGGCCCTGTGGTCCGGCAGCAAGCCCTTGCCGAAGGAGCCCGGGCTGATCTGGATGCTGGCCGGGATGAACGTCAGCAGGAGCGCGGTGGACATCGGTGCCGCCTCGGTGTCGGTCGCGCAGGAAGGCGCGGACAAGGCGAAGTCCGGCATCGTCCAGATGACGCCTCACGTGATGGTGCTGCCGCTTCCGTTCAACAAGGAGGCGGCCTCGATGGGCTCCGCCTACTCGATGGGCGACCCGCTCGGCGCCTGGATCATGGCGGCGGGCAAGCCGCACGAGCACCTGATGGTGCATTTCTCGGCCAAGGACGTGAGCGCAATGATGAATCCCGGCCGCTAGCGTAGCGGTGCGATCCTGGTAGAGCTTGTGATTCAAACGGAACTCCGACGCCGCGGGCCGGCTGAAGCCGGCCCTGCGAACTCGACCGAAGCGTGTTTCCCGGGCCGGATTCATCCGGCCTCGGGCGGCCGGTACGTGCCAAACGCATAAGCGCCTCGCTGCGGGCAACACGACGCAGGCATTTGCTCCAGGCCGTATGGAAGCGCATTCCGTGGGCAATTTCTGCCGATTGCCACGGCCGGAGCGCCCCTCGCCGAAGGGAGGACAAGGTGCGCGAGGACAGGCCCGGATCGGTCGACTCTTTCGATCGTGGGGGGCTGAAGGGCAGGGTCGGACAAGGCCATGATCCGGGTGACTGCGGCAGTACCGACAAGCACGTCTTTTTCCCGGCGCGGGCATAGGGAAGATGGCCGCCGTTCGGCAAACGCAGCCGCATGGCACACCCGCCGCGGGGTTCGTGCCGGACCATCCATCGGCTCGGCGAAGTCTCCGCCCGGGGCCGCGATCCGGGCTTGCGGTCGAACGCCGTAGCAGCGGGAAAAACGCCGTGTCCTCTGGCCGCACATGAAGGTGTGGCGCGGCAGGCCCTCGCGCAAGCCGGGTTGTCGCTTCGGGCGTCGAGCCGCGGATCATCGCGGGGAAGCAACAGCTTGCCCGAGCCCTCATTCCGGGCGTCTCGCGACCCGGCACGACACCGCCCGGATCGCCGCCGCACGCTCGGACAGGCGCGCAGCCGATCGTCCAACTTCCATCCGCCGAGCCCCGCGCGACCGTGGCCGCCGCCCTCTTCCGAGCGGATCCATTGCGATCGCCCCCTTGTTCACCGCCCGTCGACGAAGCCGCGCAGCGATCCACTGTCGGAGATCTTCGGCCCATGCCGGAGCAAAGAGAAATCCGAAGGATGTGCAAACGCTTGACAAGCGCGATCTCGCGACTTAGGCTTTTTCAACATTTCGAACTAAAATTCAGTATTTCGAATTTAATCATGGCTCACGTACGAACCGCCGACCGCACTCTCGGCCTCTTCGAGGCCTTCGAAGCCGCCCGCCGGCCGATGCCGCTCAACCAGCTCGCGAAGCTCGCGGAAGTACCGCTCAGCAGTTGCCATGGCCTCGTGAAGACGCTGTTGGAGCGGGGCTACCTCTATTCCTTGAGTCGGCGCAGGGAGCTCTACCCGACCCGCCGGTTGCTCGACGTCGCGCAGACCATCGTGCGGCACGACCCCTTCCTCGACCGGATCGAGCCTTTTCTGAGCGACTTGCGCGACCTCACCGAGGAAACCGTGATCCTCGGCAAACGCCAGGACGATTCGGTGCTCTATCTGGAGGTCGTGGCGGGCAAGCACACCATCCGCTACACGGCGAACCCGGGCGAGCACAAGCCGCTGCACTCGAGTTCGATCGGAAAGGCGATGCTCGCCTCGCTGGGCCGCAAGGAGCTCGACCGCTGGCTCGCGGACCACCCGCTGCCGGCCGTGACCGCCAACACCATTGTCGACGAGGCGGGGCTGCGCGCCGATCTCGAGGCCGGCGAGCGCCGCGGCTATTTCTCGACGATGGGCGAAAACGTGGTCGACGTCGCGGCGGTGGCGGCGCCGTTGCGAATCAACGAAGAGGTACTCGGGTTGGCGGTGGCCGGTCCGATGCACCGCATCGGCCCCCGCCTGCAGGAGCATGCCGAGCGCCTGCTCGAGGCACGGCGTTCGATCGAGGAGTCGTTCCAACGATGACAACGACCGATTCACTGCGGGTCACACCGCGCGATGCCGTCCTGTGGGTGTGCATCAACCGGCCCGAAAAGCGCAATCCGCTGAACCGGGCCGTGCTCGACGAGTTGGGGCGCGTGTTCAGAGACTATGCGGGGGACGCTTCCTTGCGTGCCGCGGTCGTCACCGGCGCGGGCGATCGGAGTTTCGCCGCTGGTGGCGATCTCAAGGAATTCGCCGCCCTGCGCAGCGAGGCCGATGCCGAGACGCTGTTCTCCAGCGCGAACGAGGCGCTGGGCACGATTCGTCGCTTTCCGGTGCCGGTGATCGCCGCCCTCAACGGCGTCGCTCTGGGCGGTGGTGCCGAGCTGGCGCTGGCCTGCGATTTTCGCGTCGCCGCGCGGCACGCGAGCATCGGTTTCGTCCAGGGACGACTGAACATCTCGACCGGCTTCGGCGGTGGTACGGACCTCATGCAGCTGCTGGGGGCGCGGCGTGCGCTTGCGCTGCTGATCAGCGCCGAGGTCCTCGACGCAAGCGGTGCCGCCGCAGCCGGGATCTTCGACCAGGTCGCCGCCGAGTCCGAAACGCTGGAGGACTGCGTCGAACGCTTCCTCGCACCGTTTCGCAAGCAGGCGCCCCAGGTCCTGCGGGCGTTCAAGGCGCAGGCGCTCGGTCACCGCCTGGGTCTGGCGCGTGCCGAGCGGGAAGCGGCCGAACGGGCCGAGTTCGTCCGCACCTGGGTCCACCCCGACCATTGGGCAGCGGCCGACCGCCTGCTTGCCCGCAACGCATGAGGTTTGCAATGAGTGCCACAACACGCGAACGGGCCGACGCAGCGAATGAGCCGCGGCTCGCCACGACCACGCCATCGGGCATCGAAGCGCCGGTGACGGCCACCGCGGACCTGTGCCGTACGCCGGATCCGGGACGGGCGGGCGAGTACCCCTTCACGCGCGGGATCTTCCCCGACGGCTTTCGCGGCCGCCTGTGGACGATGCGCCAGTATTCCGGCTTCGGTACGCCCGAGGAGTCCAACGAGCGCTACAAGTTCCTGCTCGCGCAGGGCCAGACGGGCCTGTCGGTGGCGCTCGACCTGCCGACCCAGTGCGGGCTGGATCCGACGGAGCCGATGGCGCGGCCCGAGATCGGCAAGGTCGGTGTGTCGCTGTCCAACCTGTCCGAGATGGAGACGCTGTTCGACGATATCGACCTGGCGCGCATCTCCACCTCGTTCACGATCAACGGCACGGCCGCGATCATCTACGCGATGTACGTGGCCTGCGCCGACCGCAAAGGGGTGCCGCGCGAGAAGCTCACCGGTACGATCCAGAACGACATCCTGAAGGAATACGTTGCGCGCGGCACCTGGATCTTCCCGGTGCGTCCGTCGATGCGGCTGATCTCCGACACGATCCTGTTCGGCAACCAGGTCACGCCCCGCTTCAACACCATTTCCATTGCCGGCGCCCACATGCGCGATGCGGGCTGCACCGCGGCCGAGGAGATGGCCTACACGCTCGCCAACGGTCTCGCCTACGTCGACGAACTGATCCGGCGGGGGGGGCGCGCCGAGCACTTCGCGAAGCGCCTGTCATTCTTCTTCTACGTGCACATGGACCTCTTCGAGGAGGTGGCCAAGTTTCGGGCCGGGCGGCGCATCTGGGCCCGCCTGCTGAAGGAACGCTACGGAGTCGATGACGCGAAGGCGCAGATGTTCCGCTTCGGCGTGGTGTGCGGCGGCTCGTCGCTGGTCGCGCCGCAGCCCTACAACAACGTCGTCCGGGTCGCCGTCGAAACGCTCGCCGCGGTGATGGGCGGAGCGCAATCCATCTTCACCTGCGCCTACGACGAGGCGTTCCAGATCCCCACCGAGTTCTCGGCCGAGCTGGCCTTGCGCACCCAGCAGATCATCGCCTACGAGAGCGGCGTGGCACGCACGGTCGATCCGCTGGGCGGCGCCTACTACGTCGAATATCTGACCGATCAGATGGAAGAGCGCATCGACAGCCTGATGAAGGAGGTCGATGGCTACGGCGGCGCCGTGCGGGCGATCGAGGACGGCTGGCTGCAGCAGCGGGTGGCAAGGCGCGCCCACGAACGCAAGCAGCAGATCGACAGCGGCGAGATGCCGGTGATGGGCCTCAACTTCTACCGCCGCGACGATCAGCAGGCCGTGCCCGGAGAGGGTTTCCATCTCGATCCGCAGGCGAGCCAGCGCGTTCTCGAGAGTTTCGAGGCGCTGCGCGCGCGCCGCGACGATGCCGAAGTCCTGCGCACGCTCGATCGCCTCGAGCAGGCGGCGCGCAAGGACGACGAGAACCTCATGCCCTACCTGATCGACTGCTGCCACGCCTATGCCACGGTCGGCGAGATGGTGGCCCGTCTCAAGGCCCAGTGGGGCGAATTCCAGGAGCCCGTACGCCTATGAACGCCCACACGACGACGCAGGCAAAGCCCTTGCGCGGAAAACGCATCCTGATCGCCAAGCCGGGGCTCGACGGCCATGACGTCGGTGCCAAGGTCATCGCCCTGGCGCTGCGCGACGCGGGCGCCGACGTGATCTACACCGGCTTGCGCAAGACGCCCGATTTCATCGCTCGCGCGGCCGTCGACGAGGACGTCGACGCGCTCGGCCTGTCGATCCTCTCCGGCAGCCACAACGACCTGGTCGCCGAGACGATGCAGCAGTTGCGCGCGATGAACGCCGGCGAGATTCCGCTCTTCGTCGGCGGCACGATTCCCGCCCACGACCACGCTTCGCTTCGCGCCCAGGGCGTGCTCGCGGTATTCACGAGCGAGACGCCGCTCGAGGACGTGATTGCCGCCGTCGCGGAGCGCCTGCCATGACGCCGCCGCTGCAAGGCGTGCGCATCATCGAGGTCGGTCACATGCTGATGGGGCCGTATTGCAGCATGCTGCTCGCCGACCTGGGCGCCGACGTGATCAAGGTCGAGCCGCCCGGCGGGGATATCGGCCGCCGCGTCAGCCCTCACTCGATCGGCGCGCACAACGCCTATTTCGCCAGCCTCAACCGCAGCAAACGGAGCGTCGTGCTCGATCTCGCGAGCGACGAGGGGCAGCGCGAACTCGGCCGCCTGGTCGAGGACGCGGACGGACTGGTGACCAACCTGCGCCCGGCCGCGATTCGCAAGCTGGGGCTGACCTACGATCGCTTGAAGCGCTGGAACCCCGCCATCGTCTGCGTGGCGCTGACCGGCTACGGCCTGGACGGCCCGTACGCGGAATTCCCGGCCTACGACTACGTGATCCAGGCGCTGACCGGCGTGATGATGCTGACCGGAGACCCCTCCGGGCCGCCGACCAAGACCGGCTACTCGGCGGTGGACAACTCGGCCGGCATCATGGGTGCGGTCGGGCTGCTCGCCAAGCTGGTCGAAGGCAAGGGCGGCCAGGTCGACATTGCCATGTACGACGTCATGCTGTCGCAACTGAACTACCTGGCCGGCGGCTGGCTCAACGCCAGCGAGCACGCCGAACGCTATCCGCAGTCCGCCCACCCATACATCGTTCCGGCGCAGCTCTTCCCGACCAGCGACGGCTGGCTCGCACTGTTCATCAGCCACGATGATTTCTGGCGGCGCTTCTGCACCGAAGTCGAAAAACCTGACTGGATCCGCGACGAACGCCTCGCCACGATGGGCGCCCGGCGCGTCAATCGCGACTACGTCCTGGAGCTGGTCGGTGAGGTACTGGCGGGCGGCACGACCGAACACTGGGTTGCGCGCCTCGCTCCGCTCGGCGTGGTCGCGGCCGGCGTGGAGAGCCTCGAGACGGCGCTGCAGAGTCCGCACACCCGATCGCGCGCGATGGTGGCCGAGATCGATACCCCCGACGGCCGGATCCGGGCGGTCGGCAACCCGATCAAGCTTGCGGGCGTCCCGGACCGGTTCGGCATGCCGCCGCTGCTCGGCGAGCACAATGCCGAGTTGCTCGGAAAGGAAGCATGAGCACGCCGGCGGCCCGCGTCCTCGACCGGCGCGCGCTCGGTCGCGCGCTGAGCGACGCGGCCCGCGCCAGCGTCGCGCAGGCCCTGCACGCCGGCGCAGTCGACGCGGCGCCCCGCATCGGCGTCACTGGCGCACCCGGTGTCGGCAAGAGTTCGCTGGTCGCCCGCCTCGCGCGACATCGGGTCGAGCATCACGCGCCGCTGGCGGTGGTGGCGGTCGATCCGACCAGCCCCCACAGTGCCGGCTCGCTGCTCGGCGACCGAGTGCGCATGGACAGCGCCGCGGACGATCCGCGCCTGTTCATTCGATCCCTGCCGAGCGGCGGGGCGCACGACGGTCTTGCCGACAATCTGCCGGAGATCCTGACCACACTCGACCGCCACGGCTTCGCCGAGGTGGTGCTCGAGACGGTCGGCGTCGGCCAGACCGAATACGGGGTGCGGGCGCTGGTGGACGTCGAGGTGCTGGTCCTGATGCCCGGCCTCGGCGACGCGATTCAGGCCATGAAGGCCGGCATCGTCGAAACCGCCGACATCATCGTCATCAACAAGGCGGACCTGCCGGGGGCCGAGCGCAGCGCGCTCGAGTTGCGGTCGGTGTTCGCCAGCCGCGCCGGCGCCGAAGCTCCGCCCGTCGTGATGACGCGCAAGGACGACGATGCGGGTGTGGGCGAACTGAGCGCGGCGATCGATGCCCGGCTCGCGTGTTGCGCCGGGCCATCGGCCGCCACCGAACGGCGGCGGCGCCACAACCGCTATCGGCTGCAGGCGCTTGCGGCGCGCAGCCTGGCCCAGGTACTGGCCGAGATCCCGGCGACGCGCTTCGACGACGGCCTGGAAGGAGTCTATCGGGAGGTGTTGTCGCGGCTTGCGCAACACGGCCCGGAGGCAGAGTAGCTCGAACAGAACAGAAAGAGGAACAGGAGACACGCAGATGAACACGCGATTCGCACGAGCATGGAACACACTGCTGGCAGTCGGCATGCTGGCCGTCGCAGGAAGCGCCGCCGCGCAGCAGGTCTTGAACCTGAAGCTGGCGCACCAATGGCCGCAGAACGAGGAAGACTATGTCGTGGCGACAGGCGTCAAGTTCGCCCAGGAAGTCGAGAAGCGCAGCAACGGGACGATCAAGGTCAAGATCTTTCCGGCCGAGTCGCTGGTGAAGGCCAAGGCGACCCATACGGCGCTGAAAAGCGGTGCGGTCGACCTCGCGATCTACCCCTACATCTATGCCAGCGGAGCGATTCCGGAGATGAGCATGGTGTTGCTGCCGGGGCTCTGGAAGACCCACGACGACTTGTTCCGGTTCCGCGACAGCGCCGCCTGGAAGACGCTCGAAAAGAAGGCCGAAGCGTATGGCTTCAAGTCGCTGGCGTGGATTCAGATTTCCGGTGGCGTAGCCTCGGGCAAGAAGCCGGTAATGATGCCCGGCGACGTCTCGGGCCTGAAGGTGCGCGCGGCCGGCAAGCTGATGGAGGCGGCATTGCAGAAGGCCGGCGCGACGACGGTCTCGATGCCCTCGTCCGAAAATTATTCGGCGATACAGCTCGGCCTGCTCGACGCGGTGTGGACGTCCTCCGGTTCGTTCGGTGCGTATCGCATCTACGAGGTGGCGAAGCACTACGTCTCGCCCGAGGACTACAGCATCTTCTTCACGATCGAGCCGATCGCCATCAGCATGAAATCGTGGAACAAGCTCACGCCCGAGCAGCAGAAGATCCTGCTCGAGGTCGGCGCCAGCCTCGAACAGGCGGCGCTGGAAGGGGCCAAGAACGAGGACCGGCGCGTCGCCAAGCTGTTCGCCGACAATGGCGTCGAGGTCGAGAAGCTGACGGCGGAAGCCTGGAACCAGTGGCAGACGCTGTTTCGCGAGGTCAGCTTCGAGAAGTTCCGCAAGGACATCCCGGGCGGCGATGAACTGCTTCGGCAGGCGCTCGATGCGAAGTGATCATGTCGGCCGAATCATCCGCAGCTGAGACTGCGTCCGTGCGAGACCCGTTGGGCGTGGCCGTGCAGTGGAGCGGTGTGGCGGTCGGACTGACGGCCTTCGTGATCGCGCTGCTGGTGAGCTACGAAGTGCTCGTGCGCACGCTGTTCGGCGCGTCCTCGGGATGGGTCCATGACGTGGCCGCTTATCTGATGGGCCTGATCACCTTCCTCGGTGCGGGCTACGCGCTCGCCGAGGGTGCCCACGTGGGCGTCGACGTCGTGGTCGAGCGCGTGAGCCCCGTCGCCCGCCGCGTGCTCACCCTGATTTCCGACGTCGTGATCCTGGCGGTGGTCGCCGTCCTGGTCTGGCTGAGCTGCCAGTTCTGGTGGGACGCGTACGCGAGCGGGGAAAAATCCTGGGGACTGTTCGAGATCAGCCTGTGGATTCCCTATTCTTCGTTCGCGCTCGGAATGATATGGCTGCTGCTGATCCAGTTGCTGCGGATGTGGTCGCGCCGAACGGATGACCGCCCCCCGACGCCGGTGCGGCGCGACGACGGGCGAGAAACCTAGGGGGTTCGCGATGGAAATCTGGATCGGACTGGCGATGTTCGCATCCCTGATCGCCTTGCTCGTGACCGGGACGCCGGTCGCTTTCGCACTGTTCGCGATCGCCGTGGCCGCGCTGTTCGGCCTCGGCGGCGGGCTCGACGCGCTCTCGCTGGTGGCCAGTACGGTATGGGATTCGGTCACCAGCTTCACGCTGACCGCGGTGCCGCTGTTCATCCTGATGGGGGCGATCATCTCCGCCTCGGGCATGGGCTCGCGCCTCTACAATGCCTTGGCCACGCTGCTGCACGGCGTGCCCGGAGGCCTGCTGGTGGCCACCACGCTGGCATGTACCGTGATGGCGGCCGTGTCGGGATCGAGCGTGGCGACGGCCGGCGCGATCGGCCGCTTCTCGGTAAACGAGATGCGCCGTTTCGGCTATCGCGACTCGGCGTCCTGCGGCGCCGTCGCCGCAGGCGGCACGCTGGGCATCCTGATCCCGCCGAGCATTCCGATGATCGTCTACGGCATCATCTCCGAACAATCGATCGGCAAGCTGTTCATCGGCGGGATCGTCCCCGGTCTGGTAATGGCCGGCGCATTCGTCGCCTATCAAGTGACGCACGCGCTGCGCCAGCAGGGCCGCAGCGTCGCGCCCGCAAAATCGGTGAATGCCAGGGATCGCCTGCGCGCGGCGCTCGACATCGCTCCGGTGGCGGTGCTGATCTGGATCATTCTCGGCTCGATCTACACGGGGATCGCCACACCGACCGAGGCCGCCGCGATCGGCACCATTGCCAGCCTGGCCCTGTCGTCCGTGATCTACCGCGAGCTCACGGCGTCGAAGATCGTGCTGATACTGAAGGAGTCGGCGCGGAGCAGCGTGATGGTGCTCATGATCATCGCCGCCGCGATGCTCTTCGGCTACACGATGACGACCACCGAAGTCGCGCCGACGCTGTCGCGCGCGGTCTCCGAGCTGCCGGTATCGCCATGGCTGGTGTTCATCGCGATCAACCTGATGCTGCTGTTCCTCGGCTGCTTCATGGAGACCCTCTCGATCATCGTGATCACCACTCCCATCCTGGTGCCGATCATCGCGGCCTTCGGATGGGACCTGATCTGGTTCGGGATCGTCCTGACCATCACGATGGAGATGGCGCTCATCACGCCGCCGGTCGGCCTCAACCTGTTTGTCGTTCAGGGCGTCGTGCGCGACGTGCCGCTCGGACACATCATCGCCGGCACCGTGCCCTATGTACTGATCATGGTGGCGGTACTGGCGCTGGTGGCCGTATTTCCCGGCATGACGTCCGTCTTGATCGAACGCATGCACTGATCCCCGTTTCCGCCAGCGACTGCGGCCGCCGATGCGGCCCGGTCCCGCCGCCGGGCCCGCCGCAGCGTCGTTGCGTCGGGCCCGGCCTGCGTCCATGGGCCACCGGACGAAGTAGCCGAGCACGAGGCTGGAGCGGGCGCGGACGACTGCCGTCGTGTGCGAATGCCGTTCGGCGGCGTGCTATGTTTCGGCATCCTCGGACCGCCCCCGATGCCGTCCGCGCCCGCACCGGCCGCGAACGACGTGACGGCACGGCGGGCGGCCTCTTGCCCGGAAAGACTGCCATGAATGCGTTCTGGATCCTGTTGCTGCTGATCGGTATCTCGGCGGTCTTTTCACTGACCGAAATGGCGCTGGCTTCGGCCCGCAAGGCGCGGCTGCAACTGATGCTCGAAGGCGGCGAATCGCGCGCCGGGGCTGCGCTCCAGATCAAGGAGACGCCCAGCCGTTTCCTCGCCGCGACCCAGACCGGCATCACCGCGGCCTCGCTGATGGCAGGCATTTTCGGCGAATCGGCGATGAAGACCGAACTCGAGCGCGGCGTGAGCGGCCTGCTGCCCTCGATCGCCGCCTATGCCGGCGAGATCTCGCTGGCGCTGACGATCGCGATCGTCACCGCGCTGTCGATCGTGTTCGGCGAGATCGTGCCGAAGCGCATCGCGATCGCCTATCCGGAGCAGGTGGCGGTGCGCGCGGCGCCACTGATGCAGTGGTTCATCCGCCTGCTGTCGCCGGCCATCCATTTCCTGTCGTGGGCCTCGGACGTGGTGCTGCGCCTGCTGCCGCTGCGCTCGGCGCCGGCGGTGAGCGGGGTCGAGGACATCCTGGCCTACGTCGACGAGAGCGAGCGCGCCGGCGCGATCCGGCCGGAGGAGAGCCATCTGCTCGGCAATGTGTTCCGGCTCGACGACCGGCGCGTCGGGGCGGTGATGACGCCGGCGGCCGACGTGGTGGTGCTCGATCTGCAGCAGGCGCGTGAGCACAACCTGGCGCGGCTGCGCGAGGCGCCCTATTCGCGCTTCCCGATCTGCAAGGGCGGGCTGCAGAACACCGTCGGCGTGGCCGAGAGCCGCACGCTGTTGAAGGCGGCGCTGGCCGGCGAGATCGACTTCGCCGAGACGCCGATGGTCCAGCCGCTGTACGTGCCCAGCGTGCTGACGCTGATCGACCTGTTGTCCAGCTTTCGCACCCACCGCACCACCTTCGCCTTCGTCGTCAACGAGTTCGGCCAGACCGAGGGCATCGTCACGCTGGACGACCTGCTGCAGACCGTGGTCGGCGACATGAGCCCGACTGCGGCCGACCCGGAGGAGGCGCTCGCGGTGCGCCGGCCGGACGGCTCGTGGCTGCTCGATGGCCTGCTGCCGCTGGACGAGATGAAGGACAAGCTCGGCATCCGCACGGTGCCGGACGAGGCGCTGGGCAACTACCATACGGTAGGCGGCTTCGTGCTCGCATTGCTCGGCCACATTCCGAAGAAGGCGGAACGTTTTCGCTGGGACGGTTGGGAGTTCGAGGTCGTGGACGTGGACCGCAACCGGGTGGACCAGGTGCTGGCCACCTACAGCGAGGCGGCCTTCGATCCGGCCGAGGACTGAAGTCCGGCCGGCCCGTGTCGCCGCCGGCGGGATCCCCGAGCCTGGCTACGGCGCCGCTGCCGCGCCTTGCCGCATCTTCGCGGCGTGTGCCTCGATGATCGCGGCCAGCATCGCCATCAGGCCGGCGGGTCCGGCCCACAGGCTGCCGTGCCCGCCGAACATGGCGCCGCCCTGGGTCGCGACGTCGGCGGCACCGATGATCAGGGTGGGTTCGATGACATACACGCCGTCGTCGCGCAATTGGCACAGATTCCTCTGCACCGGGCCATGCGCCCACATCGCTTCGTTCATCGCCGGCGCCACCACCACCGGTGCGGCCGACGCGGCCACCATCATCGACAACAGATCGCTGCACGCGCCCTGCGCCAGTCGATGCAGGCTGTTGGCGGTGGCCGGTACGACCAGGATGCAGCTGGCCGAGCGGCCGAGCTGTACGTGGGGCACGTTGAAGCCGTCGCGCTTCTCGAACGCGTCGCCCCAGGTGCGGATGCCGTAGGCCTCGAGCAACTCCCGCGTGACGAATCGCTGCGCTGCCGCCGTCAGTACCACGTCGAGCGTGTCCTGGAAGCCCGCGTAGCTGAGGCTCAACAAGGTCGGCGCCAGCAGGCCGGCCACCACCGATCCGGTACACACCACGACGAGGTGCTTGCAGGCGCGCCGGCCGGGGACGAAATGGAATCCGCTGTTGTCGTGAAAGACCTCGTCGCGGCGGCTGAGCAATACCTCGGCGTCGCTGCCGGACAGGACGTGGCCGTCTTCGATCAGCCGGGGCCAGAGCGCGTCGAAATCGGGAATTCGCGCGGCCAGCGGCGCGAGTTCCTGCGACGGCAGAGGTTGGCACAGCGAGCACATCAGCCGCGACCAGGCCGCGCCATGGCGGGTGGCGTGCGTCTGCGCACCGCCCTCGGCGCCGGCCATCAGACAGCCCTCGCCGCCGGTGACGATGATCGAACGGGGGTTG
>JBNLET010000193.1:0-9426 GCA_050305135.1 Rhodocyclaceae bacterium | reverse complement strand
CGGGGCCCGCGCGGGCCCCGGCGCCAATTCGGGCCGGTACTCGGTGGTATCATCCGCCGGCCCCATGAGCAGCGATCGATCGATCCAGGACGTGTTCGCGGCCGGCGGGCCGCTGGCCCGCGCGATCGACGGATTCCGTCCGCGCCCTCAGCAGACCGAGATGGCCGAGGCCATCGACGAGGCACTGCGGCAGGCGCGCGTGCTGGTGGTGGAGGCCGGTACCGGCACCGGCAAGACCTTCGCCTACCTGGCGCCGGCGCTGCTGTCCGGCGGCAAGGTGATCGTATCGACCGGCACCAAGACGCTGCAGGACCAGCTCTTCCGGCGCGACCTGCCGACCGTGCGCGATGCCTTGAAGCGGCACGTGGACGTGGCGCTGCTGAAGGGGCGCGCCAACTACGTCTGCCCCCACCACCTGCAACGCAACGCCCGCGACGGGCGCTTCCAGACACCGTCCGACGCCGCCGACCTGCGCGCGATCCAGCGCTTTGCCGACAGCACGCTGAGCGGCGACAAGGCCGAATGCGGCGAGGTGGCCGAGGAATCCGCCGCCTGGCTGGCCGCGACCTCGACCCGCGACAACTGCCTCGGACAGGAGTGTTCGCACTTTCCCGAGCAGTGCTTCGTACACCAGGCGCGGCGGCGCGCGATGGAGGCGGACCTGGTGGTGGTCAACCATCACCTGTTCTTCGCCGACGTGATGTTGCGCGACGAGGGCGCCGGCGAGCTGCTGCCGGCCGCCAACGCGGTGATCTTCGACGAGGCGCACCAGTTGCCGGAGACCGCCAGCCTGTTCTTTGGCGAAAGCGTCACCACCGGGCAGGTGCTCGATCTGGCGCGCGACGTGCGCAACGAGACGATCGCCGCGGCGCGGGACTGCGTCGCCCTGATCGATGCGAGCCGCACGGTCGAGAAGGCGGCGCGCGACCTGCGCCTGTCGCTGCGGCTCGAGAATGCGCGCCTGCGCTACTCGCAGCTGGTCGGCAAGCCGGAGTTTGACCAGGCCCTGGCCGCGCTGGAGCAGCAGCTGCAGGCGATGGGCGGGATCCTGGCGAGCCAGGCCGAGCGTTCGGAGGGGCTGGCGAAATGCCTCGAGCGCTGTACCCAGATGCAGGATCGGCTGCGGCACTGGCGTTCGCCCGAGGAACCGGAGCTGATCCGCTGGGCCGAGGTGTTCAGCCAGTCGCTGGCGCTGAACGCGACGCCGCTCAGGATCGCCGACATCTTCCGGCGCCAGATGGGCAGCCAGCCGAAGGCCTGGGTGTTCACCTCGGCGACGCTGGCGGTCGGCGCCAACTTCGGCCATTTCCTGGCCGAGATGGGGCTCGACGCGCTCGAGCCGCCGGCCCGCACCGCCAGTTGGGGCAGTCCGTTCGACTACCAGGCCCACGCGCTGCTGTACGCGCCGGGCCGCATGCCGGACCCCAACCGGCCCGACTATGCCGACGCGGTGGCCGACGCCGCCTGGCCGATTGCGCGCGCATCGCGCGGCCGCTGCTTCGTGCTGTGCACCTCGCTGAGGGCCATGCGCCGTGTGCACGAACTGCTGGCCGGCAAACTGGCGGCGGCCGGCGAGGACTTGCTGTTGCTGCTGCAGGGGGAGCAGTCGCGCGCCGAACTGCTTCACCGATTCCGGGAATCGGGAAAGGCGATTCTCGTCGCCAGCCAAAGTTTCTGGGAAGGCGTCGACGTGCCCGGCGAAGCGTTGTCGGTCGTGATCATCGACAAACTGCCGTTCGCGCCGCCGGACGACCCGGTGCTGTCGGCGCGCATCGAACACCTGCGGCGCCAGGGCGGCAACCCCTTCTTCGACTACCAGTTGCCGCGCGCCGTGATCAGCATGAAGCAGGGCGCCGGGCGGCTGATCCGCAGCGAATTCGATCGTGGCGTGCTGGTCGTGTGCGACCCGCGCATGGTCGACAAGCCCTACGGCAAGCGGGTCTGGCGCAGCCTGCCAGCGATGGGCAGGACCCGTGAACTCGCCCAGGTGCTGAAATTCATTGAGGAAATGGCGGCATCGTCCGTTAAGTCCTGATGTATGGCCGTGGGGCTGCGGCACCTATCGGCCGCCTGGCCGTGGCACGGGACGAGGTCCTCGCTGCGGCCGGCAAATGCTTGCGAGTGTGAGGGATTCGGCGATTCGGGTATTTAACTAAAGGCATAATCGCAAACGTTCGTTTCCTTGTTGAGAGAGTGGTTATTTCTGGCCCAAAACTTGCCTTGCAGCCAAGTTCCGCAGGACCGGCCGTCGGCCGGCGTTGAAAGCTAGCGGAGAATTTCCATGCGATTTCCCCTCGTTCGATATTTCGTGTTGACCAGCCTGGTCGCGTTTCTTGCCGTGGCCGCGGCGCTGGTCTATTTCCAACGACAACAGGCCGACTTGTTCCGAACCGTTCAGAACGACGAGGCCAAGTTCTTCGGCCAGGTGCAGGCTTCGTTCGCGAAGCAGCAGGAAGAGTCCGCCATTAGGGACCTAGTCGCGATCCATGAGGGCGGCAACGTCAACCTGACCCGCCTGTTTGCCAATACGCTGTGGGATCAAGGCCTGTCGGCCCTGCTGGCAAAGGCCGGCAGCATCGACGTGTCCCGCTGCCGCTCGCTGCCCGACGCGCAGACGCCCGAGGGCAAGGCGACGGCTTCGCCCGAGAAGAAGGCCTGTTTCGACGGACTCGGCGAACAGATCAGGGCACTGCCCGAATTCGCCTACCTGAACGACAAGGTGTATCGCTCGATGCACCGCAGTTCGGTGTTCAAGATCAAGGTGTTCGATACCCGCGGCGTGACGATCTATTCTTCCGAGCACGCGCAGGTCGGCAACGACAAGATCGGCAATGCCGGCTTCCTCGGCGCGATGGTCGGCAAGCCGACCAGCGAGCTGACCCACCGCGACACCTTCTCCACCTTCGAGGGTCAGGTCGAGAACCGCGACCTGATTTCCAGCTACCTGCCTTTGTACGGCCAGGACGGCGACACCATCATCGGCGTCTTCGAGGTGTATTCCGACGTGACCCGCTTCCTGACGCGGATCAACGATACCCAGGCTGCCATCCGCAGTGCCCAGGCCGACAACAAGCAGCGCATCGAAGCCGCCTCGGCCGACAGCCAGGCCATGATCGACGGCTCCGTCGCACGGCTGATCGGCTTGCTGCTGGGCCTGCTGGTGTTGCTGTTCGCGGTCCTCTACCTGTTCGTGCGCCGCGCCGACAAGCTGCTGCGCGAGAACGAAGCCGAGCGGGAGCGCACGCTGCAGCAGCTGTCCCAGTCCGAGAAGATGGCCTCGCTGGGCCAGATGGTGGCCGGCGTGGCGCACCAGCTCAATACGCCGCTGGCCTTCTCGAAGAGCAACGTGACGATGGCCATCGAAGGCATGAAGGAATTGGAGACGCCGGTCGACTTGGCCGCCAAGCTGGCCCGCATTACCCGCAAGGTCGAGGACGACGTGGTGACGCTGAACGTCTCCGGCGCCCGCCGGCGGCTGTCGGGCGTCAATGTCAGCGGCAAGGACGTGAACGACATGTGCACGATGCTCGGCGACGTGCTCGGCGGCATCGAACAGATGAGCGAGCTGGTCACCAACCTGCGCGACTTCACGCGCCTGGATCGCAACCGGACGACCGACTTCGATCTCAACAAGGGTCTGCGCAACGTGACCTATATCGCGCGCAGCGTGATCCCGACCACGATCCGCATCGAGGAACAGCTCGGTGGCGTGCCGGTCATGAACTGCCATGCTTCGCAGATGAACCAGGTGTTCCTGAACCTGATCAACAATGCCGCCCACGCGATCGGCGAGGAGGGTACGATTACCGTTTCGTCGCGGGCGACGCCGGAAGCGATCGAGATTCGCGTGGCCGACAACGGGCACGGCATTCCGCCTGACGTGCTGCCGCGGATCTTCGATCCCTACTTCACGACCAAACCGGCCGGGCAGGGTACCGGCATCGGCCTGTCGATCGCCCGCGAGATCGTCCAGAACCACGGTGGTACGATCGAAGTAGAATCGACCTCGAGCGAGGGAAGCACCTTCCTGGTCAAGTTCCCTGTCGAGGCCGGCCATGCCACTCTCGAAATGGCTGCCTGAGAACCGGAGACACTCTGAATGGACCACGCGACTCCGCCGGATCCGTCGCGACGCGGCAAGGTTCTTTGCGTCGACGATGAGCCGGGTATCGTGCGCGCGCTGGACTGGCTGTTGCGACGCAACTTCGACGTCGTCACGGCCACCAGCGGCGAGGCTGCCATCAGCCTGATCCAGCAGCACGACTTCGACGTCATCATCAGCGACCAGCGCATGCCCGGCATGACCGGCGTGGAACTCCTGAAGACCGCCCGCCGGCTCGCGCCGCGCGCGATGCGCATCCTGCTGACCGGCTACTCCGATCTGCAGGCGGTGCTGGCCTCGGTCAACGAGGGCGAGGTGTTCCGCTTCATCAACAAGCCCTGGAACGTCGACGAACTGCCGACCGTGGTCGGCCAGGCGGTCGGCCTGTCGCGCACCGCGGCGCCGGCGCCGGCCGAGTCCGAGCATTCGATTCCGCCGGAGCCAATGCGGGTCGAAGAGCCGGTGCTGCTGATCGATGCCGATCAGCAAGTGCACGAGGCCTTTACCGAAGCCATGTCGGAGCAGGGACTGACGGTGCTGCATGCCGCCTCGCTGACCGAGGCGGTCAAGATCCTGGACAAGGAAGAGGTCGGCGTGCTGGTGTCCGACACCAAGGTCGGCAATTTCGACCTCACCCGGCTGATCCGCATGCTCAAGGCGCGCCAGCCGGAGATCGTCTCGGTCGTGCTGTCGAAGGAGTCGGACGCCGAGACGATCACCACGCTGATCAACCAGGGGCAGATCTACCGCTACGTGCCGAAGCCGATCCGGCCGGGCTACATGCGGCTGGTGATCAACTCGGCCCTCAACAAGCATCGTCAGATGCGTCAGAACCCGGACATCGCGCAGCGCCACCAGGTGCAGGCGATGCCCGAATCGCTGGCCGTCTCGCTCGAGCAGGAACTGGCCTTCGCCGGCGGCGCTCTGCCGGCCTCGGCCGTGGGCGGTGGCGGCGGCCTGATGCAGGGCATCCTCTCCTCGTTCCGGCGGCTGTTCGGCCGCTGACACCCCCCGCAGCGCCTCGACGGCGGCGAAGCCCTATACTTACGGGTCGTGCAAGCCGGGCGCGCGCATCCGCGGCGCCCCTGACGGAGGACGACCGAAGGCGATGAAGTTTCCGATGCTGTCATTCGAAGAGGCGCTGGCGCGGCTGCAAGCGGCCGCCGAACTGCCGTGCGATACCGAACTGCTTGAATTGCAGCAGGCCCACGGCCGGGTGCTGGCGGAGGACCTGCGCTCAGCGCTGTTCGTGCCGCCCCACGACAACTCGGGCATGGACGGCTACGCCGTGCGCTGTGCGGACGTGGCCGAGGCGGGCACCAGTCTGCCGGTCGATCAGCGGATCCCGGCCGGCAGCGTCGGCGCGCAGCTGGCGGCAGGAAGTGCGGCGCGGATCTTTACCGGTGCACCGATCCCGGCCGGTGCCGACGCCGTCGTGATGCAGGAGGATTGCAGCGTCGACGGCGACCGGGTCGTGATCGGACGGCTGCCGTCGGTGGGCGACTTCATCCGCTTCAAGGGAGACGACATCCGGGCCGGCGACGTGGTGCTGCCGGCCGGCACGCGGCTGGGTCCGGCCGAACTCGGACAGGCCGCTTCGATCGGCATCCCGCGGCTGCCGGTCTACCGCCGACTGCGCGTCGCAGTGCTGTCCACCGGCAACGAACTGGTGCAGCCCGGCGAACCGCTGCCGCCCGGCGCGATCTACAACTCCAATCGCTACATGCTGGCCAGCGCGATGAAGGCCTTGGGCTGCGAAGTCAGCGATTGCGGCATCGTGCCGGACAATCTGCCGGCCACGCGCGAAGCCTTGCGTGGTGCAGCCGCCGGCCACGACCTGATCGTCACCAGCGGGGGGGTGTCGGTCGGCGAGGAGGATCACGTCAAGCCCGCCGTCGAGGCCGAGGGCGAACTGCAGATGTGGAAGATCGCGGTCAAGCCGGGCAAGCCCCTGTCGTTCGGCCGGGTCGGCGACGCGGCCTTCGTCGGTCTGCCCGGCAACCCGGTCTCGGCACTGGTCACCTTCCTGCTGCTGGTGCGCCCCTACGTCCTGCGCCGGGCCGGCATGCGGCAGGTGGAGGCGCGGGCGATCCGTCTGCCGGCCGGCTTCGAATGGAAGGCGGGTCCGCGGCGCGAGATGTTGCGGGTCCGCGTCGGTACCGACGGGCGGCTCGAACGCTTCCCGAACCAGGAGTCCAGCGTGCTGACCTCCTGCGTCTGGGCCCACGGCATCGCCAGCGTGCCGCCCGGCGGCCGGGTGCAGCCGGGGGACATGCTGGAATACGTATCGTTTTCGGACTTGTTGGGTTGAACAGATGAAGATTCGCATCAAGTATTTCGCCGGCCTGCGCGAAGCGGTCGGACGGGGCGAAGAGGAATTCGAAGTGGCTGGCGAGGAATGTTCGGTGGCCGCGGTGCGCGACCAACTGGTGGCAGGCGGCGTTTCGGCGCTGGCCGAACTGCGCAACCTGAGGGCCGCCGTCAACCAGTCGATGGCCGGACCGGACGCCGCGGTGCGGGACGGCGACGAGGTGGCATTCTTTCCGCCGGTGACCGGAGGTTGAATTGAGCGTAAGCGTCCAGCACGAAGACTTCGACGCCGGCCGCGAGTGCCGCGCGCTGCTCGACGGCCGCAGCGACGTCGGCGCCGTCGCCAGCTTCATCGGCGTTGTAAGGGGCGACGGCGGCAAGCAAGGCGTGTCGGCCATGACGCTCGAGCACTATCCGGGCATGACCGAGAAGTCCCTCGAGGAGATCGTTGCGCAGGCCCGGCAGCGCTGGCCGGCGGTGAGCGGCGTGCGGGTCATCCACCGGGTCGGCAGGCTGCAGGTCGGCGATCAGATCGTCTTCGTCGGCGTCGCCGGCGACCACCGCGGCGAGGCCTTTGCCGCATGCGAGTTCATCATGGACTACCTCAAGACCCGTGCCCCGTTCTGGAAGAAGGAGGAGACGCCGGCCGGCGCCCGCTGGGTCGACGCGCGCGACAGCGACGACGCGGCGGCGGCCCGCTGGCAGCCCTGAGCGGCCGGCCGGACGAAAAAAAAGGCACCGCGAGGTGCCTTTTTCGATCCGCTGCCGCGTCTTACTTCTTGGTGCTGCGCTTCGATGCGGCGCCAGCCTGGGTGAAGGACTGGAGGGCCTCGGTCGAGGCGCGGGTCATCTGCTCGAACGCGCTCTGGGCCTGGCTCATGGCGTTCTGAAAGACGTTGGCCGCGTTCTGGTCGCCGAACTGCATGCCGGAGAACATCTTCTGCATCGCTTCCATCGCATCGTTGCTGCCGGAGGAGAGTTGCTCGCTGACCATGCGGCCGACCTCGGCCTGGGCCGCGCCGGTGATCTCGGCGATCTGGCGCGCGCAGGCCAGCATCTTCTCGGTGGTGGCCTGGGCGTAGTCGGTGCGCAGGCTCAACAGGTCCTTCGGATCGCGCGCGCTGGTAAGGGCCTTGGCATTGGCCACGCTGTCCTCGAACAGTTCCTTCGCGGTCTGCACCTGGACTTCCATGATGCGCTGGGAGTTCTCGATAGACATCTGGGCGAGCCGCATCGCGGTCTCGAGGTTTTTCTTCTGAATTGCAGTGAATTGTTCCTGCTGCTTGGTGGCCATGTATCCCTCCAAAATGTTCGTCAGTTTCGGTACGAGGCTCGGATCCTGATGACCCGGAGCGACCTGTACAGATCCATTCCTCCGCCTCATGCAGGAACATAGCATCATGTTGCGCCCGCGTCACCGTTCAGAGGCTTGGATAAGGCCCTGGCTGGAAAATATGTTGCGTTGCAGCAACAGCCGACCGATTCGCTCTGCGGCCGGCAATTGAAATGCGCGCCGGAAACCCCCACCTGCTAGGCAACCACACCGACGACGAGGATTTTCACGCATGCGCTACGACAAGCTGACGACCAAGTTCCAGCAGGCGCTCGCCGATGCCCAGAGCATCGCGGTCGGCAACGACCAGCAGTTCATCGAGCCGCAACACCTGCTGAAGGCGATGATCGCGCAGGACGATGGCGGTACGGTCTCGCTGCTGCAGCGTGCCGGAGTCAACCTGCAGCCGCTCAACAGCGACCTCGACCGGGCCATCGGCAATCTGCCGAAGGTCGAGGGACATGGCGGCGAGGTGCAGATCGGCCGCGACCTCACCAATCTGTTGAACCTGACCGACAAGGAGGCGCAGAAGCGGGGCGACCAGTTCATCGCGTCGGAGATGTTCCTGCTCGCGCTGGCCGACGACAAGGGCGAGGCGGGGCGGCTGCTGAAGCGGCACGGCCTGGTGCGCAAGCCGCTCGAGGCCGCCATCGAGGCCGTGCGGGGCGGCGCCTCGGTGGGCAGCCAGGAGGCCGAGGGTGCGCGCGAGGCGCTGAAGAAGTTCACGCTGGACCTGACCGAGCGCGCCCGCCATGGCAAGCTCGACCCGGTCATCGGGCGCGACGACGAGATCCGTCGCGCGGTGCAGATCCTGCAGCGGCGCACCAAGAACAATCCGGTGCTGATCGGCGAACCAGGCGTCGGCAAGACCGCCATCGTCGAGGGGCTCGCGCAGCGCATCGTCAATGGCGAGGTGCCCGAGACGCTGAAGGGCAAGCGGGTGCTGTCGCTCGACATGGCGGCGCTGCTGGCCGGCGCCAAGTACCGCGGCGAATTCGAGGAGCGCCTGAAGGCGGTGCTGAAGGAGATCGCCCAGGACGAGGGCCGGATCATCGTCTTCATCGACGAGATCCATACCATGGTCGGCGCCGGCAAGGCCGAGGGCGCGATCGACGCCGGCAACATGCTGAAGCCGGCGCTGGCGCGCGGCGAGCTGCACTGCATCGGCGCGACGACGCTGGACGAGTACCGCAAGTACATCGAGAAGGATGCGGCGCTGGAGCGGCGCTTCCAGAAGGTGCTGGTGGACGAGCCGAGCGTCGAGTCGACGATCGCGATCCTGCGCGGGCTGCAGGAGAAGTACGAGATCCACCACGGCGTCGACATCACCGACCCGGCCATCGTCGCCGCGGCCGAGCTGTCGCACCGCTACATCACCGACCGCTTCCTGCCCGACAAGGCGATCGACCTGATCGACGAGGCGGCCTCGCGCATCAAGATGGAGATCGACTCCAAGCCAGAGGTGATGGACAAGCTCGACCGCCGCATGATCCAGCTCAAGATCGAGCGCGAGGCGGTCAAGAAGGAGAAGGACGAGGCCTCGCAGAAGCGGCTCGGCCTGATCGAGGAAGAGATCGGCCGGCTGGCGAAGGAATACGCCGACCTCGACGAAGTGTGGAAGGCCGAGAAGGCCAAGGCCCACGGATCGGCCCACATCAAGGAAGAGATCGACACGCTGCGC
>JBNLET010000192.1:0-14962 GCA_050305135.1 Rhodocyclaceae bacterium | reverse complement strand
GGCGCGCCGCCAGATTGCGACGCGGGGCACTTGGGTGCGGCCCCTGGAGCCCTGATGCACATTCACATCCTCGGGATCTGCGGCACCTTCATGGGCGGCATCGCACTGCTTGCCCGGGCGGCGGGTCACACCGTCACTGGCTGTGACGCGAACGTCTATCCGCCGATGAGTACCCAGCTCGAGCAACAGGGCATCCGCCTGATCGAGGGCTACGAGCCGGCACAGGCCGGCATCGGCGCGGAACTGTTCGTCGTCGGCAACGCCATCTCGCGGGGCAATCCGCTGCTGGAGGAAATCCTCGAGCGCGGGCTGCCCTACGTATCCGGCCCGCAATGGCTGGCGGAACACGTGCTCACCGGCCGCTGGGTGCTGGCGGTGGCCGGTACCCACGGCAAGACTACCACCACCTCGATGCTGGCCTGGATGCTGCAGGATGCCGGCCTGGCGCCGGGCTTCCTGGTGGGCGGTGTGCCGGGCAATTTCGGCATCTCGGCGCGTCTCGGCGATTCGCCGTTCTTCGTCATCGAGGCCGACGAATACGACACCGCGTTCTGCGACAAGCGCTCGAAATTCGTCCATTACCGCCCGCGCACCGCGATCCTGAACAACCTGGAGTTCGACCACGCCGACATCTTTGCCGACCTGGCCGCGATCGAGACCCAGTTCCACCACCTGGTGCGCACGATTCCGGCCGGCGGCCGGATCGTCGCCAACCGTTGCGAGGCGAGTCTCGCGCGCGTGCTGGAGCGGGGCTGCTGGTCGGAACTGGAGTGGTTCGAGGATCCGGCCGGCTGGCATGCCCGCGAGGGCGACACGCCGGACGAAGCGGTGTTCTGCCTGGCCGGCACGGAACTGGGCCGCTGCGCGATGCCGCTGCCGGGCCGGCACAATCGCGCCAACGCGCTGGCGGCGATCGCCGCTGCGCGCCATGTGGGTGTGCGGCCCGCCGATGCCATCGCCGCGCTGGCGCGCTTCGAGGGCATCCGGCGGCGGTTGGAGCTGCGCGGCACGGTCGGCGGCGTGGCGGTGCTGGACGACTTCGCCCACCACCCGACCGCGATCGCGCTGACCATCGAGGCGCTGCGTGCGCAGCCCGGCCAGGGCCGCATCCTGGCCGTGCTCGAACCGCGCTCGAACACCATGAAGCTGGGCACGATGAAGGCACGCCTGCCGGGCAGCCTGGCGGGCGCCGAGCGGGTCTTCTGCTACACCGACGGACTGGGCTGGGACGTGGCCGGCGCGCTCGCGCCGCTCGGCGAGCGGGCCCGGGTGGAGGACGATCTGGCGCGCCTGGTGCATGCGATCGTGGCCGAGGCCAGGGCCGGCGACCGGGTGCTGGTGATGAGCAACGGCGGTTTCGGCGGCATTCACCAGAAGTTGCTCGAGGCGCTGGCGGCGCGCACGGGAAAAGGGGGCCGCCGGCCCCCTTTTCGTGCTGCCGTCGCGAAGAGCGCCGCTCAGGACTTGCCGGCGCTGTCCTTGCTTTGCATCTGCAGGCTCTTGGCCTCTTCGGCGGTGATGTACTCGAACACCCGCACGACCTTGCGCACGCCGCTGGTGGTGCGCGCGACCTCGGTCGCCCGGTCGGCCTCCGGCCGGGTCACCAGGCCCATCAGATAGACCGTGCCGGCCTCGGTCACGACCTTGACGTGGTTGGCGGCGAAATTCTGGTCGTCCACGAAGCGGGCCTTGACCTTCGAGGTGACGACCGCGTCGTTGCCGCGCGAGGTCAGCGAGCTGATGCCGGCCACCTGCACCTCGTTGGTGACGCCGCGCACGTTCGGCACGCCGGCCGCGAGCTGGTCCAGCGCGGCGCGCGAATTCTCGTCCGAGATCTCGCCGGTCAGCAGCACGATCCGGTTGAAGGCCGTCACATTCACGTGGGCCGCATCGCCGAAGCGTTCGTTGATGCGGTTGTCGACCTTCCACTCGAGCCCTTCGTCCTCCACGTAGGCGCCGGTACTGCGACGGTCCGCCGCCATCATCGCGCCGGTCGCCGCGCCGGCGGCGACCACCGGGAAGCAGCCCTGCAACGCCGGCACTACGGCGATCGCAAGCGTCAGGGTCAGCAGGCTGCCGCGCATATCCAGTTTCATTCTTCCACTCCAAGCAATAGGCAATCTATGCCGTCACACAGGCAGTGCAGCGTCAGCAGGTGCACTTCCTGGATCCGCGCCGTGCGGTCCGCAGGCACGCACAGGTGTACGTCACCGTCCCGCAGCATCTCGCCGATCACGCCGCCGCCGCGTCCGGTCAGCGCCACCACATGGGTCTCGCGCTCATGGGCCGCCCGGATCGCCTCCACCACGTTGGGCGAATTGCCGCTGGTGGAGATCGCCAGCAGCACGTCGCCGGAGCGGGCCAGCGCGCAGACCTGCTTGCTGAACACGTCTTCGAAGCGATAGTCATTGGCGATCGAGGTCAGCGTCGAACTGTCGGTGGTCAGTGCGATCGCGGCCAGCGGCGGGCGCTCCATCTCGAAACGGTTGACCAGTTCCGCCGCAAAATGCTGCGCGTCGGCTGCCGAACCGCCGTTGCCGCAGGCCAGGATCTTGCCGTTGTTCAGCAGACACTCCGTCATCAGGCCGACCGCCTCGGCAATGCCCGGCGCCATCAACTCGGCGGCATTGCGCTTCGTTTCGGCGCTGTCATTGAACTGGCGGGCGATCCGCGAGGCAAGGTCCATAGGGCAACAATCTGTAAGGACGGGTGGGGCAGTCTAGCATGTCGATGCGGCGCTCCCGTGACGGCGCATGGCGGCTCAGCCGGTGTCGAAGGCGGCCTTCAACCAGGTGGGTCGGTCGAATCCGCCGGGTTCGAACAGCAGCGCGTCGAAGCGCAGATTGCGGTGCCGGTAGGCGCCGCCGTCGGTCGCCAGCCAGTGGCGCGCGGCCCGGACGATGCGCCTGCGCTTGGCCGGTGTGATGCTGGCGGCCGCGCCGCCATGCGAAGCGTGCGAACGCAGCCGTACCTCGACGAAGGCGATCGTGCCCCGGTCGTCGACGATCAGGTCGATCTCGCCGCCGCGGCAATGCACGTTGCTGGCGATCAGCCGGCTGCCGCGGCCGCGCAGGTAGCGCGCGGCGGCAGCTTCGGCGCGCGCGCCGCGCGCTTGCGGCCGAACCCCGGCGGCGCCCACAATGCGCCGCAACGCCCGCTCGAACCAGGCCCGCATGAACACGCCGCCCCCCGTCCTTTCTAGTACGACGTCATTGTACGTGGTCGCCACGCCGCTCGGAAACCTGCGCGACATCAGCCTGCGCGCGCTCGACGTGCTGCGCGCGGTGGACCTGATCGCGGCCGAGGACACCCGCGTCAGCCAGCGCCTGCTCGATGCTCACGGCATCGTCACGAAGCTGATGGCGGCCCACCAGCACAACGAGAACGCGGCGGCCGAGAGGATCTGTGGCCTGCTCGCGCAGGGGCGCCAGGTGGCCCTGATCAGCGACGCCGGCACGCCGGCGGTGTCGGACCCCGGCGCGCGCATCGTCGCGGCGGCGCGGGCGGCCGGCCACCCGGTGGTGCCGGTGCCCGGCGCCAGCGCGCTGACCGCCGCGCTGTCGGCCGCCGGCCTCAATGACGGGCGTTTCCAGTTCCACGGCTTTCTGCCGGCCAGGAGCGCCGCCCGCCGCGGCGAACTGGAGCGCCTGCGCGAGCTGCCGCTGACGCTGGCTTTCTATGAAGCGCCGCACCGGGTGCGCGAAGCGGTCGAAGACATGCTGGCAGTCCTGGGCGAGGGGCGCGAACTGGTGGTCTGCCGCGAGCTAACCAAGCTCTTCGAGCAGATCGTGCGGATGCCGCTGGCGGCGGCGCCGGCCTGGTTCGACGCCGACCCGAACCGGCTGAAGGGCGAATTCGTACTGCTGGTCTCCGCGCCGCCGCCGCGCGAGGGCCTGCCGGCCGAGGCCGAGCGCGTGCTGCGCCTGCTGCTCGACGAGATGCCGCTGAAGAGCGCGGCCCGGCTGGCGGCCGAGATCACCGGGGTCAACCGCAAGCAGCTCTACCAGCGCGCACTCGAACTGCGCGCATCCGACTAACGGCTGTGGCCGCTGTCGCGGGCAGATAAAATGCGACATCGTCAGCCACCGGAATCCGCATGAAGACCCTGACCCTGACCCGACCCGACGACTGGCATCTGCACCTGCGCGACGGCGACGCGCTGGCGGCGGTGCTGGCCGACACGGCGCGCCGCTTCGGCCGCGCCATCATCATGCCGAACCTGCGCCCGCCGGTGGTCAGCGTGGCGCAGGCCGAGGCGTATCGCGGCCGCATCCTGGCGGCGCTGCCGGCCGGGCTCAAGTTCGAACCGCTGATGACGCTATACCTGACGGACAGGACCTCGCCGGAGGAGATCCGGCGGGCCCGCGAGAGCGGCTTCGTCCTGGCCGCCAAGCTCTACCCGGCCGGCGCGACCACCAACTCCGACGCCGGCGTGACCTCGATCGACGGACTCGCTCCGGTGTTCGAGGCCATGGAGAAGAGCGGTCTGGTGCTCTGTGTACACGGCGAGGTGACCCATGCTGACGTGGATATCTTTGATCGCGAGCGCGTCTTTATCGATCGCACTCTGGCACCGCTGGCGGCGCGTTTCCCTGCGCTGCGCATCGTCTTCGAGCACATCACGACCGCCGAGGCGGCGGATTTCGTGACGGCCGGCGACGGCCGCATCGGTGCGACGATCACCGCCCACCATCTGCTGCTGAATCGCAACGCCATCTTCGCCGGCGGCATCCGGCCCCATCATTACTGCCTGCCGGTACTGAAGCGCGAAAAGCATCGCCGGGCCCTGGTGGCCGCGGCGACCTCGGGCGACGCGCACTTCTTCCTCGGCACCGATTCGGCGCCCCATGCGCGCAGCACCAAGGAGGCGGCCTGCGGCTGCGCCGGCTGCTACACCTCGCATGCGGCGATCGAGCTGTACGCCGAGGCGTTCGAGCAGGCCGGCGCGCTGGACCGGCTGGAAGCCTTCGCCAGCTTCAACGGTGCCGATTTCTACCGCCTGCCGCGCAATCGCGACACGATCACGCTGAGCCGCGAACCCTGGCAGGTGCCCGAGCGCCTGCCCTACCTGGCGGACGATCCGCTGGTACCGCTGCGCGCCGGCGAGCCGGTGGCCTGGCGGCTCGGCTGACGGGACACGGCGATGACGCTCTCGCGCCTGCGCTGGTTCCTGGTCGCCGCCGCCACGATGCTGGCGGGGTGCGAGAATTCGGCCGCGCCGTTCATGGTGGACGGCAGCCAGCACGCCATCTCGCTGATCCGCGAACAGCGCTATTTCTGGAATTCCGAGGTCGAGCAGTCGCTGGTGGTGTCGCGCCTGCCGAAATGCCAGCGGCGCTACCCGATCGCGCCCGGCACCACCGAATCGGTGCGCATCGACGTCTTCGAAGCCGGCAACCTGTTGTGGGCCTTCCGCGACGGCGAGCGCTGGTACCTAGCCAGCACCGACAAATGCCTGGTGCAGGAATGGGCCGATCATCCGGCCCAGCCGCCAGGACGCGAAGTCGGCAGCTTCCTGCGCCGCGACGGCGAACTGGTGTTTGCGCCGGCCGAGGGGGTCGGCGGCCGGGTCGGTGGCTCTTGAAGTCGACGCCCTGTCGCCGGGCCTGCAGCGACTGTTCGAGCCGTATGCGTCGCTGATCGGCGAAGCCGGGCCGGCGCTGCCGCCGCCGCTCGAACGCCTCGATGCGATGCTGACGGCCGACAGGCCCCGCACCTGCCGCGGACACGAAGTCCGCCTGGTCGCGGCCGGCGCCGTGCCGGCCGCCGACTACGAGCTCGGCATTGCCGAAACCGGCCGCCTGCCGACCCGCCCCGAGTGCTGGCACGACTTCTTCAACGCCCTCGTCTGGCAGGTGTTCCCGCACGCCAAGGCGGCCATCAACGCGCTGCATTGCGGCCAGCTGAGCGCCCCCGCAGGCCGTGCGCGGGGACCGCTGCGCGATGCGCTGACGCTGTTCGACGAGTGCGGGCTGTTGGTCGTATCCAGTGACGCCGGCCTGCTCGACGCGTTGCGCGAGCATCGCTGGCAGGACGTCCTGCACGGTCGACGCGACGAATTCTGGCGCCTGTGTCGCGTGCTGGTGGTCGGCCATGCAACGCTGGATGCGCTGCGCGCGCCGTTCGAAGGCCTGTGCGGCAAGGCGCTCTATCGACAGGTCGCGGCGGCGTGGCTGGCCGACGACGCCGAGCGGCAGCGTCGCGAAGCGGACCGCTGGCTGGCGGATTGGCTGCTGGCGCGCGGCGAGGCGCTGTCGCCACGGGACTTCGCGCCCTTGCCGCTGCTCGGCCTGCCGCAGCTGACCCCCGCCAACGAGGTGGCCGGCTACTACCGCTCGCAGCAGTTCCGCCCGCGGCGAAGTGCCGGACGGTCGGGCCTGCGCTGTATATAATCCGGCGCGGGAAGTTCGCCAGGCAACCGCGGCGCGCCAGTCGCGTCGAGGAAAGTCCGGGCCCCGCAGAGCAGGATGCCGGCTAACGGCCGGGCGCCATAAGTCGAAAGACCAAAGCGACGGAAAGTGTCGTCCGCAGGGGCGACTCGCAGCGAGCGTCGATCCGGACCGGCCATGCCGGTGGGGCGACCCTGGACGCGCGCTGCCGGCAACAGAGAGGAAACCGCCGACGGCACCGGGTGCCGGGCAAGGGTGAAACGGTGGGGTAAGAGCCCACCGCGTGGCTGGCAACAGGCACGGCACGGTAAACCCCATCCGGGGCAAGGCCAAATAGGGGAGCATCGGCGTGGCTCGCGCCGCTCCCGGGTAGGCTGCTAGAGCGGCGCGGCAACGCGTCGCCCAGAGGAATGGTTGCCCGGCACCTTCGGGTGTCCGACAGAACCCGGCTTATCGGCGAACTTCCCACCTTCCCCCACTTCGCGACCGCGACTGGGCACGCATCCCACTTTCTCCCACCAGATCGGCGAATCGGCCCCGATCTGAGCCATTTTCTCAGCATTCCGCCTATCCGGCTTGATTTGAAAGGCTTTTTTCGATGCCGGGCATGTCCTCGCGTGCAACTGCTAAGTCATTGTGTCCACGAAAGAAATTCGCTGATCGCGGCTTGACCGCAGATGTCCGTTCCACTACAGTGGTGATTAGTGGACAAAAGTGGGTGAAAGTGGACGGCATGCTCGTCCGCGAGAAGGGGACAAGGCGGCATGTTTCAGGGGGCGTCACAGCTCACGCTCGATGCGAAGGGGCGCATCGCCATACCGGCGAAGCACCGGGATGCCCTGTCCGCCGCCTCAGCCGCCTCCGCCGGCCGCCTGGTGCTGACCGCCCACCCGCACCGCTGCCTGCTGCTGTATCCCGAACCGGCCTGGGAGCCGAAGCGCGACGAAGTGCTGCGGGCCTCGAGTTTCGAGCCCCGTGCCGCACTGCTGAAGCGCCTGCTGGTCGGTTTCGCGCAGGAGGAGTCGATGGATGCGGCCGGCCGCGTGCTGGTCTCGCCCTCTCTGCGCCAGTTCGCCCAACTCGAGAAGCAGGTCTGGCTGGTCGGGCAGGGGGCCCACTTCGAACTCTGGTCCGATGCCGGCTGGCTGGCCGAGCAGGAGAAGATGCTGGCGATCGGCGCCGATCTGTTGCCGCCGGGCATGGAGAGCTTCTCGCTGTGAGCCGCGCGACCGAACACGTCACCGTGCTGCTGCAGGAGGCCGTCGAGGCGCTGGCGATCCGCGCCGACGGCGTCTACGTGGACGGCACCTTCGGCCGCGGCGGCCACAGCCGGGCGATCCTGGCCCGCCTGGGTCCGAGCGGCCGGCTGATCGCGCTCGATCGCGACCCGGTCGCGGTCGGCAGCGCCGCCGACATCGAGGACCCGCGCTTCACGATCGTCCATGCGCCGTTCAGCGAGCTGGCGCAGGCGCTCGATGCCCACGGCATCGGCCTGGTGCAGGGCGTGCTGCTGGACCTGGGCGTGTCCTCGCCGCAGCTGGACGAGGCGTCCCGCGGCATGAGTTTCCGCTTCGACGCGCCGCTCGACATGCGGATGGATACGAGCCGCGGCGTGACCGCGGCGCAATGGCTGGCCGAGGCCTCGGTGGGCCAGATCAGGGAGGTGCTGAAGGACTATGGGGAAGAACGGTTTGCTCATGCGATTGCAAAGGCGCTTGTTGCTGCTCGGGCAGGGCAACCTGTTGCAACCACTGGACAACTTGCCGCTGTCGTGGAGAAGGCGGTCCGTACACGTGAGCCGGGCCAGCATCCGGCGACGCGCACCTTCCAGGCTCTACGGATTCTCGTCAATCAGGAGCTCGAAGAGCTTTCGCTAGTGCTGCCGCAGTGCGTCGAGCGGCTGGCGCCGGCCGGCCGGCTGGTGGTGATCAGCTTCCATTCGCTCGAGGACCGGATCGTCAAGCGCGCCATGCGTGACGCCGCGCGCCCGCCGCAGCTGCCCTCCCGGCTGCCGCTCAGGGCGAGCGAGCTGCCGCCACCGCGCCTGACACTGGTCGGCAAGCCGCTGCGGCCGGGCGAGGCCGAGGTGGCCGCCAATCCGCGTGCCCGCAGCGCGGTGATGCGGGTGGCCGAAAAGGTGGCGGCATGAGTCGCCTGCAGATCGTGCTGATCGCGCTGGTGGTGCTGAGCGCGCTGGGCGTGGTGTCGTCCCAGCACGAGTCGCGCAAGCTGGTGACCGCCTACGAACGCGAGCGGGAGCGGATGGCCCAGCTCGATGTCGAATGGGGACAACTGCAGCTGGAGCAGAGCACGCTGGCCAACCACTCGCGCGTCGAACGCATTGCGCGCGAGCGGCTGCACATGTCGCTGCCGGATCCGGCGAAGATTCTGCTGCTGGAGCGACCGCGATGAAGCGAAAGAGCCGCAGCGTCACCTTCAACCACAACCCCTTGCTCGCGCGGGACCTGCCGATCTGGCGCCCGCGCGTCGTTCTGCTGGCCCTGCTGGCCGGCTCCTTCGCGCTGGTCGGCCGTGCCGCCTACCTGCAGGGGGTCAATGACGATTTCCTGCAGGCCAAGGGCGAGTCGCGCTTTTCGCGCGTGCTGACGATGCCGGCCAACCGCGGCCGGATCCTGGACCGCAACGGCGACGTGCTGGCGATCAGCACGCCGGTGAAATCGGTCGCTTGGTCGCCGCCGGGCCCCGGCAAGGACGGCGAGGAGCAGCCGGCGGCGGAGCCGGCGCAACTGCGCAAGCTGGCATCCCTGCTCGAACTGGACGTGCGCGCGCTGAGCCGCAGGCTGAACGAGACCGGCGACTTCACCTATCTGAAGCGTCAGCTCTCGCCGGCCGATGCCGACAAGGTCGAGGCGCTCGGCATCCCGGGCATTCATCTGCTGCAGGAGTACCGCCGCTACTACCCGGGCGGCGAGATGACGGCCCACGTGCTGGGTTTCACTGGCGTGGACGACAACGGCCAGGAGGGCGTCGAACTGGCCTTCGACGAGCGGCTGTCGGGCACCGACGGCTCGCGCCGGGTGATCAAGGATCGGCGCGGGCGCATCGTCGAGGACGTCGAGTCGATCCGGCTGCCGCAGCAGGGCCAGGACATCCGCCTGTCGATCGACGGCAAGATCCAGTACCTGGCCTACTCGGCGCTGAAGGAGGCGGTCGGCAGCAACAAGGCCCGCGCCGGCGGCGTCGTCGTGCTGGATGCGCGCAGCGGCGAAGTGCTGGCGCTGGTCAACAGCCCGTCCTACAACCCCAATGACCGCCGCTCGCTGAGCGGCCCGCGGCTGCGCAATCGGGCGCTGACCGATGCCTACGAACCCGGCTCGACGATGAAGCCGTTCACGGCCGCGATGGCGCTGCAGCAGGGCAAGTACCGCTTCGACACCGTCGTCGACACCGGCGAGGGCCGCATGACGATCGGCGGCGCGACGATCCACGACACCAGGAAGCACGGCCTGCTGACGGTGGCCGAAGTGATCCAGAAGTCGTCCAACGTCGGCGCCGCGATGATGGCGCTGGACTTCAAGCCCGAGGTGATGTGGGGCTACTTCGACCGGCTCGGCTTCGGCACGCCGCTGGGGCTCGGGTTTCCGGGCGAGGCGGCCGGTCGGCTGCGCCCGGCCAGCAGCTGGAAGCCGATCGAGCAGGCCACGATGTCCTACGGCCACGGCATCTCGGTGACGCTGATGCAGATGGCCCACGCCTATCTTGCTTTCGCCCGCGACGGCGACGTGGTACCGGTCACGCTGCTGCGCGCCGCCGCTGCGCCGATCGAGGGCCAGCGGGTGTATTCGGCCCAGACCGCAAGCCAGATCCGCAGCATGCTGGAAATGGTAGTGCAGCCCGGCGGCACGGCGCCGATGGCCCACGTCGCCGGCTACCGGGTCGGCGGCAAGACCGGTACCGCCCACAAGCTCGAAGACGGCCGCTACGCGGACAAGTACGTCGCCTCCTTCGTCGGCATCGCGCCGATGTCGGATCCGCGCATCGTCGTCGCGGTGATGATCGACGAGCCGGACAACGGCAAGTACTACGGCGGCTCGGTCGCCGGTCCGGTGTTCGGCCAGATCGTGGCCGGCGCCTTGCGCAGCATGGGGGTGGCGCCGGACGCGCCGCTGGTGCCGGTCAAGGTGGCGCAGCACGGCGCTGCCGCGGAGCGCATGTGAATACCGTGCAGGCCCGCCAACTCCTCGCCCGGCTGAACGGGATGGGCGTCGTGCCGAAGGGGATCGCCGCCGATTCGCGCACCGTCGCCGCCGGCGACCTTTTCGTGGCCTGCCCGGGGTTCAGCACCGACGGGCGGCGCTTCATTGCCGATGCGGTGTCCCGCGGCGCCGCCGCGGTACTGTGGGAAGCCGAGGACGGCGCCTGGCCGCCGGCGGTGTCGGCACCGAACCTGCCGGTGCAGGGCTTGCGCGAACTGGTCGGCCACCTGGCCGACCAAGTGTTCGGCGAGCCGAGTCGCCGGCTGTGGGTGGCCGGCGTCACCGGCACCAACGGCAAGACCACGGTCAGCCAGTGGATCGCCCGCGCGCTGCAGGAGCTGGGCGCGGGCTGCGGCGTGATCGGCACGCTGGGCTGCGGATTCCCGGGTCAACTCGAGGCCGGCCTGCACACCACGCCGGACGCGGTGGACGTGCATCGCCAGCTCGATCGGCTGGAGCGTGCCGGCGCCGACGCCACGGCGATGGAGGTGTCCTCGATCGGTCTCGACCAGGGGCGGATCAACGGCGTGCGCTTCGACGTCGCGATCCACACCAACCTGACCCGCGACCACCTGGACTACCACGGCAGCATGGAGAACTACGCCCGCGCCAAGGCCTTGTTGTTCGCGCGGCCGGAAATCCATGCGGCGGTCATCAACGCCGATGACGCGTTCGGTCGGCAACAGGCCGAGTTGCTGCTCGCCCGCGATATTCCGGTCATCGCCTACACGCTCGAACGGGCCCGTCTCGGGGAGACCGCCGGCGCGGGATACCTGCTGGCCGACAATCTGATCACCACCGCCGCCGGACAGCATTTCGAGCTGGTGTGGGGCGACGAACGGATCCCGATGAGCCCGAACAGCATCGGCGCCTTCAACGTCTCCAACATGCTGGCGGTGATCGGCACGCTGCTGGCGCGGGGCGTCGAGCTTTCCGAGGCGGCCGGCGTGGTGGCCCATCTGGCGGCGCCGGAGGGACGGATGCAGCTGTTCGGCGGCATCGCCGAGCCGCTGCTGGTGGTCGACTACGCCCACACGCCCGACGCGCTGGCGCAGGTGCTGGCCGCGACGCGGCCCACCGCCGAAGCGCGAGGCGGGCGGCTGGTCTGCGTGTTCGGCTGCGGTGGCGATCGCGACGCCGGCAAGCGGCCGCTGATGGGCGAAGTCGCCAGTCGGCTGGCCGATCGGGTGATCGTCACCAGCGACAATCCGCGCGGCGAGGATCCGGCCGCGATCATCGCCGACATCGCGGCGGCGGCGCCGGGCGCCGAAACCATGCTCGACCGGGCGCAGGCGATCCAGCAGGCGCTGGACGGCGCCAGCGCCGACGACGTCGTGGTGGTCGCCGGCAAGGGTCACGAGAACTACCAAGAGGCGGGCGGCGTGCGCCGGCCCTATTCCGACCTCGAGCAGGCCCGGCTGGCGCTGGCCGCCTGGCGCGCCGCGGCAGGAGCGGCGCCGTGACGATGATGAAGCTCGATCGGGCGGCGCGGGCGACCGGTGGCGAGGCCACCGCGGCGGTCGCGTTCGACGCTGTCGGCAGCGACACCCGCGCGCTCGCCAAGGGCCAGCTGTTCGTCGCGCTGCGCGGCGAGCGCTTCGACGGCCACGACTTCGTCCGCCAGGCCATCGAAGGCGGCGCCGCGGCCGCGATGGTGGACCGGCGCTGGTACGAGCAGGGCGGCAACGACGAGCTGCCGCTCTTGGTGGTGCCCGACACGCGGCTCGCGCTCGGCACGCTGGCCGCCCACTGGCGCGGCCGTTTCGATATCCCGCTGATCGGCGTCACCGGCAGCAACGGCAAGACCACCGTCAAGGAGATGTGCGCCGCGATCCTGCGTGCGCAGGCAGCGCTCGACGGCGTCGATCCTGCCAGCGCCGTGCTGGCGACCCGGGGCAACCTGAACAACGACATCGGCCTGCCCCTGACCGTACTCGGTCTGCGCCCGGCCCACCGCTACGCGATCGTCGAGATGGGCATGAACCGGCCGGGCGAGATCGCCTGGCTCGCGTCGATCGCGATGCCCACCGTGGCGCTGGTCACCAACGCCCATCGGGCGCATCTGGCCGGCATGGGCAGCCTCGACGAAGTGGCTCGCGAGAAGGGCGCGATCTATGGCGGGCTGGCCGAGGACGGCACCGCCGTCGTCAATGCCGATGACCCCCACGCACTGCTCTGGCGGCGCCTGGCCGGAGCCCATCGCACGGTGCGATTCGGCGTCGAGCAGGACGCCGACGTATCGGGTGCTTACATCCTGAAAGGGCAGGGATCGACCCTGACGGTGCACACTCCTGTCGGCAATGCCGGGATCGAGCTGCTGGTGCCGGGCCGCCACAACGCGGTCAACGCCCTGGCCGCCGTCGCGGCCACCCTCGGCGCTGGCGTCTCCCTCGAGGCCGTCAGCCGCGGCCTGGAGGCCTACACCGGCACCAAGGGCCGGCTCGAGCGCAAGGCCGGCCTCAATGCCGCGGTCGTCATCGACGACACCTACAACGCCAATCCGGATTCGGTCCGCGCCGGCATCGATGTGCTGGCCGCCACCCCCGGCCGCACCGTGCTGGTTCTCGGCGACATGGCCGAGGTCGGGCCGAACAGCGCCCAGCTGCATGATGAGGTGGGCGGCTATGCCAAGAGCCAGGGCATCGACCAGTTCTTCGCCCTGGGCGAGATGAGCGAGGTGGCGGCGCGCAACTTCGGCGATCGCGGGCACCATTTTGCCCGCCTCGAGGAACTCGTCGTGGCGCTGAAGAAGGTCATGGATGCGGACACCGTGGTGCTGGTGAAGGGGTCGCGCTTCATGCAGATGGAACGGGTGGTGGACGCGATCGTCGTCCCCAGGAACTGAGGAATCGGGCTGCCGGCCGCAGGCCAGCGAACGGAAGAAGAACAGGAATGCTGCTGGAAATCGCCAATTGGCTCGCCCAGGACATCAGGGCCTTCAACGTGTTCGGCTATATCACGCTGCGCACGGTGCTGGCTGCCCTGACGGCGCTGGTGGTCTCCTTCATCTTCGGCCCGGCGGTGATCCGCTGGCTGGCGGCCAAGAAGATTGGCCAGGCGGTTCGGGACGACGGCCCCAAGTCCCACCTGACCAAGGCGGGCACGCCCACCATGGGCGGGGCCCTGATCCTGATCGCGATCGCGATCACGATGCTGCTGTGGGGCGACCTTTCCAACCGCTACATGTGGACCGTGCTGCTGGTGACCCTCGGCTTCGGTGCGGTGGGCTGGGTGGACGACTGGAAGAAGGTCGTCCATCGCGACCCGAAGGGTCTGGCGAGTCGCTGGAAATACCTGTGGACCTCGCTGATCGCCGCCAGCGCAGCGGTCTATCTCGGCGTCACCGCCACCGAGCCGGCGCAGATCGAGCTGATCGTGCCCTTCTTCAAGTCCGTCGCCTATCCCCTCGGCGCCTTCGGCTTCGTCGTGCTGTCCTATTTCGTCATCAACGGCACCAGCCACTCGGTGAACCTCACCGACGGTCTCGACGGCCTGGCGATCATGCCGACGGTGATGGTCTCGGCCGCGCTGGCGGTGTTCGCCTACGTGGCCGGCCACGCCGGATTCTCGAAATACCTCGGTCTGCCCTACATCGCAGGCGCTAGCGAACTGGCGGTGTTCTGTGGCGCCATGTGCGGCGCCGGCCTCGGATTCCTGTGGTTCAACGCCTACCCGGCCGAGGTCTTCATGGGCGACGTCGGCGCGCTGGCGCTGGGTGCGGCGATGGGCACCGTGGCGGTCATCGTGCGGCAGGAGATCGTGCTCTTCATCATGGGCGGGCTGTTCGTCGCCGAGGCGCTCTCGGTGATGGTCCAGGTGCTCTATTTCCGCGTCACGGGCGGCAAGCGGATCTTCCGCATGGCGCCGCTGCATCACCACTACGAACTCGGCGGCTGGAAGGAGACGCAGGTCGTGGTCCGCTTCTGGATCATCACGATCATGCTGGTCCTGTTCGGCCTGTCCACCCTGAAGCTGCGCTAGACGATGAGCCAAGCCTGGAAAGACAAGTCGGTGCTGGTCCTCGGGCTCGGGGAGTCGGGCCTCGCCATGACCCGCTGGCTGGCCCGCGAAGGCGCCCGCGTGACGGTCGCCGACAGCCGCGACCTGCCACCGGGAGCCGACCGCCTGCAGCGCGATCTGCCCACGGTGCGCAGCGCCTTCGGGCCGTTCGCGCCCAGCCTGCTGGACGGCGTCGAGGTGCTCGCGATCAGCCCGGGCCTCGATCCCCGCATGCCGCTGGTGGCTGAGGCTCGCGGCCGCGGCATCACCGTGACCGGCGAGATGGCCCTGCTGGCAAGGGCGCTGGACGAGCTTTCGGCGCGCGGCGCGTGCCGCATCCTGGCCATCACCGGCACC
>JBNLET010000191.1:0-6092 GCA_050305135.1 Rhodocyclaceae bacterium | reverse complement strand
GCGTGGCCGGTCCGTGGCATGCCCCAGGAGCAATGCCATGCAGATTAGATCGACCGCCGCCGCGATGCGCGGCGCGGACAAGCTCGCCCGCATTCCGGTGCGGGTGGACCGGCGCATCGTGTCGCCGCCGAAACCGCCCTGGCTGAGGGCGCGGGACCCGGGTACGCCGCAGGTGCGGGCGCTGCAGTCGGTGCTGCGCGCTCACCGGCTGCACACCGTGTGCGAGGAGGCCGCCTGCCCCAACATCGGCGAGTGCTTCGCCGGCGGCACCGCCACCTTCATGATCCTCGGCGCCATCTGCACCCGCCGCTGCCCGTTCTGCGACGTGGCCCACGGCCGGCCGCTGCCGCCGGACCCGGACGAGCCGGCGCAACTCGCCGCGACCGTGGCGGCAATGGGATTGCGCCACGTGGTGCTGACCTCGGTGGACCGGGACGACCTGCGCGACGGCGGCGCGGCGCATTTCGCGGCCTGCATCCGGGCGCTGCGCGCCGCCTCGCCGACCCTCGCGATCGAGGTGCTGACGCCGGATTTTCGCGGCCGTGCGGAGCTGGCGCTGCGCACCCTCGCCGAGGCGCCGCCAAACATCTTCAACCACAACATCGAGACGGTGCCGCGCCTGTACCGCGAGGCGCGGCCGGGCGCGGACTACCTCGGCTCGCTGCGCCTGCTGGTGGACGCCGCGCGGCGCCTGCGGCGCGTGCCGACCAAGTCCGGTCTGATGCTCGGCCTGGGCGAGACGGACGACGAGGTGGTCGCCGTGATGCGCGACCTGCGCGCCCACGGCTGCCGCATCCTGACCCTGGGCCAGTACCTGCAGCCCTCGCGCGAGCATCTGCCGGTGCGCCGCTACCTGGCGCCCGAGGCCTTCGCGCGGCTGCGCGGGATCGGGCTGGAACTCGGCTTCGACGAAGTGGCCGCCGGACCGCTGGTGCGCTCGTCCTACCAGGCCGAACAGGTCGCCGCCGCCGCCCGCGCCCGAGGGTCGGCATGAATGACATCCGGGTCAACGGCGAACCGCTGCGGGTGCCGGCCGGCTGGCGCATTTCGGACCTGCTGCTCGATCTCGGCTACGCCGGGCGCCGCGTGGCGGTGGAGTGCAACGGCCGCATCGAGCCGCGCAGCGAGCACGAGCAGCACGTGCTGCAGGCGGGCGACCGCGTCGAGATCGTCGTGGCCGTCGGCGGCGGCTAAGGTGCCGGCGGACGCGGGCGACGGCCCGGGGGGCGCTGCGGCGGGCCGGGCCGCGCGACCCGCCGCCAGGAGCGATCGGCTTCGAGTCCGGCAGCGGCCCGGCAGGGCGGCTGCCTGTACCTCCGCGTCATCCGGCGCGGCTTTCAAACCAGAAACCAGGAGACACCCATGAAACTCTTGCACGCGCTTGGCCTCAGCATTGCCCTGCTGGTGGCGGTGTGGGTCTATGTCAGCATCGGCATGCCGCAGCTGCGCTTCTACCCGTGGATCGGATTCGTCGCCTGGGCGGCCTTCTATGCCGCCGGGGGCGGACGCGAAGGGGTCGTCAAGCCGCTGGCCACCAGCACCGCGGCGATCCTGCTGACGGCGCTGACGATGTTCGGCGTCGGCCAGCTCGGCGGCGGACTGCCGGCCCTGATCGTGCTGGTGGCGATCCTGGCCTTCGTGCTGGTGGCGCTGTCCGATATCCCCGCGCTGTCCTACACGCCGGCGGCCTTCCTCGGCGCGGCGACCTACTTCGGCTCCGGTGGAAAGGTGGACGACAGCATCGCCTTCGTCATCCTGTCGTGGGTCGCCGGCCTCGCGCTGGGCTACGCCAGCGAGGCGCTCGGCAAGAAGATGGCCCGGCCGGCCTGAGGAGCGCAGCGTGAACGCCTTGCACGAAACGTCGAACGACCCGCTCAAGCTGGCCGGGCGGGTGTTCCGCTCGCGGCTGCTGGTCGGCACCGGCAAGTACCATGACCTCGACGAGACCCGCGCCGCGGTCGAGGCGAGCGGCGCCGAGATCGTGACGGTGGCGATCCGGCGCAGCAACATCGGGCAGGATCCGGACCGGCCCAACCTGCTCGACGTGCTGCCGCCGGAGCGCTTCACGATCCTGCCCAACACCGCCGGCTGCTACAGCGCGCTCGAGGCGGTGCGCACGCTGCAACTGGCGCGCGAACTGCTGGACGGCCACGCGCTGGTCAAGCTCGAGGTGCTGGGCGACGAGCGCACGCTGTTCCCGAACATGCCGGAGACGTTGAAGGCCGCCGGCGAACTGGTGCGCGACGGCTTCGAGGTGATGGTCTATTGCTCCGACGACCCGGTGCAGGCCCGCATGCTGGAGGACCTGGGCTGCATCGCGGTGATGCCGCTGGCCAGCCTGATCGGCTCCGGCATGGGCATCCTGAACCCCTGGAACCTGTCGATCATCATCGAGCAGGCGCGCGTGCCGGTGATCGTCGATGCCGGCGTCGGCACCGCCTCGGACGCCGCGATCGCGCTGGAGCTGGGCTGCGACGGGGTGTTGATGAACAGCGCCATCGCCCATGCCGGCGATCCGCTGCGGATGGCGCGCGCGATGGCGTTGGCGGTCGAGGCCGGCCGCGGCGCCTTCCTGTCGGGGCGGATGCCGAAGCGCAGCTACAGCGGCGTGCCGAGTTCGCCCACCGGCGGACTGATCGGCTGAGCCCGCCGCCCGCTACGAGGGGCTCGGCCGCGCCGGATCCGGGCTCGGTCCGATGCGGCCGAGGCCGGGCAGTTTCAATGCCGGCGGCGAGAAGTCGAGCCCGGCCGACAGGCCCAGCAGGTTCAGCTCGATGCCTTCCTCGGGCGCCGCGATCAGCCCCAGCAGGCCGCCGAGCGAGATCTGCAGGCCGCGCCCGCTCGGCGCCCGGGCGATCCAGCGGCCGCCGGGCAGGTAGTCCTTGCCGATCGCGGTCGGCGGCAGGTCGAGGTCCAGTTCGGGCAGCGCGCGGGCGATGTAGGCGGTGAAGGTGTTGCTGTTCGGTCCCGGCCAGACCCGGTAGCGGTGGTCGTACGGGTAGTTGCGGGCCAGCGTGTCGATGCGCCCGATCAAGGCGTCCACCTCGGCGCCGCCGCGCAGCTCGCGCAGCAGCTCCGGCCGGCTGCCGTACCAGTAGCCGTCCGGCGTGCCGTCGTGGATGCGCACCGCCGAGCCGCCGTGGCGCAGCGCGAAGCCGATCACCTCGTAGCGGGTGTAGCGGGCGCCGCCGGTGGGCTTGGCGGCGATCCAGGTGTGCACGCCGAAGGCGCCGCGCCAGCGGAAGGCGCGCGCCGCATAGACCTGGATCACCGCCGCCGGCGTGTCGGCCGGCGAGGGGGCCAGGCCGGCGCTGTCGCGCCTGGCCGTGCGCCAGTCGGTGGGCCGCTCGCTCTGCAAGTAGTGCGTCGCCACGCCGGCCGTCACCGGCAGCAGGAAGGTGGCTGCCAGGATGGTCAGCAGTCGCCGCAACAGTCTGCGTGCATCGAGGCGGGGCATGATTGGTGGGGATCCGAGTAGAGCCGGCCGACTCTTCTTTATACCGGGCCGGGCGGGCGAGGGTTCCGCCTGCTTTCAGAATCTCACCAGCGGGCCCGGCCAGTCCGCCCCGCGCGGACGGGCGCATGAGAGGGCGTACTCGCTGCTGCACCAGCCCTCGCACGCGTTGCGGCCCGGCCGGCCGCGGCACAGGTTGAGCAGCGCCTTGCAGCGCGCGTAGAAGTGGAAGAAGTTCAGCACGAATCGCATCTGCGCTTCGCTCGGCCGGGTCGCGCAGCACACCAGCTTGTGGTCCACCAGCCCGCGGTCGGTCAATACGATTGCGCCCCAGCTCGCCACCTGCAGCCGGTGGCCGGCGGGCAGCCTGGGGCCGAGCACCAGCGCGTCGAGCAGGTCGCCCTCCAGCCCGATCAGCGCAGGGACCGCGCCGTAGTTGAACGGGCAGGGCAGCGGCGAGACGAAATCCACGTGTCCGCTCGAGCCGCGCTTCAGGAAGCTGCCGCGCGGCACCTCGACCACCACCTCGAGCTGCGGCCCGGGCCAGGGGGGCTTCGGATCGGCACAGGCCTCACGGTGGGGCACGGCGACTGCCTCGATGCGACGTTGGCGAGCCGCCATCATCGCATTTCGTGCGCTGGCTTGCCGCTTGTCCGCGGCCTGTCGGGCGTCACTGCTCGAATTGCGGCGGGCTGCGTTTGTCGCGACGGAAGGCGTCGATCGTCTCCAGCATGCGCTCCGCACCCATCATGCCGATAAAGCGCAGCCGGGTGCGTCCGTCCGGCCCGATCAGCGCGTGCTGCGGCAGCGAGCGCGAGGTGGCGCCTTCGGATACGACGAGGGCCGGATCGAGGCCGTGGTCCTCGACCCATTGCCGCAGTTCCTCGCGGCCGACGGGTTGCAACATCGCCTCTCCGCCGGTGATGACCGTGACGAACACCGTGTCGGCGGCGGCGCGGGCGGCGGCGTCCCGGCTGGCACCGATCTGAGGCTCGCAGCTCGAACACCATAGTGCGTCGTAGGTGATCCAGACGAAGCGGCCCGGGAACATGCAGGGCCCGAGCTCGGGGCCGCCGAGCGAGCTGCCCCAGGGGCCGGCATCCGGGCCGGTGCAGGCGCCGGCGCGGTCCCAGTCGGTGTAGTGCTCGACGATCGCACCGTCCGACGCGCAGCCGGGCAGCAGCAGACAGGCCGACAGGGCGGCCGTTCCGAACAGGCGGGCGTTTCGAACCGCGGCTGCGGCGCACGGCAGCGCAGCGGCGTCGGGCGGGCGGGAGGGAAGCGGGCGCGGCATGGTTTCCATCTTGCGCCGCCGCGGAGCGAGGTCAACTTTTTCGAATGGATGCCATGTCCGGCATCGATCGGCTTGTGCGCCTGCCGAATAATGTCTTTGGCATTGGCGTGGTTTCCTGTGGGGGTTTCGGTAGCGAATGTGGCGTCCGCCGGCGGCTCCGCCGCAGATGCATTTCGAGCCATCAAGTTCTAAAAACGCACAAGTTGGTACGCAAAACTCGCTTGCCGGCTGCGTACTGCACGACTAGATTGGGGTTCTCGCGGCGCGCCGCGCCGCTTCCGAACGAATGAGGTTTGCGCATATGTCCAGCTCCCGTCCGACCTTCGATTGGCTCGATCCGCTCTTGCTCGAACAGCAACTCGGCGAGGAGGAGCGCATGGTCGCCGACACCGCCCGCGCCTACGCCCAGGACAAGCTGATGCCGCGCGTGCAGCAGGCCTTCCGGAACGAGGAGACGGATCGTGCGATCTTCGGCGAGATGGGCGAACTGGGCCTGCTCGGGCCGACGATCCCAGAGGCCTATGGCGGCGCCGGCATGGGCTACGTCAGCTACGGCCTGATCGCGCGCGAGGTGGAGCGGGTCGATTCGGGCTACCGCTCGATGATGAGCGTGCAGTCCTCGCTGGTGATGGTACCGATCAACGAGTTCGGCACCGAGGCGCAGAAGAAGAAGTACCTGCCCAAGCTGGCCAGCGGCGAGTGGGTCGGCTGCTTCGGCCTGACCGAACCGGACCACGGCTCCGACCCGGGCGGCATGGCCAGCCGGGCGCGCAAGGTGGACGGCGGCTACCTGCTCAGCGGCAGCAAGATGTGGATCACCAACAGCCCGATCGCCGACGTCTTCGTCGTGTGGGCCAAGGACGAGGCCGGCGATATCCGCGGCTTCGTGCTCGAGAAGGGCTGGAAGGGACTCTCCGCCCCGGCGATCCACGGCAAGGTCGGCCTGCGCGCCTCGATCACCGGCGAGATCGTCATGGACGAGGTGTTCTGCCCGGACGACAACGTGTTCCCCGAAGTGCGCGGCCTGAAGGGCCCGTTTACCTGCCTCAACTCGGCCCGCTTCGGTATCGCCTGGGGCGCGCTCGGAGCCGCCGAGTTCTGCTACCAGACCGCCCGCCAGTACGTGCTCGACCGCAAGCAGTTCGGCCGCCCGCTGGCCGCCAACCAGCTGATCCAGAAGAAGCTGGCCGACATGCTGACCGAGATCACGCTGGGCCTGCAGGGCTGCCTGCGGCTGGGGCGGATGAAGGAGGAAGGATCGGCGGCGGTCGAGCTGACCTCGATCATGAAGCGCAATTCCTGCGGCAAGGCCCTCGACATCGCCCGCGTCGCGCGCGACATGCT
>JBNLET010000190.1:0-5356 GCA_050305135.1 Rhodocyclaceae bacterium | reverse complement strand
CGGGTCAGCTATTCGATCTACCTGCTGCATCCGGCGGTGGTCGTCGCGCTGTTCCACTCGGCGCTGGCGTCCGGCGTCTCGCTCGCCTCGCCGCCGGCCCTGCTGGCGGCGCAACTGCTGGTGGTCGCGCTGTCGGTCGTGCTGGCCGCGCTGTGCTACCGCTACGTCGAGCAGCCGGCGATCGAACTGGGCGCGCGGCTCGGGCGCCGGCTGCAGCCGGCCGCGGGGGCGGCATGAGCGCGCAGTCCGATCACCGCCGTGCGTTGCCGCGCCTTGGAGAGCGCAGGTGAGCCGCAGCATCTGCATCAACGGCCGCTTTCTCGGCCGGCAGGTGACCGGCGTGGACCGCTTTGCCGGCGAGATGCTGCGCGCCATCGAGCAACTGCGCCGGGACGGCGACGCACTGGCCTGCGGCCTCGACATCCACGCCGTCGTGCCGCGCGGCACCGCGGCGCCCGGCTGGCTGCAGAGCATCCCTTGCCGCGCGACCGGCCGCCTCGACGGCCAGTTGTGGGAGCAGCTCGAGCTGCCGCGGGCCGCCGCTGCCGACTGGCTGGTCAACCTGTGCAATACCGGGCCGGTCGCGCGCCGCCGGCAGCTGGTGGTGATCCACGACGCCGCCACCTTCCGCGTCGGCCAGTCCTACAGCCGCAAGTTCCGCAGCTGGTACGGCTTCATGACGCCGCGGCTGTATCGCCGCTCGGCGGCGGTGGCGACGGTGTCGGAGTTCTCGCGGCGCGAACTGGCGGAGCTGTTCGGCCCGCGCGAGGACGTGGTGGTGCTGCCGGAAGGGGCGGACCACGTGCTGCGCGGCGAAGCGGACGAGGGCATCCTCGATCGCCACCTGCTGCGCCGGCGGCCGTTCGTGCTGGCGGTCAGCAGCCTGTCGCCGCACAAGAACTTCGCCGCCGTGGTGGAGGCGGTATCGCGGCTGGACGACGCCGGCTTCGATGTCGTCGTCGCCGGCGGGCAGAACCCGAAGGTGTTCGGCGGCGGGCAGCCGCTGCCGGACTTCGTCAAGTACGTCGGCTACGTCTCGGATGGCGAACTGCTGGCCTTGTACCGCCACGCCGCCTGCTTCGTCTTTCCGTCGCTGTACGAGGGCTTCGGCCTGCCGCCGGTGGAGGCGATGGCCTGCGGTTGCCCGGTGCTGGCGGCCGACGCCGCGTCGATGCCGGAAGTCTGCGGCGAAGCGGCGATCTACTTCGATCCCAGGGATCCGGCGGCACTGGCCGCACGGATGTCGGAACTGGTCGGCGATCCGGCACGGCGCGAGGCGCGGGCGCGGGCCGGCCAAGAACATGTGGAAGAGCTGAAATGGGAATATGCGGCGAAATGCCTGCTGACGACGCTGCGGCAGGCCGCCTGAGCCCGGCCCCGGACGGTGCGCGACAGCCGCGGGTGGCGATCGTGCACGAGTGGCTGACCACCTATGCCGGCGCCGAACGGGTGCTGGAAGAGATGCTGCGCATCTGGCCGCAGGCGGATCTGTTCGCGGTCGTCGATTTCCTCTCGGACGAGGATCGCCGCCTGCTCGGCGGCCGGCGGGCGCGGACCACCTTTGTGCAGAAGCTGCCGTGGGCAGCGAAGAAATACCGCAGCTACCTGCCGCTGATGCCGCTGGCGGTCGAGCAACTGGACGTGTCGGCCTACGATCTGGTCGTTTCCAGCAGCCACGCGGTGGCCAAGGGGGTCATCACCGGGCCGGACCAGTTGCACGTCAGCTACGTGCATTCGCCGATCCGCTACGCCTGGGACCTGCAGCACCAGTACCTGGCCGAAGCCGGCATGGCGCGGGGCGTGAAGAGCGGCATCGCGCGCTCGATCCTGCACTACATGCGGATGTGGGACCTGCGCAGCGCCCACGGCGTCGATTGCTTCGTCGCCAACTCGGGCTTCATCGCGCGCCGCATCCGCAAGGCCTACCGGCGCCAGGCCGAGGTGATCCACCCGCCGGTGGACGTGGAGCGCTTCAAGCTGCGCAGCGACAAGGAGGACTTCTACCTGGCCGCCTCGCGCATGGTGCCGTACAAGAAGATGCCGCTGATCGTCGAGGCTTTCGCGCAGATGCCGCAGCGCCGGCTGGTGGTGATCGGCGACGGACCGGAATTCGAGCGGGCCCGGGCGGTAGCCGGGCCGAACGTGGAACTGCGCGGCTACCTGGGCAACGAGGCGCTGGTGGACCATTTGCAGCGGGCCCGCGCCTTCGTCTTCGCCGCCGAGGAGGACTTCGGCATCCTGCCGGTCGAGGCGCAGGCCTGCGGCACGCCGGTGATCGCGTTCGGCAAGGGCGGCGCGCTCGAGACCGTGGTCGGCGAGCCCGGGCCGGCGCAGAGCGGCGTGTTCTTCCGCGAGCAGAGCGTGGCGGCGATCCGGCAGGCGGTCGAGGATTTCGAAGCGCTCGCGCAACCGCCCTCGCCGCAAGCCTGCCGGCGGCAGGCGGAGCGCTTCTCGGCCGAGGTCTTCCGCCGCCGGCTCGGCGTCTGCGTCGATGCGGCCTGGCAGGCGCACCTGGCCGAGCAGCAAGCGGTGGTGGCGGGATGATCGCCGGGGAGGCGGGGCGGGCGGTCGCGGACGTCGGCGCCGCGCGCGGAGTGGCGCGCGGCATCGCCTGGGCGATGATGTCGCAGATGGGGCGGCAGCTGACGGTCTTCGTCACGACCGTGCTGCTGGCGCGGCTGCTGCAGCCGGAGGACTTCGGCCTGCTCGGCATGGCGACGGTGTTCACCGGCTTCGCGATGCTGCTGAACGACGTCGGCGTCAGCGGTGCGCTGGTGCAGCGGCGCGAGATCCAAGAGCGTCACCTGTCGTCGATGTTCTGGCTGAACCAACTGGTCGGGCTCGCGCTGTGCCTGCTGACGGTGGCGCTGGCGCCGCTGCTGGCGCGCTTCTTCGCGACGCCGGCGCTGGCGCAGGTGCTGACGGTGCTGTCGCTGCTGTTCGTCGCCGGGGCGCTCGGCATCGTGCAGCAATGCCTGCTGGTGCGGGCGATGGATTTTCGCCGGCTGGCACTGATCGAGACGCTGGCGGTGCTGTTCGCCGGCGTGACTGCCGTGGTGCTGGCCTGGGTCGGCGCCGGCGTGTGGGCGCTGGTAGCGCAACTGCTGCTGGTGCCGCTGGCGACCTCGGCCGGTCTGTGGCTGGCATCGGACTGGCGGCCGAAGCGCATCTTCGAGCGCGCCGCGTTGCGCGACCTGGTGCCGTTCGGCCTGCACGTGGCCGGCTTCAACGGCGTCAACTACCTGGCCCGCAACCTGGATTACCTGTTCGTCGGCAAGTTCCTCGGCACCGCCGCGCTCGGCTTCTACACGCTCGCCTACCGGCTGATGGTCTATCCGCTGCAGGCGGTATCCACCGCCGTCTCGCGGGTTTCGTTTCCGGCCTTCTCGCGCCTGGCGGGGCAGCCGAAAGCCCTGCGCGAAGGCTTCCTGAAGATGACCAAAGGTGTTTCGCTGGTGAGCTTTCCGATGGTGTTCGGCATCTTCGCGATCGCGCCGGAGTTCGTCGCCTTCGTGTACGGCGATAAATGGCAGCCGACCGCCGACCTGTTGCGCATCCTGTGCGCGGCCGGCCTGGTGCAGTCGATCGGTTCGACCGCCGGCGCCGTGTACCAGGCCATCGACCGGCCCGACGTGCAATTGCGGATGGCCTTGCTGAACGCCTCGCTGACCGCCATCGTGCTGGCGATCGGCGTGCAGTGGGGCCTGCTGGGCGTGGCCCTCGCCTATGCGTCCTTCGCGGTGCTGTGGGTGCACTTCTCGCTGTTCGTGCTGACCCGGCTGATCTCGCTCGGCTACTGGCGCATGTACCGCCGCTTCGCGCCGTCGCTGCTGGCGAGCTCGATGATGCTGGGCGGCGTGCTGGCACTGAAACCCCACCTGCCGGCGCAGCCGGCGCTGGCACTGGCGGCGATGATCGCGGCCGGTGCGGCGCTGCATGCGGGCACGCTGTTCCTGCTCGGCGAGATCCGCTGGCGCGACGGCCGGCCGCGGATCGCGCTTTGAGAACGGCCGGCGCGCCTCAGGCGTAGCCGAGGGCGATCATCTCTTCGCCGCAGTACTGCTCGAAGAGGCCGTAGTTGGCGCCGAAGAAGGTGGCGAGGTCGGTGTTGCGGTCGCCTGGCGGCTGGAAGTTGCGATCCACCTGGCCGGCGATGTCGGCCACCACCGGCAGTTGCAGCGCTGCGCACAAGGCATGGATCGCGGCCTGCTTGTCGGCGCGGAAGTCCTCGTAGCGCACCAGCACGAAGCGCTCCGGCTGCGCCAGGTAGACGCGCGCCATGTGCGACCAGCGCTGTGCCAGCCGGGCGACGTACGAATCGCCGCCCAGGCCGGCCCAGCCGGCGTCCAGCACCAGCCGCCAGGCCGGGCTGATCTCGGGCCAGTCGTGGTAGTCGATGTCCGGCAGGTGGCCCGGCACGCGAAGCCGGTTCAGGATGCTGCGCGCGTTGTCGCGCGGCTCGCGGAAGATGAACACGAAGCGTGCCGCCGGAAAGCTGGCCGCCAGCTCCGGATAGAACAGGCTCAGGTTTGGTTCCTTGATGATCCGCCGCGAGAAGTCGAGCCGGTTGCCGCGGATGAAGCGCTCGAAATCCAGCCCGCCGCCCTTCAGCCGGTGAAAGGTGGGGCGCGAGATCTCGTTGCGCAGATCGATCGTGGTGGTCAGCCCGGCCGCCCGGCCGAGCAGCGCGGCGATCGCCGAGGTGCCGGCCTTCTGGTTGCCGAGCACGATGACCGGCGCTTCGCTGCGCTGCGCAGCGAGGCCGGCCAAGTGGCGCGCGATGCGGTGGATTCGTTCTCTCGGACCCATCTGTCCTGTCGCTCTTGGATGCGCGACCAGACTAGACAAGGGCTGCGCTTGCCGCAACGCAATATTTGCAACGGAAGCTTACCCGGCCATGCTATGCCGTCAGCAGGATGCCGTGCGCCTTGAGCGCCTCGATCACCATGTCGGCGGCCTGGTCGGGCGAGCAGTTGGAGGTGTCGATGCGCAGCTCGGGCTCTTCCGGCTCCTCGTAGGGCGAGTCGATGCCGGTGAAGTTCTTCAGCTCGCCGCGCCGGGCCTTCTTGTACAGGCCTTTCGGATCGCGCTCCTCGGCCACCTGCAGCGGCGTCGCGACGTGGATCTCGATGAACTCGTCGGCCTCGACCAGGCTGCGGGCCATGCGGCGCTCGGAGCGGAACGGCGAGATGAAGGCGGTCAGCACGATCAGGCCGGCGTCGAGCATCAGCTTGGCCACCTCGCCGACGCGGCGGATGTTCTCGACCCGGTCGGCGTCGGTGAAGCCGAGGTCCTTCGACAGGCCGTGCCGGACGTTGTCGCCGTCGAGCAGATAGGTGTGGTGGCCCATCGCGTG
>JBNLET010000189.1:0-8167 GCA_050305135.1 Rhodocyclaceae bacterium | reverse complement strand
ATCTATGCCCACCGGGTGCAGGGCTGCACCGACTTCCTGATCGAGATCAATCCCCGACATCGCTTCTTCTATACCCGCTATCTGGAGTTCAGCCAGATCGCCGAGGAGAAGGAGTGCCCCCGCGTCGGCGCGCCGGCGCTGCTGCTGCACATCAGCGCCGAGCACGTGCGCCGGCGGATCGCCGAACTGGCCGGGCGCTGGCGCGAGTTGCCGGACGAGAAGTCGCTCTACAAGTACTGCCTGCCGCAGCCGCAGGAGGACGAGATCGTGCTGCGCCTGATCCGTGAAGGCACCGTGCCCGACGAGGCGACGGTGACCGAAGAGCACCTGACCGAATACGTCTAGGCCTCCGGCCTGCGGCGCGCGGCTGGGGTAGAATCGCAGCCCCTGCCCGCTCGCTTTCCGATGCCTGCCGACAAGTCCGCTCCGATTGGTGTCTTCGATTCCGGCGTCGGCGGCCTGACGGTCGTGCGTGCGCTGATGGAGCGCCTGCCGCTCGAGGACATCATCTATTTCGGCGACACCGCCCGGGTACCCTACGGTATCAAGTCGGTGCCGACGATCGAGCACTTCACCGCCCAGATCACCGATCACTTGCTCGGCGAGGGCGTCAAGATGCTGATCGTGGCCTGCAACACGATGGCGGCCGTCGCCTCGCACGTGGTCAAGGCGCGGGCCGGCGAGCTGCCGGTGCTGGACGTGATCGAGGCCGGCGCCCAGGCTGCGGTCGGCGCGACCCGCCGCGGCGCGATCGGTGTCATCGGCACGCCGACGACGATCAATTCCAATGCCTATGCGCGCCGCATGCACGAGCTCGATCCATCGCTGCGCGTCTATTCGCAGGCCTGCCCGCTGTTCGTGCCGCTGGTGGAAGAGGGCTGGCTGGACCATCCGGTGACGCGGCTGACCGCCGAGGAATACCTGCGACCGGTGCTGGCCGAGCAGGTGGACAGCCTGGTGCTGGGCTGCACCCACTACCCTTTGCTGAAGGCGATGCTGGCCGCGGTGGCGGGGCCGGAGGTGCGGCTGGTGGACTCGGCCGTCACGATCGCCGAAGCGGCGGCGGTCTGCCTGCAGCGGCGCGGGCTCGCCAATCCGGCGGCCGAGCCGCCGCACTACCGCTTCCGCGTCACCGACATTCCACTGCGCTTCCAGACCATCGGCGAGCGTTTCCTGGGCCGCAGCCTGCCTGCGGTGAGCAAGATCGAGTGGTGACGCCCTACGCTTCGCTGCCGGTCGCGACCGGCCGTTGCGGCGCGCTGCACCATTCGCTCCACGACCCCGCGTAGAGGCGGGATCCGGGCAGGCCCGCGATTTCCATCGCGAGCAGGTTGTGGCAGGCGGTGACGCCGGAGCCGCACATGTGGACCACCTCGCCGGCGCGATCGTGGCCGATCACGTGGCGAAATTCCGCTGCCAGCTGCGGCGGGCTCTTGAACAAGCCTTTTTCGTTCAGGTTGTCGTGGAAGAAGCGGTTGCGGGCGCCGGGCACGTGGCCGGCGACCGGGTCGAGGGTTTCGTTCTCGCCGCGGTAGCGATCCGGGCTGCGGGCGTCGACCAGCACGAAGCCGTCGCGGCCCAGGTTGGCTTCGACCTCCTCGACCGCAACGCGGCCGGATCGCAGCGCGATGTCGAAACGGATGTCCTGCTCCGGTTCGGGGGCGCCTTGCTCGAGTTTGTCGGCCGTGGCACACCAGGCGCGGTAGCCGCCGTCCAGCACCGCCACGCGATCATGGCCGAGCCAGCGTAGAAGCCACCACAGCCGCGCCGCGAAGATGCCGCCGCTGTCGTCGTAGGCCACCACCTGGCGCCGATTGTCGATCCCGCAGCTCGCCAGCCGGTGCACCAATGCCGCCGGGTCGGGCAGCGGGTGGCGGCCATTGCGGCCGGTCGTCGGTCCGGACAGATCCTCGTCCAGGTGCAGGAAGTGGGCGCCCGGCAGGTGGGCGTCGGCGTAGGCCCGCCGGCCATGCGCCACGTCCGCCAGATCGTGGCGGCAGTCGATGATCCGCCAGTCCGGCAGACCGATGTGTTCAGCCAGCTCCCGCGCCGATATCAGCGTCGGGTAGGAGGCACTCACCCGGCGGCCTCGCTGGTCTGTCCGCCGATCCAAGCCCTCGCGTCTTCCTCGTCGGTGAAGACCTTGATTTCGGCGTCGACGAAGAACTGGCTGAGCCAGGCACTCCAGGTGATCCATTCGTCGCTGGTGAGGATCGCGATGCGCTGGAAATCGTGGGCGTGCTGGCGCGAGAACTTGATCTCCTCCCACGCCACGTCGACCGTGAAGCCGGCCATTTCGCGCAGATCCATCAGCAGGCTGACCGGCCCTTCGAACTTCACCTTGTAGTTCACCAGTTCCTCGAATTCCTGGTAGTCGCTCAACGTGAATTCGTCGAGCACGACGACGCTGACGAGATTGGGTGAGTGATCGGTCGTGATCATGATGGTCTCCGCATCGAGAACGGTCTCGCCAGCACTATAGCCCCGCTCGCGCCCCGGCTCCAATCGCGCTTCGCCGCGCTGCCGGCCGACATGCCGGCGGGCTGGGGCGGGCGGCCGCCCGAAGGCGTGAAAATTCCCTTCGCCGGCTGTAAGCATGGTGCGCCGTCGATGGTCTATTGCTACGTGCAGGCCGCAATGGGCAGGCACCCGACAATATTTCGACAGGAGAGACTGAAATGACGAAAACCAAGTCCGGCGCAGCCATCGCCGCCACCGTTGCCGCGCTGTTCGCTTCCGGCGCGATGCTGGCCCCGCTTACCGCCCAGGCGGGCGATGGCGGTGTCAAATGCGCGGGCGTCAACAGCTGCAAGGGCCAGTCCGAGTGTGCCAGCGCCAGCAACAGCTGCAAGGGCCAGAATTCCTGCAAAGGGCAGGGGTGGGCGAAGAAGGCTTCGAAGGACGAGTGCGAGGCCGCCGGTGGCAAAGTGATCATGGACAAGCACTGATCCGGCGCTCGGATCGAGCCGGGGCGGCGCCGGCCGGTGCCGCCCCCACACCCACGTCCCGGGGGGAACATGACTGCAAGCATCGACGGCTTCGGGCTCGGATTGCGGGTCGCCCACTACGCCGATTTCGCCGACGGGCCGCGCCAGCCGGTGGACTGGCTCGAGATCATCTCCGAGAACTACTTGGTGCCGGGCGGCAAACCGCTCCATTTCCTCGACCGCATCCGCGCCGACTACCCGATGGTGATGCACGGGGTGTCGATGTCGATCGGCAGTTCCGATCCGCTCGACATGGACTACCTGAGGCAGCTGAAGGCCTTGGCGGAGCGGGTGCAGCCGGGCTGGATCTCGGACCATCTGTGCTGGACCGGCGTCGATCACGCCAACCTGCACGACCTCCTGCCGCTGCCCTACACGGAGGCGGTGCTGAAACATCTCGAGCCGCGCATCGCCCAGGTGCAGGACCTGCTCGGCCGGCCGCTGGTGCTGGAGAACGTGTCGAGCTACGTCGGCTACGCCGCGGACGAGATGAGCGAATGGCAGTTCATCGCCGAGCTGGTGCGGCGCAGCGGCTGCCGACTGCTGCTCGACGTAAACAACGTCTATGTCAGCGCGCGCAACCATGGTTTCGACGCCAAGGACTTCATCGACGCGATGCCGGCCGGCAGCGTGGCGCAGATCCACTTGGCCGGTCACGAGGATCTCGGCGATCTGCTGATCGACACCCACGATCACCCGGTGCGCGACGAGGTGTACGAGCTGTATGCCTATACGATCCGCCGCATCGGTTTCCGCCCGACGATGATCGAGCGGGACGACCGGATTCCGCCGCTGGCCGAACTGCTCGACGAACTGGATCGGGTGCGATCGGTGGCGGGTGCAGTGCCGGCCGCCGAGCGGGAGGCGGCATGAAGCTGACCTCGCTTCAGCGCAGCATGCAGGATGCGATCCGCGGTGCCGGCGAGCCGCCGCCGCTGGCCGGCGACGGTCGCGGACTGGAGGCCTACCGCTACGCCTGGCGGGCGCGCATGCACGAGGCGCTGCGCAGCAACTACCCGGTGCTGCACCGCGTGCTCGGCGATGAGGACTTCGCGGCGATCGCCGACCGCTATCTGGCCGCCGAGCCGTCCACGTTCCGTTCGATCCGCTGGTTCGGCCACCGCCTGGACGCGCATCTGCGTGCCGATCCCGATAGCCTGCCGCACCCCGCGGTGGCCGACATGGCGCGTTTCGAGTGGGCGGTGTGCGAGGCCTTCGATGGCCCCGATGTCGTACCGATGGCGGCGGAAGCGCTGGCCGCGCTGGCGCCGGAGGCATGGCCGGCTCTGCGCCTGGGGCTGCATCCGACCTGCCGCATGCTGGACCTGGAGTGGGCGGTGGCGCCGATCTGGCGCGAACTGGCCGAGGCGGACGATTCCAACCATCAGGCCGCGCCGCCCGAGCCGCTGGCGCACACGCTGCTGGTCTGGCGGCGGGACCTGCAGCCGCAGTGGCGCAGCGTCGAGGCCCTGGAGGCCGGCTTGCTGAAAGCCCTCGCGTCGGGGCTGGATTTCTCCGCCCTGTGCGCGCTGGCCGGCGAAGCGGTCGGCGACGAGACGGCTGCCGCGACCGTCGTCCAATACGTCCGGCAATGGCTGGCGGAAGGCCTGCTGGCCGCTCCGCCGGACTGAGCGCCGTGCCTCAGCAGCGGCTCAGCCAGTCGCGGTGGGCCTCGTCTTCGCCGCGCACGCAGGCGAAGTAGCGCCGCTGCAGCTCGCGCGTCAGCGGGCCCGGCCGGCCGTCGCCGACGCCCCGCCGATCGATCTCCACCACCGGCGTCACCTCCGCCGCGGTGCCGGTGAAGAAGACTTCGTCGGCCACGTACAGCTCGTCGCGCGTGATGCGGCGCGACTCGATGCGGTAGCCGGCCTCGGCGGCCAAGCGGTGGATCGTGCGCCGGGTGATGCCGTCCAGCGCCGAAGTGATCTCGGGCTCGTGGATCACGCCGCGCCGCACCAGGAAGACGTTCTCGCCAGCCCCCTCGGCGACGAATCCGTCGGTATCCAGCAGCAGCGCCTCGTCGTAGCCCTCGGCGCGCACCTCGCGACAGGCCATGATCGAGTTGGTGTAGGTGGCCACCGATTTGGCGCGACACATCTGCACGTTCACATGGTGGCGGGCGAAGCTCGCGACCTTGACCCGGATGCCTTCCTCGAGTCCGTTGCGGCCCAGGTAGCTGCCCCAGGGCCAGGCCGAGATCGAGACGTGGCTCGCGGCGCCGACCGGATCGATGCCGGCCTTCTCGGCGCCGAGGAAGACCAGCGGGCGGATGTAGGCCTCATTCAGGTCGTTGCGCCGCACCACCTGGCGGCAGGCGTCGGCGATCGTCGCCGGCTGCCAGGGCATCTCGAGGCCCAGGATGCGGGCCGAATCGAACAGCCGTTCGACGTGCTCGTCGAGCCGGAACACGGCCGGCCCGGCAACGGTCCGGTAGGCGCGCAGGCCTTCGAAGCAGCCCAGCCCGTAGTGCAGCGTGTGGGTCATCACATGCACCCGGGCATCTCGCCAGGGCAGCCATTGGCCATCGAGCCAGATCCAACCGTCGCGGTCTTCCATCGACATTTCGTACTCCATTGATCGTGCGTAGCGGGAAGCGCGCGTGGGTGGCGGCCGGTGTCCCGGGGGGGCGCGGCCGGCATGGTGTGCGGTCGCGCGGTCCCGGAGCGTGTCGCGGTGAGGACAGGCTGCGGCAGCGCGGTACGGCGGACAAGCGAATCCGGGCTGCTCATGAATGAACTGAATTCACTCATGAGGGTGCCGGCGGCAGGCTGCGGCGCAGGCTGCTAGAGTAGGCGCTCGACATGCCGGAGGAGAGCGATGCCTTGCCTGCTGGCCCTGGACCAGGGCACCACCAGTTCCCGAGCGATGGTCTTCGACCAGGATTCCCGCGTCGTGGCGATGGCGCAGAAGCCGTTCGGGCAGCATTTTCCCCGCTCCGGCTGGGTCGAGCACGATGCGCTGGAAATCTGGCAGACGCAGCTGGATTGTGCCCGCGAGGCCTTGACGAAGGCGGCCGTGCCGGCCGCCGAGGTGGCCGCCATCGGCATCGCCAACCAGCGCGAGACGACGATCGTCTGGGAGCGGGCCGGCGGCAAGCCGATCGGACCTGCCATTGTCTGGCAGGACCGCCGCACGGCCGGGCTGTGCGACCGCTTGCGCGCGCAGGGCCGGGCGGCGGAGATCCGCGCCGCCACCGGCCTGGAACTGGATGCCTATTTCTCGGCCAGCAAGCTGGCCTGGCTGCTGGACAACGTGCCCGGCGCGCGGCAGCGCGCGGCGGCCGGCGAACTGGCCTTCGGCACCGTCGACAGCTGGCTGATCTGGCAGCTGAGCGGTGGGCGGCGGCACGTCACCGACCCTGGCAACGCGGCCCGCACGATGCTGTTCGACATCCACCGGCAGTGCTGGGACGAGGGCCTGCTGGCGCTGTTCGACATCCCGCCGCAGTTGATGCCGCAGGTGGTGGACTCCAGCGGCGTCTGCGGCGAGGCCGAGCCGTCCTTGCTGGGCGCGTCCATTCCGATCGCCGGCATCGGCGGCGACCAGCAGGCGGCCACCTTCGGCCAGGCCTGCTTTCGTCCGGGCATGGCCAAGAACACCTACGGCACCGGCTGCTTCCTGGTACTCAACACCGGCCGGCCGGTCGAGTCGAGCCAGCGGCTGCTGACCACGATCGGCTGGCGGCGCGGCGGCGAGACCGAGTACATGCTCGAAGGCAGCGTCTTCGTCGCCGGCGCGGTGGTGCAGTGGCTGCGCGACGGCCTCGGCATCATCCGCGATTCGGCCGAGGTCGAGGCGCTGGCCGCCAGCGTGCCGGACAACGGCGGCGCGGTGCTGGTGCCGGCCTTCACCGGTCTCGGTGCGCCGTGGTGGGATGCGCAGGCGCGCGGTGCGCTGGTGGGCCTGAGCCGCGGCAGCGGCGCCGGCCATATTGCCCGCGCGGCGCTCGAATCGATCGCGCTGCAGACCGTCGACCTGGTGGAGGCGATGAACCGCGATGCGGCAGCGCCGATCACCGAACTTCGTGTCGACGGCGGCGCAGCGCGCAACGACCTGCTGATGCAGATCCAGGCCGACCTGCTCGGCGTGCCGGTGGTGCGGCCGCGCCAGACCGAGACCACGGCGCTCGGCGCCGCCTATCTGGCCGGCCTGGCGGCCGGCGTGTGGCAGGACGAGCAGGCGCTGGCCGAGCACTGGGGCGAGGAGCGGCGCTTCGAGCCGCAGGCCGGCGAAGATTGGCGCCGCGGCATGCTGGCCCGCTGGCACCGGGCCGTGGAGCGGGCCCGCCACTGGGAAGAGGATTGACAGGTGGCCGGCCGGGACGAACTGCTGCGGCGCCTGCGCGAGGGCTGCAGCGGCGATCGGTTGTGGGACGTGGTGGTCGTCGGCGGCGGCGCCACCGGCCTGGGCTGTGCCGTCGACGCGGCTTCGCGCGGCTACTCGACGCTGCTGCTGGAGGCCCACGATTTTGCCAAGGGCACCAGCTCGCGCGCCACCAAGCTGGTGCATGGCGGCGTGCGCTACCTGGCCCAGGGCAACCTCGGGCTGGTGCGCGAGGCGCTGGCGGAGCGCGCAGTGCTGCTGGAAAACGCGCCCCACCTGGTGCGCCCGCTGCGCTTCGTGGTGCCCACCTACCGCTGGCACCAGATGCCGATGCTGGGCGTCGGCCTCGGTTTCTACGATCTGTTGGCCGGCAGCCACAGCCTCGGCCGCAGTCGCTTGCTGGGCCGCGGCGCCACCCAGCAGGCCTTGCCGGGTGTCGAGGCGGACGGCTTGCTGGGCGGCATCGCCTACTGGGATGCCCAGTTCGACGACGCCGCGCTGGCGGTCGCGCTGGCCCGCACGATCGAGGATCTCGGTTCGCTGCCGCTCAACTACCTGGCGGTCGAGGGCCTGCGCAAGCGCGGGGGGCGGGTGGTCGGCGTCGAGGCTCGCGACGCCGAGACCGGCGAGGTGTTCTCGGTCCCCGCGCGCTGCGTCATCAATGCCACCGGCGTGTGGGCCGACGGCCTGCGGCGGATGGACCAGCCGGGTCGCGGTGCGCTGATCCGCCCGAGCCAGGGCGTGCATCTGGTGGTGGATGCGGATTTCCTGCCGGGCAGCGACGCGCTGTTGGTGCCGGACACCGAGGACGGCAGGGTGCTGTTCGTGATCCCCTGGTACGGCAAGCTGGTGATCGG
>JBNLET010000188.1:0-3412 GCA_050305135.1 Rhodocyclaceae bacterium | reverse complement strand
GGCGCGCACGTTCAGTTCGACGTTGCCGAGCGCCTTGCCGCCGTCGACGCTGCCGACGTTCAGTTTCTGCTTGGCGTAGCCCAGCGTGGCGGAGTTGCGCTGGTTGACGTTCTCGATGCGCACGTTGGACTTCAGCTGGCCTCCGACCATGCCCTGGTCGAAGGGGCCGGCGAAGGCGGAGGTGGCAAGCACGGTGGCGGCGATGGCGACGATGGCTTTCATGACGACTCTCCCTGGGGGTTGGTTTTGTCCAGAAGGGCCGTTGGCTGCCCATCCGGTCCATCAGTCGCGTCGGCCGCCGGATCGGTTCGCGAACTATTTCACGCTTGCCCGCGACGGCGAACGGGCGGCATGATGAGACCGAACAGGCGCTGGCATTTCTCACCGCTTCCACGGCCGCGGCCACCGACATGCTCGCCGTGGCATGGCGTGTCCGGGCCGCCGGGGCTCGACCCGGAGTCGGCTGCGCCCTCGCCCGTGCGCCGTGCGACGACGGCGTCTCGGCAGGCGATGGTGCGAGAAATGCGGGCTGTCTAGCCGGGGGACGAACCGCGCCATGACCAAGGTCGAACTGCTCGAGATCCGGGATTTCCTGGCCGAGATCCCACCGTTTTCGATCCTCGGGGGCGAAGCTCTGGCCGAACTGGTCGGCCAGATGGCGATCCGCTACCTGAGGCGAGGCAACCCGTTTCCGCCGCGCGACGAGAGCGCGCCGCAGTGCTATGTGATCCGCAAGGGCGCGATCGAGGAGCGCGACGAGGACGAGTTGCTGCTGGCCAAGTACGCCGAGGGCGACGTGCTCGAAAGTGGTGCGCTGCAGGCGGCCGGCGGTCATCACCGCACGGTGGAGGATTCGCTGCTGTACTGCCTGCCGTCGGCCACGCTGCAGCAGTGCCGCCGCAGCGTGCCCGAGGTGGACGCCTTCTTCCGCCGTACGCTGGGCGAGCGGCTGCGCCACGTGCGCAACAGCGTGGCGGACCGCGTGCTGTTCCGGCCCAACCTGATGAGCATGCCGCTCGCGGCCTTCCTCGGCCGCGCGCCGCTGACCGCCCCGCCCGAGGCCACGATCCGGCAGGTGGCCGCGCTGATGGGCGATCAGGCCATGGCCGCGATGCTGGTGGTGGCGCACGGCCGGCTGCTCGGCATCGTCACCGACCGCGACCTGCGCGCCCGTTGTCTGGCCACCGGGCATTCGCCGCAGGCGCCGATCAGTACGATCATGACGCCCGACCCGCGCACGCTGAACGACGACCATCCGGCCTTCGAGGCGCTGATGGTGATGACCCGCCACGGTATCGACCACCTGCCGGTGCTGGCCGGCGGCGAGCTGTGCGGCATGGTGTCGTCGCGCGACCTGCTGCGCTCGCAGAGCGCCAACGCGGCCCATCTGGCGATGCTGATCCGCAGCTGCGGGCGGGCCGCCGAACTGCCGGCGCTGAGCGCCGAACTGCCGGAACTGCAGATCCAGATGCTGGCCGGCGGCGCGACGGCGGGCCAGATCGGCCAGGCCGTGTCGTCGATCGCCGACGCGCTGGCGAGCCGGCTGCTCGAACTCGGTCAGGCCCGGCTGGGGCCGGCGCCGGTGCCATTCGCCTGGCTGGCCGGCGGCTCGCAGGGCCGGCAGGAGCAATCCACTCATTCGGACCAGGACAATGCGCTGATCCTGTCCGACGACTACGAGCAGGCAGTGCACGGGCGCTACTTCGAGCAGCTCGCGCACTTCGTCAACGACGCCCTGAACGATTGCGGCTTCCGCTACTGCCCGGGCGAGATCATGGCCAGCAACGCCAAGTGGCGGCGGCCGCTGAAGCACTGGCGCGAGGATTTCCGGCTGTGGATCCGCCACACCGATGCGACGCTGGCCAAGGTGCTGGTGAATTTCCTCGATCTGCGGCTGGTGGCGGGCGAGCCGGCGCTGCTGGCCGGGATGTCGGCGCTGATCGGCGAGGAATGCCGCTACAGCGAACACTTCCTCGCCCAACTGGTCGAGAACATGCTCGCCAACAAGCCGCCGCTCGGCTTCTTCCGCCACCTGGTGCTGGTCTCGAACGGCGAGGATGCGCGCAGCTTCGACATCAAGACCCGTGGCATCATCCCGATCGTCGATCTGGCCCGCGTCCAGGCGCTGGCGGCGGGTATCGGCGAGGTGTCCACGGTGCGTCGGCTGCATGCCTGTGCGGCGGCCCACGTGCTCAGCACCGAAGCCGCCAGCGAATTGGAGGAGGCGCACGAATTCCTCGGCCTGCTGCGCATCCGCCACCAGGCGGAGCAGATCCGCGACGGCCTCGCGCCGGACAATCTGATCGATCCGCAGCGCCTGACCTCGCTCGAGCGGCGGCACCTGAAGGACGTCTTCGGCGTCGTCGCCGACATGCAGCGCACGCTGGCGGTGCGCTACTCGGCCGGTGGCATCAGTGCCTGAGCCGGTGTTGCGCAGGCGCTGGCGGTGTTCGCGCGGGACCGTCGTCGGGCGGCGGGGCGGCTGAGGTGTTCGAGCGCTTCAATCCGTTCGGCCTCGACGCGCGTCGGCGCCGACTGCTGAAGAAGGCGCCGGCGGGGCCGCTGCGCGACTTCCTGGCGGCGCCGTTTCCGTCCGAGCGCAGCGACTGGCGCCAAGTGCCGTTCGTGGCGCTGGACCTGGAGACCACCGGCGGTGATCCGGCGCGCGACGAGATCGTCAGCTTCGGCTGGGTCTGCATCGAGCGCGAGCGCATCCTGCTGTCCTCGGCCCGCCACCGCGTGCTGCGGCTGCAGGGCAGCATGAAGCCGGACTCGGCGGTGATCCACCACATCACCGACGACGAAGCGGCGGCCGGGCTGCCGCTGGCAGACGTGCTGGGCGAATTCCTCGGCGTGCTGGCGGGCCGCATCCTGCTGGCCCACTACATACCGACCGAAGTCGGCTTCATTGCCGAAGCCTGCCGCCGGACCTACGGCGCCCAGGTGCTGACGCCGGCGGTCGATACGCTGGCGCTGGCCTCGGCTGCGGTGCGCAGGGCTCACCGTGCGCCGGTGCGCGGCGAAATGCGGCTGGCCAATCTGCGGCGGCGCTACGGCCTGCCCAGGTACCCGGCCCACAACGCGCTCAGCGACGCGCTGGCGGCGGCGGAACTGTTCCTGGCTCTGGCCTGCGAGAAGAAAGGGGGGATCGATCTGAGGATGCTGCTGCACCCGCCGCTGTGAGGCGGCAGCGCGGCTGAGATGGGGCGGGGGGCGGCGGGCCGGGCCTTGCGGATCTGCCACTCCGCCAAGCCCGGCACCGGGGTTCGGCTTACTTCAGCGAGCCGATGTTGGCTTCCTGCTCGGCGTAGCCGAGGGTGGCGCTGTTGCGCTGGTTGATGCTCTTGGCGCGCACGTTCAGTTCGACGTTGCCGAGCGCCTTGCCGCCGTCGACGCTGCCGACGTTCAGTTT
>JBNLET010000187.1:0-23386 GCA_050305135.1 Rhodocyclaceae bacterium | reverse complement strand
GCGCTGCTGGCCGGCATCGGCCGCGCGATGTCCGAGGTCGGCGCGGTGATGATCGTCGGCGGCAACATCGACCACGTGACCCGGGTCATGACCACTGCCATCGCGCTTGAGACCAGCAAGGGCGACCTGCCGCTGGCGATCGCGCTCGGCATCGTGCTGATGACGGTGGTGCTGGCGCTCAACGCGGCGGCCTTCCAGGTGCGCCGCTGGGCCATGAGGCGCTTCGCCTGATGTTCCCGATCCAGCTCGACCGGGTGGGCTTCCGCCCCGACGGCCGCAGCGTGCTGGCCGGGCTGGACCTGGTGCTGGACGGCGAGGGCATCACCGCGGTGCTGGGCCCGAACGGCGTCGGCAAGACGGTGCTGCTGCGCATGATCGCCGGCCTCCTGCCGGTGCCGGAGGGGCGCCTGAACTGGGGCGGCGAGGCGCAGCCGACGCAGCGCATCGCGATGGTCTTCCAGCAGCCGATGATCCTGCGCAGCAGCGTGCAGCACAACGCCGAACTCGGCCTGCGGCCGCTGCGGCTGCCCGCCGCCGAGCGCACGCGGCGCGCGCGAGAGGTGCTCGAGCGGGTCGGCCTGGCCGACCGGGCGCGCGACAGCGCGCGACTGCTGTCCGGCGGCGAGAAGCAGCGCCTGGCGCTGGCGCGAGCCTGGGCGGTGCGGCCGCGGCTGCTGCTGCTCGACGAGCCGACCGCCAACCTCGACCCGTCGGCGGTCGAGTCGGTCGAGAAGATCATCCGCGGCATCCGCACCGACGGCAGCAAGGTGCTGATGACCACCCACAACCTCGGTCAGGCGACCCGGCTGGCCGACGACATCGTCTTCCTGGCCGAGGGCCGGGTGCAGGAGCACGCGCCGGCGCAGCGCTTCTTCGCGCGGCCGGAGTCGCCGGCGGCCAGGCGCTTCATTCAGGCCGAACTGCCGTGGCGCATCCGCTTCGACGAGTGACGCGCCGAGGTGCAGCGGCGCCGCGCTAGAACGGGCCGATCGCCTTGGCCCGCGCCACCCACTGCTTCTTGTCGGCCGCGCTGAGCGTGGCCGAACGCCACACCACCATCAGGTACTTGTCCTCGGTGCGGACGAAGCCGGCGCGCAGGCAGACCTTCTCCGACTGCTTGTTGCCGACGTGGCCCCAGATCGCCACGGTGTCGGCAGGCAGGCGCTCGAAGCTGGTGCGCAGCAGCAGTTCGGCGATGCCGCCGACCGCGCGGATGTGCTGCCGCAGCCGCGGCGGCAGGCGCCGGAAGACGCGCTCGTCGATCACCAGCCCGCCGCACAGCGCGCAGCCGTTCCACATCGTGTAGTGCACGTAGCCGAGTGTCCGCAGGGCGCCATCCCCGCAGTCGGCGAGGGCGACGAAATGATGAGGTTCGTCCGGCACCTGGTGCGAGTCGAAGCGCCGCGCGAAGAGTTCGCCGGCGAGCAGGCCGGCGCGGTCCACCTCGACCACGTCCACGCCGTCGACGCTCGGCAACGCGGGACCGGCGGCGGGCACCGGCGCAGCGACGGGCACGCCGTCCGGCGCCGGCCCGACGAGCAGCCTGCGCAGCAGGCGGAACAGCACCGGCGGCAGCCAGTCCTTGGCCGACGAGCGCAGCGAGGGCGGCAGGCAGCGCGACAGCGCGGCGCGCATGCTCATGCCGGCCGCAACCTGCGCTCGACGCGGTCGAGCAGGGCGGCGAAAGCCTGCGGCGAATTCCAGTGCCAGCCGAACACCAGGCGCGGAATCGCCCACACGTTGGCCTTGCCGTCGACCCACGTGCCGGTCGTGCCGAAGGCCGCCCGCACGCCGATGCGTTCGCCATGCTGCGGGAAGTAGTCGTCGCGCAGGTAGTCCGGCACGTGGCCGTAGGGGTAGCCGAACAGCGGCAACTGCCGCCCGCCGGTGACGGCCGCGATATGGCGATGCGCGTCGGCGATCTGTCCTTCCGCGTCGTCGAAATTGTCGACCGCCAGGAACGACCCCTTCCTGTTGTCGCGCTGGCGCACGGTCTCGAGCGATTCGTGCAGGTGGTCCCAGCCGTGGTTGGCGATGCCGATGACGTCGCCGGCAGCGCACTCGGCCCACCAGTGCTCGCCCCAGTCGCCGGGCCCGTTGCCGCAGGTCTTGGCCAGCGTGGCGCGGGCGGCCGGCGAGGCGATGACGAAGGACACCGCCATCGGTCCGTCGCAGAACTTCGGCAGGCCGCTTTCCGACAGGATGCGATGGAAGCTCTTGACCCGCCCCCAGCGCTCGCTGTCCCAGTCCGCGTAGTCCAGGTCCCAGCCGTCGTCGAAGCTGATGCCGACCAGCTTGTGGCCCGACAAGGCGGCCGCCGGCAGCTCGCCGCGCAGCACCTGAGCCAGCGCGCTCAGCGGCAGGATGCGGTAGCCCCGTCGCGACAGCTCGGCCAGGTCGCCTTCCAGCGCCAGGTGGTCGTTCTTGCCGTAGCCGTCGCCATTGACGGTCCAGCTGTGATAGCACAGCACCGGCACCGCGAAATCCGGCCTGGCGGCTTCGAGCTCCGGCTCCGCCGCCGGCATCGGCCGCGGGCGGAATCTCAGCATCTGCGCCAGACGTTTCAACAATTCGGCCTCCTCGGATGGCCGGCACGCCCGCCCGTCGGGCGCCGATGGCGCATCTTACTGCGGTTCGCGGCAGCAGCGCCGCAGCAACGCGGTGCAATGCCGTATCGGTACAATCGACGGCGTTCCGATCGAAGCATGGCCGATGGAGGCACAGATGGACGTAGTCGATTACGAGATCTTCGGTACCGACATGCAGTACGTGGAGGTGGAGCTCGACCCGGGCGAGGCTGCGGTCGGCGAGGCCGGGGCGATGATGTACATGCAGGACGGCATCGAGATGGACACCGTCTTCGGCGACGGCTCCGCCCAGGAAGGCGGCCTGTTCGGCAAGCTGCTGGGGGCCGGCAAGCGGCTCGTGACCGGCGAGTCGCTGTTCACGACGGTGTTCCACCACGAGGGCCGGGGCAAGGCCCGGGTGGCCTTCGCCGCGCCCTACCCGGGCCGCATCATCCCGATGGACCTGGGCAAGCTGGGCGGCACGCTGATCTGCCAGAAGGATGCCTTCCTGTGCGCCGCCAAGGGCGTCTCGCTCGGCATCGCGCTGCAACGACGGCTCGGTACCGGCTTCTTCGGCGGCGAAGGCTTCATCATGCAGAAGCTGGAAGGCAATGGCATGGCCTTCGTCCATGCCGGCGGCACGCTGCTGGAAAAGCAGCTGGCGCCGGGCGAAGTGCTGCGGGTCGATACCGGCTGCGTCGTGGCCTACACGCCGGAGGTGAATTTCGACATCCAGTTCGTCGGCAAGCTGAAATCCGCGATCTTCGGCGGCGAGGGCCTGTTCTTCGGCACGCTGCGCGGCCCCGGCCACGTCTGGCTGCAGTCGCTGCCGCTGTCCAGGCTGGCCAATCGCATCGTGCTGTCGGCACCGGCCGCCGGCGGGGCGCGGCGCGGCGAGGGCTCGATCCTGGGCGGCCTGGGTGATCTGCTGGACGGCGACAACGGCTGAAGCGGCGGCCGGGCGCCGCGCCAGTCCCGGCCGAGGAAGCCGCAGGGACTTGGCAGCCGCCCGAACTCAAACTTCGCACCAAACCGGTCGACGCCCGGACAGCCTGGCTGCGTCCGATACCACCGGCGCCCGTCCTCGCCGGTCGCCCCCCACACGTGCCGCGCTTGCGCTAATGTTTTGCCTGCGGCACGCCGATACACCTGCTTCCGAGCGGTCACCGGTCCGACATGCAAGCCCCCCCGACAGGCGTCGCGGCGCCGCAAAGTGATTCGAGCGCCCACCCGTCGTCGCATCTGCCCGGCGACCGGCAGCGCGGAAGCGACACCCGACAGGCGGACCGCGAGGCTTCCTTGACGCCCGACGACCAGACCACCCGCAGCTCGATCTCCCGGACCGACGAGGAAATCATGCGCATGCTCTACGCGTCGCTGAACCAGGCGACGATTGCGGTCTTCGTCGGTTCCGGGATGCTGGCCTATCTGCTCTCAGGCGCCATTTCGAGCGCCGAGTTGTTGCTCTGGATGGGCTTCATGCTGGCGGTCGCAACCTATCGGCTGGTGTCGAAGGCGATGTTCACAAGGCGTGCGCCCAGGGGCGAAGAGATCCGTCCCTGGCGGCGGCGGTTCGTGATCTGCGCCGCGCTGGTCGGGGCCGGATGGGGCATCGCCGGCTACGCGTTCCTGCAGCCCGGCCTGCCGACCGGCCAGACACTGGTCACGCTCACGATCGTCGGTTACATGGCGGGCGCCTTGACCTCGCTGGCGATTCTTCCGGCGGCCTTCCTGGTCATGTACCTGCCCGGCATCATTCCGCTGATCATCCGTACGCTCGAGCTCGGCGGCGCGATCAACCTCGGCATCGCCTTCATGCTGGTGGTGTTCACCAGTTTCCTGCTCGGCGCCGCGCGCCGGCTGCACCAGAAGATGCTGAGTGCGCTGCGGCTGCGCTTCGAGAACGAGGATCTGGTGGCGCTGCTGCGCGAGAAGAACGAGACCGCCGAGCGACTCAACCGCTCGCTTTCCGAAGAGGTCGAGGAACGCCGCCGCGGCACCTTGCAGCTGATTCAGGCGCGCGAGCAGGCGGAAGCGGCAAACCGCGCGAAGAGCGAATTCCTGGCCAACATGTCGCATGAGATCCGGACGCCGATGAACGCCATCATCGGAATGACCGATCTGGTGCTGCAGTCCGAGCTCGATGCCAGGCAGCGCGATTTCGTCGGCATCGTCAAGAATTCCGCCGAGGCGCTGCTGACCATCATCAACGACATTCTGGATTTCTCCAGAATCGAGGCGGGCAAGCTGTCGATCGAATACGTCGATTGCGATCTGCGCCGGCTCCTGATGGAAACGGTACGGCCGCTGGAGCTGCGGGCGCGCGCCAAGGACCTGGCGCTGAGTTGCGAAGTCGGCGCCGACGTTCCCGCCGCCTGCAGCTGCGACCCGGTGCGATTGCGCCAGATCCTGATCAATCTGATCGGCAATGCGGTCAAGTTCTGCGAGCGCGGCGAGATCGTCGTCTCGCTGCAGTGGCTGGACCCGGCCGACGACGGCCAGACGCTGCAATGCACCGTGCGTGACACCGGCATCGGCATTGCGGACGATCGCCTGCAGCGGATCTTCGAACCGTTCGTGCAGGCCGACAACTCGACCACGCGTGCGCACGGCGGCACCGGCCTGGGACTCGCGATCACCACCCAACTGGTGCAGTTGATGGAAGGACACATCTGGGCCGAAAGCCGGCTCGGCCAGGGCAGCGCCTTCCATTTCTCGCTGCCGCTGGCGGCCAGCTCGGCGCCGCCGGCCGCGGCGCCGCCGAGCGGCGGCACGGCACCGCACAGCTGCGGCGATCCTGCCGCGGCGGTGGCGCAGCCTGCGCCCGGCGAGCGACCGACCGTCCTGCTGGTGGAGGACAACGCCACCAACCAGATCCTTGCGCAGGTACTGCTGGAACACGGTGGCTACGAGGTCGCGATCGCCGGCAACGGGCAGGAGGCGCTCGACGCGTTTACGCGGCAGGCCTTCGCCGCGGTGCTGATGGACATGCAGATGCCGGTGATGGACGGGCTCGAGGCGACCGGGGCGATACGCGCGCTCGAAGCGACCGAGGGCCGCCCGCCGACGCCGATCATCGCGATGACCGCCAATGCGCTGCGAGGCGACCGCGAGCGCTGCATCGAGGCCGGCATGGACGACTACATTGCCAAACCGATCTTTGCCGAGCAGTTGTACGAAACACTCGCGCGCTGGACCGGGCGCTGACCGATCTGCCGGACGGCGACGCCGGCCGGGCGGGCAACGCCTCAGTCGCTGCCGCGCGCCAGCAGCCACGCCCGGTCGTAGGCTTCGACCCTGCCCTTGAAGCCGCCGGGGATGGCCTCACGCGCCAGCGCGGTGAGCCGGTAGTGCGACGCGTAGAGGGCGCGGATCTCCGGCTCGTCGACCGAGAACGGCGGCCCCTCCATCTGCGTCTGGTCGTATTCGAAGGTCACCAGCAGCTGCGGCGCCGCGCCGCTGACACGCATCAGCTGCGCGGCGTAGCGCGCCCGCATGGCCACCGGTAGCGCGACCAGCGCGGCCCGATCGTAGACCGCGTCCACCGGGCCGAGCAGCGCCGCCTGCAGCTCGAAGAAGTCGCCGCAGAAGACCTCGACGCCTGCGGCGCGAAAACGGCGTAGCGCACCGTGCGACGACACCTCGGGCGTCACGCCCAGCTCTTCGAACAGCTCGCCGATCGCCACCTCGCTCAGTTCGATGCCGGCCACCCGGCAGCCGCGTTGCAGCAGCCAGGCGATGTCGCGCGTCTTGCCGCACAACGGCAGGAAGACCCGCTCGCCCGCGCCCAGTGCCAACCGCCCGTAGTGTGCGGCCAGCATCGCATTGGCCTCCTTCTCGTGAAAACCGATCTCGCGCGCTGCCCACTTCCGGTGCCAGAAACCCGCTTCCATGCTGCCCACCTCGTGTCGTTTCGTCGTCGCGCGTCCCGCCGCGGCAAGCGCAGCGGGCCCGCAGCTCTTCAGCCGGCGGCGAGTGCTTCGATCGCCGCCTCCAGCCGGCCGGCATAGGCAGCACCGTCGCACAGCGCGCTGGCCAGCATGCGGCTGCGCAGATTCGCGCGCAGTTCCGCCAGCGCCGCCGGGTCTTCGCCCAGCGCGCTGGCGATGCGGACGAATTCATCCTCGTCCGACGCGCACCATTCGGCATGTCCGGCCGCGCGGCTGATCGACAGGCCCAGCCGCGAGCGGTGCTCGGCGCCGAGCAGGCTCACCACCGGCACCCCCATCCAGAGCGCATCGCAGATGTTGGTGGCGAGATGGAACGGGTAGGTATTGAGCACCACGTCGATCTCGTCGTAGAGGCGGAAATGCTCGCCGCCGAGCGACCAGCCGGCCAGCGCCAGTTGCTCCGGCGCGCCGCCCAGCTCGCGCCACAGCGCTGCAAAGCGCTGGCGCACGCCCTCCTCGGCGAACTCCCGGCAGCGCAGCAGCAGCCTCGCGTCCGGCCGGGCGCTCAGCACCCGCAACCACAGTCGCACCGCCTGCTGCGACACCTTGCCGAGCTGGGCGCAGCAGCCATAGGTCAGCCTGGCACCGGCGGCAGCCGGCGAGGGCGCCGCTGCGGCCGCCTTGGCGAGCAGGTGCGGCTCGAAGCAGAAATAGCTGCCCTCCATTCGCAGCAGCGCTTCGGCGCTGAAACGTTCGCTGCCCGGCGGCTCGGTGTCGGCGTCGACAATGCGTGCATCGAGTCCCGGCGCCCCGATCGTGCCGGCAAAGCCGAGAAAGCTCGCCTGCCGGCGCGCCAGCCGCCAGCTCATCTCCAGCAGCCGGTGGCGCGAGGTATGACCGGACAGATCGATCAGCACGTCCAGATCCAGGCCGCGCACCAGCCGGGCGTAGTCGGCCGCGGCCAGATCGGCGGTGCGGTGCCAGGCATCGGCGAGCGAGCGCATTTCGGCCGCCAGTGGATCTTCGATGCGCGTCTCCGACAGCACGACGAGCTCGATCCGATCCCGCTTGCGGTGGCGCAGGAAGGGTGCGATGAAGAAGCCGACCGGGTGCAGGCACAGGTCGGCGCTGGAGATCGCCACCCGCAGCCGCGCCGTGCCGGCAGCGCGCGGGCCAGGCCGCCAGCCGGCCAGTCCGTCGGGCGCCCGGCGCCGGGCGATCGCCTGCCCGTAGGCCTGCGCGCGCCGCAGGATGCCCTCGCCGTCGAGGTCGCCGCGGCACAGCGCCGAGAACATCAGGTTCGAGTGCGGCGCGAGATCCTTCGCATCGAGCCGCAGCGCTTCGTTCCAGGCGGCTTCCGCTTCGGCGTGCTCGCCGAGGTTGGCGTGGCTCGAGGCCAGCAGCTCGCGCAGCGCCGCCTGGCCCGGTGCCTGGCGCACGACCGAGGCGATCAGGGTCTTGGCCTCGCCCGAACGACCGAGGCGCTGCAACTGGCGCACCAGCCCGGTCAGGGCATACAGGCTGCCCGGGTGGCGCGCGAAGGCGCGGCGGAAGATCGCCAGCGCCAGCTCCGGGTCGCCCTGCGCAGCGGCGAAATCGGCGCCCTCCAGCAACTGGTCGCGGTTCACCGGTTCGACGCCGAGCCAGAATCGCAGCGCCTGCAGCGCCCGCTCGCGACGGCCGAACGTCGACCAGGCGCGGAACGAGACATAGCCCAGGTGGCGCAGGATGTCCTGCGCGGCGGTGTTCATGCCGAGGCCGCGGGCAAGTTCGAGCGCCCGCTCGGGCGCCTCGGCGACGGTAAAGATGGCCACCTTCTCCTGCGCCCCGCGCAGGCTCGGATCGCTTTCGAGCGCGCGCAGATAGCCTTCCACGGCCGCCTCGATCCGTCCTGCCGCCTCTTCCGCCTGCGCCTGCGCAAACACTACCGCCGCCTGTGTCGGCCCGCTCGAGCCTGCTGCCGAATGCATTTCGTCCGTCCCCGCCGAGTTCCCTGCCGTCAATGCTACCGAAGCCGGCCCGCCGCCGCCCGCGCGAACGGTCGCACAGATGCCATCCGACCGTCACGGCGTCGCAATCTGCGGAATCGAGCATGGGCATCCCAGTCCAAACAAGTCAGGGAAACCCCATGAAAATCACCTGCATTGCCGCGGCACTGGCCGCGAGCTTCGCCACCGCGCCCGCACTCGCCGACCAGGGCGAAGGCGGCGGCGGCTTCCGCTTCGAACCGCTGCGCGAGTCCGCCGCGCCCGGCAGCCTGCCCGGCTGTCAGCCGTTCGCGCTGCCGGACGGCTTCGAGCAGCACGTGCTGGTCGAGGAGGCCGGCCTGTGCGGCGCACCGATCGTGCACGACGCGATCGCCGGCCAGAACGACCTGAACGACATGTTGGCCGTGAACGAGCGTGGCCACGGCCACGCCGGCCGTTACCTGTACCGCACCCAGGAAGCCGGCGGGGAGAAGGCCGCGCTTACTGCGATCGACCTGCGCACTGGCCAGATCAAGACCTACGTCGGCGCCGACTTCGGCATCGTGCCCGGCTTCAGCCGCCTCGACGGCATCGAATGGACACCCTGGGGCAGCTTGCTGGTCGCCGAGGAGAATGGCGAGTTCGGCCGCCTGTTCGAGTGCCAGGCGAACGGCCTCGAGCTGAGTTGCGTCGACCGCCCGGCGGTCGGCCGGATGTCGCACGAAGGCGTCGCGGTCGACATGAACGGCAATCTCTACGTCGGCGACGAACTGAACGGCGGCTCGATCTACCGCTTCGTGCCGACGCGCCGCGGCGACCTGTCGAGCGGCGTGCTGTACGCGCTCAACATCGTCGACGAAGGCGACGACGGCATCGACGGTACCGGCCGTGGCGAGTGGATCGCGCTGGTGCCGGGCCACAATGGTGTCGTCACCGACCCGGCCGTGAGTGCCCGCGCGGCCGCCAACGAAGCCGGCGCCACCGACTACCTGCGCCCCGAGGACGCCGAGCTGATCGGCCGCAACCTGTTCTTCACCACCACCACCGACCGCCGCGTGCTGCGCATCCCGATCGGCACCGAGCAGCCGCTGGTGACCGAGTACTTCGGCGTGCATGTCGGCAACGTGGCGAACGAGAGCGAGCAGCCGGACTACGGCCTCGCCAGCCCGGACAACCTGGCCTCGGATGCGCAGGGCAACCTTTGGATCGTCGAGGACAACGAACCGGCCGACATCTGGGTCGCCGGTCCGGACCGGGACGGCGACGGCGTTGCCGACGAGGTCTCGCTGTTCGCCACGCTGACCACGCTGGGCGCCGAAGGCACCGGCATCTACTTCCCGCCGACGATGCCGAACACGCTGCTGGTGAACGTCCAGCACGCCGCCGACGGCAACGACATGACGATGATGATCACGCCGCGGCGCGGCCGGCAGGCTTCGCAGCGCTGAGCGGCCGCTAGCGGGACGCCGCAGCCACTGCTTCGGCGCCCCGCCACGCAGCCCACCGGCTCAGCCGGCCGCGCGCACCGCGGTCGGCGTGCCGGCTTCGTGGCGCGCCCAGACGCGCCTGAAATCCCGCGCCGAGGCGAAGCCGCACTGCTCGGCCACCCGCTCCAGCGACATCGACGGATCGGCCAGCAGGTGGCGGGCGCGGGCCAGCCGCAGCTTCTGCTGGTAATCCGGCACGCCGACGCCGGCGTGGCGGGCGAACAGCCGGCCCAGGTGGCGGGGGCTGACGTGGGCCAGCGCGGCAAGATCGTCCATCGACCAGCGCCGCGCCGGGTCGCGGGCGATCGCGTCCTGCGCCTTGTGCACCGCCGGATGCATGTGGTTGCGGTGGGCCAGCCAGGGCGACAGCTGCGGGTCGGCGGGTCCGCGCCGGGCGTACACCACCAGCCGACGCGCGACGCGCAGCGCCAGTTCGGCGCCGAACTCCCGTTCGATCAGGTACAGCGCCAAGTCGATGCCGGTGGTGATGCCGGCGCTGGTCAGCACCTGGCCGTCGTCGACGAAGATCCGGTCCTCCATCACGCGCGCTTCCGGTTCGGCCGCGCGCAGCGCCGGCAGCAGATTGTGGTGGGTCGTGCACGGCCGGTCGCGCAGCCAGCCGGCCCGCGCCAGCAGGATCGCACCGGAACAGATGCTGGCCAGCCGGTTGCGCCCGACCGGCAAGGCCTTCAGCCAGTCCACGACCCGTGCGGCCTCGTCGCGCGCGTAGTCGCGCGATTCGCTGGCATTGCCGACGACGATCACCAGCGAGGCCTCCGGCAGCCGTTCGGGCAGCGGCGCCAGGCCACTCAATTCAAGCCCGGTGGAGACCTCGACCGCCGGGCACAGGCCGCAGGCGGTCAGCGTCAGTTCGGCGCCCATCTCGGCCGCCATGCGCAGCGTCTCGGCCGGCCCGGCGTAGTCGAGCAGCAGCGCGCCGGGCGTCAGCACGAAGAAGACCTGCCGGATCATGCGCGCTGCCGTACCCGGGCCAGCAGCCGGTGGCCGAACAGGTTGACCGCCAGGCCCAGCATCAGCAGCGCACCGCCGGCGAAGTGCACCGGCTGCAGCGCCTCGCGGTAGACCACCCAGCCCGCGCTCAGGCCGACCAGCGGCACCAGCAGCGGGAACGGCGCCACCTGGTTGGCCGGGTAGCGCGACAGCAGATGGCTCCACAGGCCGTAGCCGAGCAGCGTCGCGGCCCAGGCCAGGTACAGCACGGCCAGCGCCGACTGCAGGCTGAAGCCGGCCAGTGCCGCGCCGATCGCCTGCGGTCCCTCGATCAGCAGCGACAAGGCCAGGAACGGCAGCGGCGGCACCAGGCTGGCCCAGACGATGAAGGCCAGCATGTTCACCGGGCCGTGCCTGGCCAGTCCGCGATTGACGATGTTGCCGGCCGCCCAGCACACCGCCGCGGCGATCGTCATCAGGAAGCCGGCCAGCGGCATCGACTGGCCGTGGGCCGAGCCGATCAGCGCCAGCCCGGCGGCCGCCAGCAGCAGCCCGGCGAGTTGGCTGGCGCGCCAGCTCTCGCGCAGGAAGACGGCCGCGAACAGCATCGTGAAGAAGGCCTGCGACTGCAGCACCAGCGAGGCCAGGCCGGACGGCATGCCGACGTGGATGGCCGTGAACAGGAAGGCGAACTGGCCGACCGCGATCGTCAGGCCATACGCCAGGTAGAAGCGCAGCGGCAGCTTCGGCGGGCGGAAGAACAGCAGCGCCGGACAGGCTGCGGCGAGAAAGCGCAGCGCACCGAGCAGCAGCGGCGGCACCTCGGACACGCCGGCCTTGATGACGACGAAGTTGATCCCCCACACCACCACCACCAGCAGCGCCAGCGCGAGATCGGCCGGCTTCATCAGTGGCGCGCCGCCAGGTAGGCGCCGGCGCCGATCATGATCGAGCCGGCGCCGCGGTTGAGGATGCGGGTGGCGCGCGCGGAGCGGAAGAAGCGCCGCGCGCGGGCCGCGCCGAGCGAGATCATCATCAGGCCGAGCATCAGTGCCAGCAGCGTCAGCAGCGCCGCCAGGCCGATGTCGCGGGCGCGCAGCACGCTCAGATCCATGAAGGTCGGCAGGAAGGCAATGTAGAACAGGATCACCTTCGGGTTGGAGGCCGAGATCAGGAAGCCCTGCAGGAAGCTCGCCCGGCGCCGGATGCGCGGCGCCGTCGCCGGATCGAAGCCCTCGCCGACCGGCGCGCGCCAGATGCCGATGCCGAGCCACACCAGGTAGGCGGCGCCGAGCCAGCGGATCAGCGTGAACAGCTCGCCCCAGTTGTGGGCGATGGCGGCCAGGCCGAAGCAGGCGAAGACCAGGTACAGGATGTCGCTGACCGTCATGCCGAGCGCCAGGAAGAAGCACGCCCGCGCGCCACTGCCGAGCGCCCGGGCCAGCAGCGCGAACACGCCCGGGCCCGGCGTGATGCCGAAGATGAAGATCGCGATGAAGAAGGAGAGGGCGCTTTCGGGTGTCATGGCCGCATCGATGCCGTCAGGGTTCCGAATGCCATTGATAGTCCATCTGCCGGGCCGTCGCCATGGCCAGTTTCGCGCCGGCCAACCGGTCCACCAGGTGCAGCGACATGTCCAGGCCGGCCGAGATGCCGGCCGAGCTGACGCGGCGACCCTCGTCGATCCAGCGCCGCTGCGGCTCGACGCGCAGCGCCGGGTGCAGCCGCGCGAGCTCGTCGGCGTCCTGCCAGTGGGTCGTCACGCGGCGGCCGTCGAGCAAGCCGGCGGCGGCCAGCAGGAAGGCGCCGGTGCAGATCGAGGCCATCAGCTCGAGGTCGGGTGCGAGCGCCGCGAGCCAGCGCCGCAGCTCGACGCTGGCGCGCTCGGCCCGCTCGTCGCCGCCGGGCACGATCAGCACATCGAGCGGCGTGTGGGCATCGATCGCCGCGTCGGGCAGCAGCCGCAGGCCGCCGCGCGCCGCCACCGCATCGAGCGAGCGGGCCAGCACGACGAGCTCGAACGGCGCCGCCGCGGCGCCGGCCTGCAGGGCCATGCGCGAGGCCGTACCGAAGACCCCGAGCGGAGCGGCGAAGTCCAGCACCTCGACGCCCGGGTAGAGGTAGATGCCGACCCGCCGGATCTTCATTCGAGCGCCGCCAGGGCGTCCTCGACGCCGGCGATGCGGGCGAAGCGCCCGGCCAGCACCAGCTCGCAGTGGGCCTTGATCTCGTCCGGCGCATAGGTCCGGCCGCTGCCGCCGTGGCTCATCGGGAAGGTCAGCGTGGCGTCGCTGACGAAGTCCACCGCGTAGCCGATGTCGGCGCCGACCCGGGCGGTGGTCTCGCAGCACTGCTCGGTGCGGATGCCGGCCACGATCAGCCGGCCGATGCCGCGCCGGCGCAGCCACAGGTCCAGGCCGGTGTCGGTGAAGGCGTTGTGGGTGTGCTTGTGGAACACCGCATCGGGCGCGCCGGGCAGCCAGTCGAGCGGGCGGACGAAGCCGGAGTCGGCAGCGAACGGCCCGCCCTGGCCGACGTGGAAGATGTGCACGATCGCCGCGCCGCGCCGGCGCGCGCCGTCCTCCAGCGCCAGCAGCGCGTCGCGGAAGGCGGGCAGATCGTCCTCGCGCCAGAACGGCATGCGGGGGAAGGACTGCTGCACGTCGATGATCAGCAGGGCGGTGTTTTCTTTGCGGCTCATGGCGACCTCGTCGTCGATGGAGGATGGCGCCATGCTATGTCGGCGCGAAAGCCCCGCCCAGGCCGCGCAGGGACCGGTCGAGGACAGATCCGGACAAACCTCGCGCGACGTTCGGCGCATTTTCGCCCGATCGACGGCGGCCGGCGACGGTCAAGAATCGATGCCGGCGGCCGATGCTGGCCATGACATCCTCAACAACCGTTCGGCGGCAACGGCCGCCCGGCACCGGAGAATCTCCGCATGAGTCGGCTGATCGACGTCCTGCTGGTCTGCGCGGCGCTTCTCGGCGCCGCGCCCGCGCTGGCCGACCGCGTCGAGCTCGACAACGGCGACCGCATCAGCGGCCAGATCGTGCACAAGGGCAAGGAGCGGCTCGAGATCCGTACCCGCTACGCCGGCGTCGTGGCGGTGCGCTGGCGCCACGTGGTCGGCGTCACCAGCGAGCGCGACGTCACCGTGCAGAGGCGCTCGGACGACGCGCTGGTGCGCGGCCGGCTGATCGTCGCCGAGCCCGAGGCGCTGGCGGTCGATACGCCCGACCTGGGCATCGTCCAGCTGCCGCTGGCCGAGGTCGGCTTCCTCAATCCCAGGCCTGACGAATCGGGTCGCGGCCTGGTATACAAGGGCCGCGCCAACGTCGCCGTCAGTTCCAATTCCGGCAACAGCGACACCCGTCGGCTGTACGGCGAGGCGGCCTTCAGCGGCAGCGCGCGCAGCTACCGCTATTCGTTTTCCGGCAGCGGCGAGGCGCAGCAGGAGGACGGCGAGACCAATGCCTTCAACTGGCGCCTGGGGGCCGACTACGACCGTTTCACGAGGGCCGACCGCAAGCGCTTCGTGTATGGCCGGGCCTCGTTGCAGCACGACCGCTTCGCCGACATCCGGCTGCGCTCCACCACCGGCGCCGGCTACGGCTGGCAGGTGTTCGAGGCGCCGGAAGGCAGCCTGTCGCTGCGCGGCGGCGTGGACCTGGTGCTGCTGCATCGCATCGACGACCGCGACGAGAAGTACCCGGCCGCCGGCTGGGGCCTGCGCTACAGCCGCGCGCTGCTGAAGGACAAGGCGGAGTTCTTCCACGAGCAGGAGGGCTTCGTCGAACTCGGCGCGCCGTCCAACCTGAGCGTGCTGACCAAGACCGGGCTGCGCTTCCCGGTGGTGGATAATCTCAGCGCCAGCGCCCAGTACAACCTCGACTACGAAGGCGAGCCCGGCGCCGGCCGCGAGTCCTACGACGCGACGCTGGTACTGGGCCTCGGCTACGACTGGTAGGCCGGCACCCGAAAGGATCCTGAGCAATGCACGAGTCGGGCGGTATTGCGGTACTGATCGGCGGTGTCGGCCTGTTCCTGCTCGGCATGACATTGATGACCGAGGGGCTCAAGCTGTCGGCCGGGCCGGCGCTCGGCCGCCTGCTGGCATCCTCGACCCGAACGCGGCTGCGCGGCCTGCTGTCCGGCCTGCTGGTGACCGCGCTGGTGCAGTCCTCGTCGGCCGTGACGGTGGCGGCGATCGGCTTCGTCAATGCCGGCCTGCTGTCCTTCGGCCAGACCCTGTGGGTGTTGTTCGGCGCCAATGTCGGCACCACGATGACCGGCTGGCTGGTGGCGCTGATCGGGCTGAAGATCAAGATCGAGGCCGCGGCGCTGCCGCTGATCGGCATCGGCAGCGCGCTCCAGCTGAGCGGTCAGAAGAGCCCGCGCGGCCCGCTCGGCCAGGTGCTGACCGGCTTCGGCATCCTGTTCCTCGGCATCGGCTTCATGCAGCAGGCCTTCTCCGGCTCCGAGCAGGCCTTCGACCTGGCCCGGCTCGGCGGCCACGGCATGCTGTCGATCCTCGGCTTCGTGCTGGCCGGCATGTTGCTGACGATGCTGATGCAATCCTCCAGCGCGGCGCTGGCGGTGGTGCTGACGCTGGCCCAGACCGGCGTGCTGCCGCTGTCGGAGGCCGCCGCGGCGGTGATCGGCGCCAACATCGGCACCACCGTCACGGCCATCCTGGCGGCCCTCGGCGCCACCGCCAACGCCCGCCGCGCGGCCGCCGCCCACGTGCTGTTCAACCTCCTCACCGGCCTGGTCGCGCTGCTGCTGCTGCCGGTCCTGATCCACGTCGTCGACACGCTGCGCGCGGCCTTCGAGCTGGATGCCTCGCCGGCCGTCAGCCTGGCCTTGTTCCATTCCGTCTTCAACGTGCTCGGCGTGGCGCTGATGGTGCCGCTGGCCGGCCGCATGGCCCACTACCTGGAAGGGCGCTTCGGCCCGCGCGACGAGCAGATCCGGCCGCGCTACCTGGACCGCAACGTGGCCTCGGTACCGGCGCTGGCGGTCAATGCGCTGGACCTGGAGCTGCGCCGGCTGGGCGGCATGACCTGCGCCGAACTGCGCAATGCGCTGCACGCGCCGGCGCGGCGCCCCGGCGCCGGCGAGCGGGCGCGCAGCGATGCGATCACGCTGGCCGATGCGATCGGGACCTTCCTGACCGGCGTGTCGCGCAGTTCGATGTCGGCCGACAGTGCCGCCACGCTGGCCGGCCAGTTGCGTGTGTTGCGCTACTACGAGGACTGCGTCGAACAACTGGACGAATTGCTGCACGGGCAGGCGGTGGCGCGCGACGGCGAGCCTGCGCTGAACGATGCCGTGGCCGAACTGGGCCGCAAGGCCGATCGCCTGTTGCGCCACTACGACCCGCAGGGCGAGGATTTCGCGCCCGAACAGCGCGACAAGCACACCGATTTCGAAGCCGCCTACCAGCGCCTGAAGGCCGAGGTGCTGGCGGCCGGCGCCAGCGAGCGGCTCGACATCCAGGCCATGGACACGCTGCTGCACGGCCTCAGCGCGCTGCGCCGGGCCCTCGACCAGGCCGGCAAGGCGGCCCGCATGCTCGAGCGGCCGGCCGCCGCGGCCGCCTAGCCGAACAGCTCCGCCACCCGCTCCGGCGGGCGCCCGACCACCGCGCGCCTGCCATGCACGACGATCGGCCGTTCGATCAGGATCGGATCGGCCAGCAGCGCATCGATCCAGCCCTGCTCGTCGAGCTCGCGACCCTTGTACTTGTCCTTGAACACCGCCTCGCCGCGGCGCACCAGCTCGGCCGCCGGCATGCCGAGGGCGGCCAGCAGCGCCTGCAGCGTCTCGCGGTCCGGCGGCGACTTCAGGTACTCGACCACTTCCGGTTCGATGCCGCGTTCGCGCAACAGCGCCAGCGCCGAGCGGCTCTTGCCGCAGCGCGGGTTGTGGTAGATCACGGTCTTCGGCATCGACGTCCTCCTGCAGGCTCGGATGCGCCGATCATAGCCCAGCGCGCGCGCTGACGAACGGCAGGCACTCGACGGCGCGCCGGCGGTCTGAGCACTCGGGACCCGGATACGACCAGACGGTCGAACGATGGACGATACGATGCACATCCCGGCAGTCACCAGCGAAGCCGTTTCACCGGCGCGGCTGCTGCGACAGCTTCGCGAAACCTCGAACGATCAGGTGCCGTTCGCGCCGCCCTCGGCGGAAGTCACGCTGAGTCCCGACGGACAGTTGAGCAGCCTGGTGGATCGGTTGCTGGCCGGCGAATTCGATCGCGTGGATACCGGCGAGGTGGTGCGGCTGATCGGCCAGTCGACGCTGTTCGCGCAGCCCGACACGCAAAACGGCTTGCCGTTGCCGCTGTCCGGCCTGGTCGACGGCAGCGGCGAGTCGCTCGCCATCGACGGCATCGGCCGCGACGGCTTCGACGGCGCGCGCCTGGCCGAGCTGCTGCGCAATTCACCCGAGGCCGCACCGCTGCTGCGCGCGGTGATCACCAACAACGGCCTCGACACGCTGTTCCAAGTCGCCGCCAACGACACCGCCGCGTTGCCGGCCAGCGTCCGCCTGTACCTCGACAACGGCGGCGTGGCCGGCGTGCAGCTCGACGCGGCACGCCAGCCCGACCTGTTCGCTCAGGCGCCGCTGCCCTGATCGGCGGCCAGGCCGTCCTCGACCGCGGCCCTGACGGCGGCCGCCGCCTCGGCGCGCACCCAGGCGGCGAAGTGCTCCACCTCCTGCCTGCGCGGCGGCGGCGGCAGGATCAGCCAGGAGCCGCGCCCTTCCACCCGCCGCCGCGCGCAGGCCAGCGCCACCAGTTGACCGCTGGCCGTCATGCGGTCCACCAGTTCGCTGCGGCCGATCGCCACGCCCTGGCCGGCCACCGTGGCCTGGATCAGCTGGTCGTAGTGCGAGAACGACAGCCGAGTCGCCGGCGCAACGCCGTCCAGCCCCATCGCCGCCAGCCAGTCGTCCCAGCGCAGCCACGGGTAGCGCGGGTCGTCGAAGTCCAGCAGCGCCAGCCGCGGCAGCGTCTCCCGGTCCAGCCGCGCGATGCCGAGCGACGGGCTGGCAACCGGCACCACCGACTCGCCGAACAGGCGCTCGGCACCGGCCGGCACGTCCTTGTCGGCGCAGTAGCGGATCGCTACGTCAATGCCGTCGCGCTCCAGGTCTAGGATCCGGTTGCCGGCCGCGACGCGCACGTCCACGCCCGGATGGGCCGCCTGGAAGCCGGCCAGCCGCGGCACCAGCCACAGCGCGGCAATGCCGATGCTGGCGGTGACCGTGATCGGCCGGCGGCGAGTCTTGTCGGCGAATTCCTCGGCCAGCAGCGCATAGGCCTCGAGCCAGCCGCTGGCCTGCTGGTACAGCCGCCGGCCGGCCGCGGTCAGGCGCAGCTCGCGCACGCCGCGCTCGAACAGCCGCAGGCCGAGCGCCTGTTCGAGCGTCTGCACCTGGCGGCTGACCGCCGACTGGGTCAGGTGCAGCTCGCGCGCCGCGCGCGTGAACGACAGCGTCCGGGCGGCAGCGCAGAAGCCCTTCAGCGGGTCCAGCGGCGGTAGCCGGCGGGTCTCGTTATCCATGCGTTTTATTCATGCATCGAATGCCAAATGAACGTTTGTGGCGGCGCCGGGGCGGCTCGATACTGGGCCTGCTCCTTCGTCATTCGAAGGCGCTTCCGGGAAGTCTAGCCGATGGAGGATGTCATGAATGTTTCACATGCATGGACAAGACTGCACATTGCCGCCGGGGCAACCCGGCTGATCGAGGCCAGCTCCGGCCTCGAACTCCATTGCGTCAGCGGTACGGCCTGGATCACCCAATACGGCGACGATCGCGATCTGGTGCTGAGCGCCGGCCGCAGCGCGGTGCTGAGCCTGCCGACCGCGATCGTGACCAGCTCCCTCGATGGCGCGGTACTGCTCACCCGGCCGGCATCGACCGAGGGGCGCCGCAGAGGGTGGCTGCGCCGCCTGCTCGGACTTGCCGATCCGCGCTGGAGCGGAGCCGCGGCGCGCGCGCTGCACGGACGGGTCGGCCCGGCCGGCAGCTGAGCGCGGCGCAGGGCGCCCGTGCGATACTGGCGCCCTCTCCCGCTTTTTGGGGCCAGCGATGTTTCCCGACGGCTTCGTGGAGCAGGACGTCGCGCTGGGCGAGGTCACGATCCGGCTCAGCCACGGCGGCCGGGGCCGCCCGCTGCTGCTGCTGCACGGCTATCCGCAGACCCGCCACATGTGGCACCGCGTCGCGCCGGCGCTGGCGCAGCACTACCACGTCGTGTGCGCCGACCTGCGCGGCTACGGCGACAGCGCCAAGCCGGCCGCCGGGCCCGAGCACGCGGCCTACTCGAAGCGCGCGATGGCGCGCGACATGGTGTGCCTGATGGGCGAACTCGGCTACCAGCGCTTCGCGCTGGCCGGCCACGACCGTGGCGGACGGGTCGCCCACCGGCTGGCGCTCGACCATCCGCAGCGGGTCGAGCGGCTGTGCGTGATGGACATCGCGCCGACCCGCCACATGTTTCGCAATACCGACCAGCATTTCGCCACCGGCTACTACCACTGGTTCTTCCTGATCCAGCCCGGCGGGCTGCCGGAACGGCTGATCGCGGCCGACCCCGAGTACTGGCTGCGCGAGAAGCTGCGCCGCTGGGCGGCGCCCGGCGCCCGCTTCGACGAGCGGGCGGTGGCACAGTACCTGCGCTGTTTTTCGACCCGCGACGGGATCCGCGCCAGCTGCGACGACTACCGTGCCGCGGCCGGCATCGACCTCGCGCACGACGAGGCCGATTTCGGCAAGCGCCGCATCGAGTGCCCGCTGTTGGTGCTGTGGGGCGAGCACGGCTTCGTCCACCGCAGCTACGACGTGCTCGAGGTGTGGCGGCAGTACGCCGACAAGGTCGCCGGCCACACGCTGCCGAGCGGCCATTTCCTGCCCGAGGAGGCGCCCGAGCGGGTGGTGCAGTCGCTGCGGGCCTTCATGGAGACGCCATGAGCGAAACGAACGAGGCCGCGCCGCGGCTGGAATTCTGGTACGAGTTCGCCAGCTCCTACTCCTACCTGGCGGTGATGCGCATCGAGGCGCTGGCCGCGGCGGCCGGCGTGGCGATCGAATGGCGCCCGTTCCTGCTCGGGCCGGTGTTCATGAGCCTGGGCTGGAACGATTCGCCGTTCAACATCTATCCGCCCAAGGGGCGCTACATGTGGCGCGACCTGGAGCGGCTGTGCGAGCGCTACGGCCTGCGCCTGACGCGGCCCTCGGTGTTTCCGCGCAACGGCCTGCTGGCGGCGCGGATCGCCTGCCTGGGGCAGCGCGAGCCCTGGATCGGGCCGTTCAGCCGCGCCGTGATGGTGGCCAACTTCGCCGAGGATCGGGACATCGGCAGCGAGGCCGTGATCGGCGAACTGCTGGCCGGCCTCGGCCTGCCGGTCGGGGAACTGCTGACGGCGGCCGGCAGCGAAGCCAACAAGGAAGTGCTGCGCGCGCAGACCGCGCTGGCAACCGAGATCGGCCTGTTCGGCGCGCCGAGCTTCCGCGTCGGCGGCGAGCTGTTCTGGGGCAACGACCGCCTCGAGGATGCGCTCGAGTGGGCCGGGCGCGGCCGCGGCCCCGCGCCTCGGTGACCAAGGACACCTACTTCTGCACATCGGTCTGGAATAATCGCGCCGGCCTGGCTGTTCGGACTGCCGGGCATGCCGACGGCAATGCCATCGAGCGCTATCAATAGACAACCGACCGAGGTCCCTGCGTCATGAAGACACGTCTTGCCCATTCGCTGTTCGCCGTCGCCGCGCTGAGCGTGGCCGCCGCTGCCGGCGCCCAGATGAAACCCGAAAACATGATCAAGATCCGCCAGTCCGGCTACACCTTCATGGCCTGGAACATGGGCAAGATCAAGGCCATGACCGTCGACGAGAAGCTGCCGTTCGACGTCCGTCAGGTGGAGGCTTCCGCCAACGTGATCGCGGCCGTCGCCAATTCCGGCCTCGGCGCGCTGTTCTCGCCGGACACGCTGGGTGCCACCGGCTGGAAGAAGACCCGCCTGAAGCCGGAGTTCTTCGACAAGCCGGAGGTGGTCAAGGAGGTGGCGCTCAACTTCGTCAAGCAGGCCAACGAGCTGCAGAAGGTCGCCGCCGGCGGAGACAAGGCCGCCATCAAGGCCCAGTTCGGCGAGACCGGCAAGGCCTGCAAGGCCTGCCACGACAAGTTCCGCGCCGAAGAGGACAGGTAGGCGCGCGGCACCACCAGGACGAACGGCCGCCGATGCGGCCGTTTTCGTATCCGCTACCAGGCCGGCGGCGGCGCCGGCGGCGGTGCCGCCGGCAACAGCCCGCCCGATGCCGCCCACACCACCGCCAGAGACACCAGTACCGCCAGGACGAAGGCCAGTGGGCCGCCGCCGCGGGCCGGCTGCGCGTCCGGATCGGTGGTTTCGATCAGCCCGGTCACCATCGGCCGCACCAGGTCGCGGTTCTTCTTGCGCATGTAATGGACGACGGCGGCAACGTGGGTCGCCACCAGCAGCAGGATCAGGATCTCGGCGCGGCGGTGCAGGCCGGTCATCCAGTCGGAGTAGGCCTTGCTCACCAGCGGGTAGAGCGGGCCGTTGAAGGCGATGTCGTCGTTGGCGACCAGGCCGCTGCAGGCCTGGAACAGCAGCACCGACAGGATCGCCAGCACCGACAGCGCACCGACCGGGTTGTGGCCCAGGCCGCGCCATTCGCCGCGCAGGTGGGCGAGGATCGCGCCGGGCCCACGCACGAAGGTGAAGAAGCGCGCGTAGGTGGAGCCGATCAGCCCCCACACCAGGCGGAAGCTCAGCAGCCCGAGGATCGCGACGCCGAAGGTGCCGTGCCACAGCATCGCGTTGCCGCCGATCTTGCCGCTGACGAACGAGCCCACCACCAGCAGCATCAGCGACCAGTGGAAGATGCGGGTCGGCAGATCCCAGACCGCCACGATTCTCTGCATCTTGTCAGCCTCCTGCTTGTGCAGTGCGGAATTGTCCATGCCGAGGCCCTGCATGAAAAGCACCGCCGGCCGCCTGACACCGGAAAATTGATCCGGGACAATGTTTCGGCCCGACGCGGCACGGCCATCGCCACCACTTGCGGGCACGCCGGCACGCCCGCTATTGTCCAAGCGACCGTAGCCCAACGGAGCGATCCGGCATGTCGCTGCTGCTCTCGCACCTGGTGCTCGTACTGGGCATGCTGTTCGTGCTGCCGGCAGCCGTGCTGCTGCTGCAGGATCGGCGCTCGCCGCAGTCGGTGCTGGCGTGGCTGCTGTTCTTCGTCGTCGTGCCCTACCTGGCGGTGCCGGTCTTCCTGCTGCTCGGCGTGCGCAAGGGGCCGCGGCGCTTTCCCGATTTCGCCGGCCGCCCGAACGCCTCGACCGCGCTGCCCGACGCCTCCCGCCGGCTCGCGCAGCTGGGCGCACCGGCCGCGCTGGCCGGCAATCGACTGACGCTGCTGGCAAGCCCGCAGCACGCCCACCAGGCCTTGTTCGCGCTGCTCGATACGGCCGCCGCACGCATCGACGCAACCTTCTACGTAGTGTCCGACGACGAGGTCGGGCGGGCCTTCCTCGACCGTCTCGCCGAGCGCGCCCGCGCCGGCGTCGCGGTGCGGCTGCTGGTGGACCGCATCGGCTCCTTCCCGCCGCCGCGCGCCGCGCTGGCGGCACTGCGGGCGGCGGGCGGGCAGGTGCGCTTCCACTCCCCCTTCGTCCAGCTGCCGGTACGGCGCCACCTGAACCTGCGCAACCACCGCAAGATGCTGATCGCCGACGGTGCGCGGGTGTTTGCCGGCGGCATGAACATCGGTGCCCGGTACCTGGCCGAAATGCCGCCAGCCGATGCCTTCGACGACCTCGGCTTTCGCGTCGACGGGCCGGCCGCGGCCGGATTCGCCGACATCTTCGCCGCCGACTGGGGCGAGGCGGCGCCGCCGGCGCCGCTGCCCGAGCCCTGCGGCGAGGCCTTGCTGCAACTGGTGCCGTCGGGGCCGGACGTGGCGCACGACGTGCTGCACGACGCGCTGGTGGACCTGGTCCACCGTGCCGAGCGCCGGGTCTGGATCGCCACGCCGTACTTCGTGCCGACGCCGGCACTGGCCGGCGCGCTGTCGGCGGCGGCGCGGGCCGGCGTCGAGGTGCGCATCCTGCTGCCGGAGCGTTCGAACCAGCGCGCCGCGGACCTGGCGCGCGGCGGCTACCTGCGCGCGCTGGCCGGTGACGGCGGCCACGTGCACCGGGTGTCGCGCATGCTGCACGCCAAGGTCGGCGTGGTGGACGAACTGGCCTGGATCGGCTCGGCCAATCTCGACATCCGTTCGATGCTGATCAACTACGAATGCGCGCTGTTCGTCCACGACGCCGATGCGGTGGCGGCGCTTGGCGGGTGGTTCGAGGCGCGCCTAGCCGGATCGGCGACCGGCGTGCCGCCGGCCGGACTGTTGCGACGGCTGCTCGAGGGCGTCTTCCGCCTCGGCGCGCCGGTGCGGTGAGGTGGTGCATTTCCACCGCCC
>JBNLET010000186.1:0-5264 GCA_050305135.1 Rhodocyclaceae bacterium | reverse complement strand
GGCATCCGCCTCGGTCAGTTCGGCCAGTGCGGTCCACGAGCCGATGTCGCTCCAGTCGAAGCCGGCCGGCACGACCGCCACGTTGGCGGCCTTTTCCATGATCGCGTAGTCGATCGAGATGTTCTCCATCGCGGCGAAGGCGTCCTGCGCCAGTTCGACGAAGGGCTGCCGAGGCTCGCCGCCGGTGGCCTCGAGGCACAGCCGTCCGGCCGCCAGCAGGTCCGGGGCCAGTTCGGCGAAGGCTTTCACCAGCGTGCCGGCCGTGAAGCAGAACATGCCCGAATTCCAGTAGTGGTCGCCGCCCTCGAACAGCCGGCGGGCCTTGTCCAGGTCCGGCTTCTCGACGAAGCCGAGTACCGCCAGGCCGTCCGTGCCGGCGATCGGTTTGCCGGCGTGGATGTAACCGAAGCCGGTCTCCGGATGGGTCGGGCGGATGCCGAAGGTCACCAGTTGCCCGGCCTGCGCGAGCGTCGCGGCACGCGCCGCGTCCTGCGCGAAAGCGTCGCCGGCGCGGATCAGGTGATCGGCCGGCAGCACCAGGATCACCGCCTCGTCGCCATGGCGGGCCTGCACGTCGAGGGCGCCGAGCAGGATCGCCGGCGCGGTGTTGCGTCCCACTGGCTCGAGCAGGTAGCGGGCGGCGACGCGGGCGCCACCGCCGGTCTCGGACCACACGTCGCGGGTCTGGAAATAGTAGTCGCGGTTGGTGATCGTCATCACCTCGGCCACGTCGGCGCAGGCCAGCGCGCGGGCGTAGGTCCGCCCGAGCAGAGTCTGGCCGTCGGCCAGGCGCATGAAGGGCTTTGGATGGCTCTCGCGGGAGACGGGCCAGAGGCGCGTGCCGGCGCCGCCGGACAGGATCATCGGTATCAGCATCGGGGGATCTGCTCGCTTCGGTGGGTCTGCCAAGGGTCGCTCATTTGCCGCCGTTGCGGCTCATCCGCGCCTGCACATTGATGACAAAGTATTGCTGCGAGTCGTGCGGGCCGCTGTCGCCTGCAATGGGAATCGGTTCGCATCGTGGATCGGCGTGGCCGGCTGAAGCCGGCCCTACGATTCAGGCGGAACTCGGGCGCCGCTGGCCGGCTGAAGCCGGCCCTACGAACTCGACCGATGCGTGTTCCCGGTAGGGCCGGCTTCAGCCGGCCTCGGACGGTCGATATGTGCCAAGCGCATGATTCCCTCACTGCGCGCAACACTCCGCTAGGACCGCAATTCCGCGGCCAGCACCGCGACGATGCGCTCGGCCGCCTTGCCGTCCCACAGCGCCGGGCGCTGGCCGCGCTTGCCCTGGCCGTCGATGGCCTTGGCGGCCTCGGCGACGATCCGCCCGGCGTCGGTGCCGACCAGCACGTTCGTGCCCTCGTCGACGGTGACCGGCCGCTCGGTGTTCTCGCGGATCGTGACGCAGGGCACGCCCAGCGCGGTGGTTTCCTCCTGCAGGCCGCCGCTATCGGTCAGCACGACGGCGGCATCGCGCCACAGGTGGAGAAACTCCATGTAGGCACGCGGCCCGACCAGCGTCACCTGCGGCCCCAGGTCGATGCCGAATTTGTCCAGATTGGCGCGGCTGCGCGGATGCACGGGAAAGATCAGCGGCAGCCGCTGCGACACCTCGCGCAGTGCGCCGCCGACGCGGGCGAACGTCTGCGCGTCGTCCACGTTCGACGGCCGATGCAGCGTGACGACTCCGTAGCGCTGATGAGCGGCCTTGAAGGCGGAGGTCTCGAAACTTCCGCTTTCAATCTGGTCGAGCTTGGCGGCCTGGTAGAACAGGTTGTCCACCATCACGTGGCCGACATAATGCACCGCCGCGGCGGCCTTGCCTTCGCGCAGCAGATTGTCGCGGCCGCTCGGCTCGGTGACGAAAAACCAGTCGCTGATCGAATCGGTCACCAGCCGGTTGATCTCTTCCGGCATCGAGTGGTCGCCGCTGCGCAGGCCGGCCTCGACATGGGCGACCGGGACGCACTGCTTCTTGGCGACGACCGAGCAGGCCAGCGTCGAATTGACGTCGCCCACCACCAGCACGCAGTCGGGCCGCTGCGATTCGCACAGCTCTTCGAAGGCCTGCATGATGCGCGCCGTCTGCTGCGCATGGCTGCCGCCGCCGGCGCCCATGAAGAGGTCGGGCGCCGGGATGCCGAGTTCCTCGAAGAAGACCTCGTTCATGTCCCGGTCGTAGTGCTGGCCGGTGTGGATGATCTTGTAGGCCAGCTTGCCGCTGGCGTCGAGCGCCCGCACGATCGGCGCGATCTTCATGAAGTTCGGCCGCGCACCGGCCACCAGGTAGATCATCGGCTTGTCCATCGGCGCGCCCTCAGACCTGGTAGTAGCCGCGGTACCAGTCGATGAAGCGCCCGACCCCTTCCCGCACCTGCGTCGCCGGCTGGAAGTCGGTCCATTGCCGCAGTTCGGCGGTATCCGCGTAGGTGGCCGGCACGTCGCCGTCCTGCAGCGGCAGGAAGTTCTTCTCGGCCTTGCGGCCGAGCGCGTCCTCGATCGCCTCGATGAAGCTCATCAGCTCGACCGGGTCGTGGTTGCCGATATTGAACACCCGGAACGGCGCCTTGCTGCGCCCCGGATCCGGCTGATCCGGATCGAAGCCCGGATCCCCTTCGGCGACCCGGTCCATGGTGCGCACGACGCCTTGCACGATGTCGTCGACATAGGTGAAGTCGCGCCGCATCTTGCCGTGATTGAAGACGTCGATCGGACGCCCCTCCAGGATCGCCTTCGTGAACAGGAACAGCGCCATGTCCGGCCGCCCCCACGGCCCATAGACCGTGAAGAAGCGCAGGCCGGTGGTCGGCAGGCCGAACAGGTGGCTGTAGGTGTGGGCCATCAGCTCGTTGGCCTTCTTGGTGGCGGCATACATGCTGATCGGGTGGTCCACGCTGTGGTGCTCGGAGAACGGCATCAGCGTGTTACCGCCATAGACGCTGGAGCTGCTGGCATAGACCAGGTGCTCGACGGCGTTGTGCCGGCAACCCTCGAGGATGTTCATGAAGCCGACCACGTTGCTGTCCACGTAGGAGTGCGGGTTCTGCAGCGAGTAGCGCACGCCGGCCTGGGCGGCGAGGTGGATCACGCGGTCGAACTTCTCCGCCGCAAACAGCTGCTCCATGCCGGGCCGGTCGGCCACGTCGAGCTTGACGAAGCGGAATCCGGCATGCGGCGCGAGCCGGGCCAGGCGGGCTTCCTTCAGGGTCGGGTCGTAGTAGTCGTTGAGGTTGTCGATGCCGACCACCTCGTCCCCCCTGGCCAGCAACACCTGCGAAGTGTGCATGCCAATGAATCCGGCCGCGCCGGTCACCAGGATCTTCATCCAGCCCTCTTGCAATTCAGACGTCGAAGGCGGGATTCTCGCACACGGTCATGGCATTGCCAGGAAGCATGCCGCGCTGCGCAACACGGAGTGCGCGCCGCCGTGGCGGCGACGGCCTCAATCGAACACCTCGCACACGTCCAGCAGCGCACCCTGCCGGTCCTTGGCCGACAGCAGCGGGGCGGCTGCGAGCGGCCATTGCACGCCCACCGTCGGATCGTTCCACAGCAGGCAGCGCTCGTGCTCGGGCGCGTAGTAGTCGGTGGTCTTGTACAGGAAGTCGGCCGAATCGGACAGCACCACGAAACCATGCGCGAAGCCCTGCGGCACCCACATCTGGCGGTGGTTTTCGGCCGACAGTTCGGCCCCGACCCAGCGCCCGAAGCTGGGAGAGCTGCGGCGCAGGTCGACGGCCACGTCGAACACCGCCCCGCTGACGACCCTGACCAGCTTCCCCTGTGGCTGGCGGATCTGGTAGTGCAGGCCGCGCAGCACGCCCTTGGCCGAGCGCGAATGGTTGTCCTGCACGAAGCGCGGCGCAACACCGGTGGCCTCGGCAAAGGCCCGCTCGTTGTAGCTCTCGAGGAAGAAGCCGCGCGCGTCGCCGAACACCTTCGGCTCCAGCACCAGCACGTCGGCGATCGCGGTACGCCTGAGCTGCATCAGAACACCTTCTCTTTGAGCAGGCGCGACAGGTAGCGGCCGTAGTCGTTCTTGCTCAGTTGCGCCGCCATCGCCTCGAGTGACGCATCGTCGATCCAGCCGGCGCGCCAGGCGATCTCTTCCGGGCAGCAGATCTTCAGCCCCTGCCGCTTCTCGATGGTCTGGATGAACAGGCTCGCCTCCAGCAGCGACTCGTGGGTGCCGGTATCGAGCCAGGCGTGGCCGCGGCCCATCACCTGCACGTCGAGCTCGCCCCACTCCAGGTAGTGGCGATTGACGTCAGTGATCTCCAGCTCGCCGCGGGCGCTCGGCTTCAGCCCGCGGGCGATCTCCACCACCCGCGAGTCGTAGAAATAGAGTCCGGTCACCGCGTAGCGGCTGCGCGGCGCCTGCGGCTTCTCTTCCAGGCTGATCGCGCGGCCCCGGGCGTCGAACTCGACCACGCCGTAGCGCTCGGGATCTTGCACCGGGTAGGCGAAGACCGTTGCGCCCCGCGCCTTGTCGGCCGCCGCGCCGAGCGCCTTGGCGAAATCGTGGCCATAGAACAGGTTGTCACCCAGCACCAGCGCGCTCGGTCCGCCGGCGAGGAAATCCTCGCCGACCAGGAAGGCCTGGGCCAGGCCGTCCGGGCTGGGCTGCACCGCGTAGTGGAGGCTGAGCCCCCATTGCCGGCCGTCGCCGAGCAATTGCTCGAAGCGCGGCGTGTCCTGCGGCGTCGAGATCAGCAGGATGTCGCGGATGCCGGCCAGCATCAGCGCCGACAGCGGGTAGTAGACCATCGGCTTGTCGTACACCGGCAGCAACTGCTTCGACAAGGCCAGCGTGGCCGGATGCAGCCGGGTGCCGGAGCCGCCGGCGAGGATGATGCCCTTGCGGGGCTTGCTCGGGTTCGTCATTGCGTGTCGAGGATTTCAGTCAGCATCCGCTCGACGCCCTGCTGCCACGGCGGCAGTGCGAGATCGAATGCATGTTGGAGACGGCGACAGTCGAGCCGCGAGTTGAGCGGCCGCCGCGCCGGCGTCGGAAAGTCTGCGGTCGGGATCGCCGCCACCTCGGCCACCGCCAGGCGCTGTCCGTGCCGGCGGGCGAAGTCGATGACGTGGCGGGCATAGCCGCACCAGCTCGTTTCGCCGGCCGCGGCCAAGTGATAGCTGCCCGCCAGTTGCGGCCGTTCGATCGCCGCACGCAGCGCGTGCGCGCTGACGTCGGCGATCAGCTCGGCGCCGGTCGGCGCACCGACCTGGTCGTCGACGACGCTCAGCCGCTCGCGTTC
>JBNLET010000185.1:0-17422 GCA_050305135.1 Rhodocyclaceae bacterium | reverse complement strand
GGCCTGCGCCACGTCGGGTGCGCGGCGCAGCGGGATGCGGCCGCCCGGCTCGACCGACAGCAGCAGCATGCCCAGCGTGCGGGCCCGCTGCGCCCGGGCCATGCGCTGGCGATGGAAGGCCTCGGCGAGATCGGCCGGCGGTCCGCCGCGGCCGCCGCGCTGCGCCCGCCGATCCATCGCCTGCAGCAGCTGGCGCGCGTTCTGGTAGTCGCCCCGCCACAGCAGCGCCGTGCCTTCGCAGGCCAGCCGCCAGGCCTCGTCGGCACGCATGCGGTCGTCCGCCGGCCGCAGCCGGCGCGGCGGCGGCCGCTCGGCCTCCGAGCACCAGCGCGCGCGGCAGACGCGGCCGTCCTCGTTCCATTCGAGGTACGGCGGCGGTGCGCCGGATGAAGGCTCGTCTGCTCGTGACATGTCGCGCTCCGCGGGCGGGCCGCCACGGTAACCGCTGGCGCAGCCCGCCGCAACGTGGCAGTGGACTTGTCCGCCGCCGCCGCGCTACCATCCGCCCCGCTTCAGGTGTCCAGACGGCATTCGCCCGACGGATGAAACGGGAAGCCGGTGCGACGCGCCCGCAGCGATGCGCGCGTCAATTCCGGCACTGCCCCCGCAACGGTAAGCGAGTCAGGGTCTGCATTCGGCCACTGTGCCTCGGCACGGGAAGGCGCAGTCCCGGCGAAGTCCGCTTCGCACTCGCAAGTCCGGAGACCGGCCTGGTGCGATCGACTGGACGTTGCGGAGGGCAATGTCGCGGCACGCGGCACCCCCGCCTCCCGCAGCCACCTCCTCCGCAGCAATTTTGACGCCTCGCGCGGGTGAGCGCGAAGAGGAGGAAACGATGCGGCATTCACTGCCGGCCGTGCTGTTGCTCGGCTGGTCCCAACTGGCCCCGGCCCAGATCCCCACGCCGGACACCATGATCGTCACCGCCGCCCGCATGGCGCGCACCGTCGACGCCACGCTGGCACCGGTATCGGTGCTGCAACGCGCCGACATCGAAAGGAGCGGCGCCCGCTCGGCCGCCGACGCGCTGGACGGCCTGCCCGGCATCTCGCTGGCCCGCAACGGCGGCGAAGGAAAGAGCTCATCGATTTTCCTGCGCGGCACCGAGTCCGACCACGTGCTGGTGCTGATCGACGGCGTGCGCATCGGCTCCGCCACCACCGGTGCGGCGGCGCTGCAGGACATCCCGGCGGCGCTGATCGAGCACATCGAGGTGGTGCGCGGTCCGCGTTCCAGCCTGTACGGTTCGGAAGCGATCGGCGGCGTGATCCAGATCTTCACCCGCCGCGGCCAGGCGAGCGGCTTCTCGCCCCGCCTGCACGTCGGCGCCGGCAACCACAACAGTTTCGAACTGGGCGCCGGCGCCTCCGCCGGCTTCGAGCGCGGCTGGCTCGAGGTGGACGCCGAGAGCCGCCGCACGAGCGGCGAGAACGCCTGCAACGGCCGCCCCTCGCCCGGCGGCGCGGGCTGCTTCAACCGCGACTTCGACCACGACGGCTATCGCCGCCATTCGGCCAGCCTGGCCGGCGGCTGGCGGCCGACGGCGGACAGCAAGCTCGAAGCGCGCTGGCTGGAGGTGAGAGCCGACAACGAGTTCGACGGCGCCAGCCTGAACCGCAGCCATGCCCGCCAGCAGGTGCTCGGTCTGAGTTTCGAGAGCAGCCTCGGTGAAAACTGGCAGACCCGCTTGCATCTCGGCCGCAGCCGCGACGAGTCGAACAACTTCTTCGCCGGCGAATCCCGCAGCCGCTTCGAAACGCTGCGCGACAGTGCCGGCTGGCTTAATGAATTCGCGATCGGCGATACGCAGATGCTGGGCCTGGGCGCCGACTGGGCGCAGGATCGGGTGGACGGCAGCACCGCCTACGCCGAGGATGCGCGCAGCGACAAGGCGCTGTTCGGGCAATACCAGCTCGAACTCGGCCGGCAACGCCTCGATGCGTCGCTGCGCCACGACGACAACCAGCAGTTCGGCCACCGCAACACCGGCAACCTGGCCTGGGCCTATCTTTTCCCCGGCCAACTGCGGCTGACCGCCGCCTACGGCACCGCGTTCAAGGCGCCGACCTTCAACGAGCTGTACTTCCCCGATTTCGGCAATCCGACGCTGGCCCCCGAGCGCTCGCGCAGCTTCGAGCTGGGCCTGGCCAGCAGCGGCGCCGTGCGCTGGCAGTTGAATGCCTTCCAGACCCGGGTGCTCGACCTGATCGCCTACGACGCCGCGCGGCGGGCACCGGGCAACATCGACGAGGCGCGCATCCGCGGGCTCGAAGCCAGCCTCGCCGCCCGGCTCGGCGCATGGGCGCTGGCGGCCCAGGCCAGCTGGATCGATGCACTCAACCGCGGCGACGGCGCCTACCGAGGCAACCGGCTGCCGCGCCGTGCGCGCGAGACGCTGCGCCTGGACGTCGGGCGCGAATTCGGTGCCAGCCGCGTCGATCTGACGCTGCGCGCGGCCGGACAACGCTACGACGACCTGGCCAACAGCCGCCGTCTCGGCGGCTACGCCACCGTCGACCTGAACCTCGGCCACCGTCTCGACGCGGCGTGGAAGCTGCAAGCCAGCCTGACCAACCTGCTCGACAAGGACTACGCCACCGCGGCCTTCTACAACCCGCCCGGCCGCGGCCTGTTCGTGACGCTCAGCTACCAACCCTGATCCGAAGCACTCTTGCAAGGAGACCTCGCAATGCATTCCCTGACCCGCCGCCAGGCCGGCGCCGTTGCCGTCGCGCTGGCCACGATGATGATCCTGACCCGTTCGCACCATTTCACCACCAGCGCCGTGCTGCCCAGCGCCTCCTGGGCGGTGTTCTTCCTCGCCGGCCTGTACCTGCGCTCGGCGCCGGCCTTCGGCGGCTTCGTGCTGCTGGCCGCCGCCCTCGACCTGGCCGCCATCGGCTGGGGCGGCGTATCGGCGTTCTGCGCTTCGCCGGCCTATCCCTTCCTGCTGCCGGCCTATGGCAGCCTGTGGCTGGCCGGCCGCTGGTACGCGCAGCGCCACATGCCGACGGCCGCCACGCTGCTGCCGCTGCTGGCCGGCGCGCTGGCCGGATCCGTGCTATGCGAGCTCATTTCCAGCGGCGGCTTCTACTTCTTCTCCGGCCGCTTCGCGGAGCCGTCGCTGGCCGAATTCGGCGAGCGCCTGCTGCGCTACTATCCGCGCGCGCTGGAAGCCTTCGGCTTCTGGCTCGCGGTAGCGGCGGCCAGCCACACGGTGATCGCGCTCGCCACCGGCCGCAACGCCGCGCGCGGCGCGCTGCGGGGCTGAACATGCCCGCCGCCTGCAAGGCATTGATGGTCTCGGCACCGGCCTCCGGCCAGGGCAAGACCACCGTCACGGCCGCGCTGGCCCGCCACTACCGGCTGCGCGGTGCGCGGGTGCAGGTGTTCAAGGCCGGCCCCGACTACCTCGACCCGATGGTGCTGGCCACGGCCGCCGGCTGCGAGGTGTTCAATCTCGACCTCTGGATGGGCGGCGAGGAACACTGCCGGGCACTGCTGCTGGAGGCCTCGAAAAAGGCGGACCTGATCCTGGTCGAAGGCGTGATGGGGCTGTTCGACGGCACGCCGTCGAGCGCCGACCTGGCGCATGCGCTCGGCCTGGCGGTGATGCCGGTCATCGATGCCTCGGCGATGGCCGAGACCTTCGGCGCCCTCGCCCAGGGCCTGGCCGGCTGGCGCCCGCAGCCGCCGATCGCCGGCGTGTTCGCCAATCGCGTCGGCAGCGAAGGCCACCTGCAGATGCTGGACGAATCGCTGCCGGCCCACATCCCGCTGCTCGGATCGCTGGCGCGCGACGTCTCGGCGAGCCTGCCAAGCCGCCACCTGGGCCTCAAGCAAGCCCACGAGATGCCTGCGCTGGAGCAGCTGCTGGACACGCTGGCGAGCGAGATCCGCGCGCCGGCCCTCGACCAACTGCCCGGCCTGGCGCTGCGGCCGGCAGCGGCCGCGGAACCGCCACCGTTGCTCGACGGGGTACGCATCGCGGTGGCCCGCGACGAGGCCTTCGCGTTCTGCTACCCGGCCAACCTGGCCCTGCTGCGCCGCATGGGGGCCGAACTGGCGATGTTCTCGCCGCTGCACGACCGCCATCTGCCGCCGGCCGACGCGCTCTACCTGCCCGGCGGCTATCCGGAGCTGCATCTGCGGCGGCTGTCGGCCAACCTGGCGATGCACGACGCGATCCACGATCACCACCGCCGCGGCCGGCCGATCGTCGCCGAGTGCGGCGGCATGCTTTACCTGCTCGAGTCGCTGGCCGACGCGGACGGCGAGACGGCCGCGATGGTCGGGCTGCTGCCGGGCCGGGCGCGGCTGCAGGAGCGGCTGGCCAATCTCGGCCTGCAGGCACTCGAGTTGCCCGCAGGCAGCCTGCGCGGCCACAGTTTCCACTACTCCACCACCGAGATGGACCTCGACCCGCTCACCCTTACCCGTCCGGCCCGCCACCACGGCCGTCCCGAGCCGGTGTGGCGCAGCGGCCGGCTGCTGGCCGGCTACCTGCACCTCTACCTGCCCTCGAACCCCGAGCTGGCCGCCGCGCTCTTCCTGCCATGAACCGCTTTCCCGAGCAGGACATCGCGGCCGTCTACCGCGCCATCGCCGAGCGGCGCGACATGCGCCACTTCCGCCCCGAGCCGCTCGAAGCCGGGCTGCTCGAGCGCCTGCTGGCAGCCGCGCTGCAGGCACCGTCGGTCGGCCACATGCAACCCTGGCGCTTCATCCGCATCTCCGAGCACGAGCTGCGCCTGCGCATCCACGCCTTGGTGGCGGAAGAGATCGAGCGCACCGCCGAGGCCTGCGGGCCGCGCGCCGACGAGGTGCGGCGGCTCAAGCTGGAAGGCATCCTGGAGTGCGGCGAGTTGCTGGTCGCGGCGCTGCCCGAGGGCCGCGAGCGCTACGTGCTCGGCCGCCGCACGCTGCCGGAGATGGACGTCTGCTCGCTGGCCTGCGCGATCCAGAACCTGTGGCTGGCGGCGCGAGCCGAGGGCGTCGGCGTCGGCTGGGTGTCGGTGTTCGAGCCGCAGGCGCTGGCCCGGCTGCTCGCCATGCCGGCCGGCGCGCGACCGCTGGCGATCCTGTGCCTGGGCCGGGTGGAGCGCTTCTACCCGGCGCCGCTGCTCGAGACCCTCGGCTGGGACACGCGCCGGCAGCGCGCCGAGGTGTTGTTCGAGAACCGCTGGGGAGAACCGCTGTGAACATCGCCGTGCACGGGCCGCAACGCATCGTCTGCCTGACCGAGGAGACCACCGAGACCCTCTACCTGCTCGGCGAACAGCACCGCATCGTAGGCATCTCCGGCTTCACGGTGCGCCCGCCGCAGGCGCGGCGGGAAAAGCCCAAGGTGTCGGCCTTCCTGAGCGCCAGGATCGACAAGATCCTCGAACTCGAGCCCGACCTGGTGCTGGGCTTCTCGAACCTGCAGGCCGACATCGCCGCCCAGCTGATCCGCGCCGGGGTGGCCGTCCACGTCTTCAACCATCGCCGCCTGCCGGGCATCTTCGAGATGATCCGGACCCTCGGCGCGCTGCTCGGCTGCGAGGCGAAGACCGCGGCGCTGCTGGCCGCGCTGGCCGACGGCGTGGAGCGCGTGCGCGCCGCCGGCGCGGCGCTGCCGAGGCGGCCGAAGGTCTATTTCGAGGAATGGGACGAGCCGATGATCTCCGCCATCGGTTGGGTCTCGGACCTGATCGAAGTCGCCGGCGGCGAGGACTGCTTCCGCGAGTTCGCCGCCAGCCACTCGGCCGGCGGGCGCACCATCGAGGACCCTCAGCAGGTGGTGCAACGGGCGCCGGACATCGTCATCGGCTCCTGGTGCGGCAAGAAGTTCCGGCCCGAGCGCGTCGCCGCACGGGCCGGCTGGGACGCCGTGCCGGCGGTGCGCGACGGCGAGCTGCACGAGATCAAGTCGGCCGACATCCTGCAGCCGGGCCCGGCCGCGCTGACCGACGGCCTGCGCCAGTTGCACCGCATCATCGCCGCCTGGGCGGCACACCGATGAGCGCCGCGCTGATCGCCTGCGCCGCGGTGGCGCTCGACTGGCTGCTCGGCGAACCGCGCCGCCTGCATCCATTGGCCGGCTTCGGGCGGCTGGCGGCCTGGCTGGAACGGCACTGCTACGGCGCGCCGCAGCTCTCCGCCGGCGCGCGCCGGCGGCGCGGCCTGCTGGCCTGGATGCTGGCGACGCTGCCGCTGCCGGCCCTGCTCTGCGCGGCGCGCGGCACCGGCTGGGCCGCGCCGCTGCAGCTGGCGGTGCTGTACTTTGCGCTCGGCCATCGCAGCCTGCACCAGCACGCGCTGCCGGTGGCCGAGGCGCTCGACGCCGGCCGCGGCGAGGAGGCGAGGCGGCTCGCCGCGCGCATCGTTAGCCGCGACGCCGAGACCCTCGAGCCGGCCGCGGCGACCGTCGAATCGGTGCTGGAGAACGGCAACGACGCGGTCTTCGGCGCGCTGTTCTGGTTCGCGCTGGCCGGCGCGCCCGGCGCGCTGCTATACCGGCTGGCCAACACGCTGGACGCCATGTGGGGCTACCGCAGCCCGCGCTACCTGGACTTCGGCCGCGCCGCCGCCCGTCTCGACGACGTGCTGAACTGGGCGCCGGCCCGCCTCACCGCGCTGAGCTATGCCCTGCTCGGGCGCACCGCCGTCGCGCTGCGCTGCTGGCGCAGCCAGGCGGCGCGCTGGGACAGTCCGAACGCCGGTCCGGTGATGGCCGCCGGCGCCGGCGCGCTGGCCGTCAGGCTCGGCGGGCCGGCCCGCTATCGCGGCCAGTGGCACGAGCGGGCCGAACTCGGTGCCGGCCGCCCGGCCGCGGCCGACAGCATCCGCCAGGCCCTCGCGCTGGTGCGCCGCGGCGTGCTGCTGTGGCTCGCCGCCGGACTATTGCTCGGAGCGCTCGTCGATGCCTGAACACGGCGGAAGACTGCTGCAGGCCAGCCGCCGCTACGGCATCCCGCCGGCGGACTGGCTCGACCTGTCCACCGGCATCAATCCCTGCCCGTGGCCGGTGGCCGAGGTGCCGGCCGAGGCCTGGCACCGCCTGCCCGAACCGGACGACGGCCTGCTCGAGGCGGCCGCGGCCTACTACGGCAGCGCCGCGCTGCTGCCGGTGGCCGGCTCGCAGGCGGCGATCGCTGCGCTGCCACGGCTGCGCAAGGCCGGCCGGGTCGGCGTTCTGTCGCCCGGCTACGCCGAACACGCCTACTGCTGGTCGCGCGCCGGCCACCAGGTGCTCCCGCTGGCAGCCGGCGCGATCGACGCGGCGCTGCCGCAGCTCGACACGCTGGTGGTGATCAACCCCGGCAATCCGGGCGGCGAGTGCTTCGAGCCGGAGCAGCTGCTGGCCTGGCGGCGGCAACTGGTCCGGCGCGGCGGCTGGCTGGTCGTCGACGAAGCGTATACCGACTGCACGCCTCAGCTCGGCGTGTCGCGCCACTGCCCGAGCAGCGGCCTGGTCGTGCTGCGATCGCTGGGCAAGTTCTTCGGCCTGGCCGGCCTGCGCGTCGGCTTCGTGCTGGCCGAGGCGCCACTGCTGGCGGCGCTGGACGAGATGCTCGGGCCGTGGTGCGTGGCCGGCGCCTCGCGCCACCTGGCCCGCGCGGCACTGGCGGACGGCGACTGGCAGGCGCGCACCCGCCACCTGCTGCCGCAACGAGCGGCACGGCTCGACGACGAGTTGCGGCGGCACGGGCTGGCGCCGGGCGGCCGCTGCCCGCTGTTCCGCCGGGTCGAGACGCCGGCGGCGGCGCAGTGGGCGGACCGGCTGGCGCGTCACGGCATCCTGGTGCGCAGCTTTGCCGAGCCGGCCGCACTGCGCTTCGGCCTGCCCGCGGGCGACGCCGCGCAGGCGCGGCTCGGCCGCGCCCTCAGCTCACCAGCAGACGCTTGATCGCCTGCAGCAGTTCCTCCACCTGTTCGGCCATCGTGCCCGCCGCCGCGAAAGCCTCGCCCTGGCGGCCGCGCGCCATGCGCTCGACCTCGGCGGCACATCGCTGCACGCCGGCGGCGCACAGATTGCCGCTCATGCCCCTGATCGAATGCGCAAGCTGCTGCAGCGCATCGAAATCACGCCGCTCGACGACCTCGGCGATCCTCGCCGAGACGCCCTCGTTGGCCTGCAGCGCGGTGCCGAGCAGGCGCCGCACGAAGTCCTCGCGGCCGCGGAAGCGCTTCAGCAGCGCCGCCATGTCCATCATCTCGCCATCGGACGCGCGCGTGCTGCGGCCTTCGCGTGCCGCGAGCTGGACCTTGCCGCCCGCCCCGGCCCCGTCCAGCAGCGCCTGGGCCGTCTCGACCAGCCGGTCGATGTCGAACGGTTTGGCCAGATGCTCGTCCATGCCGGCCGCCAGGCACCTGGCCCGGTCGGACTGGGAGGCATGGGCAGTCAGGCCGATCTGCGGCAGCCCCGGTCGGATCGCCCTCAATTCACGCGCCAAGGTATAGCCGTCCATGCCCGGCATTTCGATGTCCAGCAGCGCCAGCTCGAACGCATCCTCGTCGGCCTCGCGCACCAGCCGCAGGGCCTGCTCGCCGCTGCAGGCCAATTGCAGCCTTGCCCCTTCCAGCCGCAGCAGGTCCGACAGCACCATGCGATTGATCTCGTTGTCATCGACCGCCAGCACGCGCACCCCGTCCAGGCGGCAGGCCGGCGGCGGATCGGGCTCGTCGTGCAGCCGCAGCAGCTCGGCCGCCAGGCAGCGCACGCGCAGCGGGCGCACCCAGCGGATGGCGCCGATCCGCGGTGCCGGCCCGGGGTCGTGCACCGCGACCAGGCGCGACTCGTCGACGCCGGCCTCGACGGCCTCGGCCAGCACGTCGCCCGGCGCCGCCAGCAGTTCGCCCTCGCCCAGGCGCGGATCGGCCGGGTCCGCGCGCCGCGCGACGCAGCCCCGCATCGCCAGTTCGCGCTCCAGCAAGACCATCTCTTCGCTGCCGAGACCGGCCAGCGCCATCGCCGGCGGCAACTCCGCGGTCGACGGGCTGGCGCGGCTGACGGCCTGCAGCGGCACCCGGATCTCGAACCGGCTGCCCTCGCCGAGCCGGCTCGTGACGAGGATCTCGCCGCCCATCATGGTTACGATCTGGTGCGTGATCGCCAGCCCCAGGCCGGTGCCGCCGAAGCGCCGGGTGGTCGAACTGTCGGCCTGCTCGAACGGACGGAACAGCCGGCCGAGCTGAGCCTCGGTCATGCCGATGCCGGTGTCGCTGACCGCCAGCGACAGGCGCTCGCCATCCTCGCGCACGTCGATGCGGACCGCTCCCTTCTCGGTGAACTTGCAGGCGTTGCCGATCAGGTTCACCAGGCACTGGGTCAGCCTGAGACCGTCGCCCGACAACTCCAGCGGCAGGTCGGGCGCCTCCGACACCAGCACCGAGATGCCCTTCTGCAGCGCCGCCGGCGCCGTGATGTCGAGCGCCCGATCGACCATCTCGGCGAGCGAAAAGGCTTCGTTGGCGAGCGTGAACTTGCCCGACTCGATCTTCGAGAAGTCGAGCAGATCGTTGATCAGGCCGAGCAGGTGTGCAGCCGACTGGTGGATCCGTTCGAAGGTATGGTGGGCGCGGCGGCCGACGTTCTCGCGCACGCCGACCTGCGACAGGCCGATCACGCCGTTCAGCGGCGTGCGGATCTCATGGCTCATGTTGGCGAGGAATTCGGACTTGGCCCGCGCCGCCGCCTCCGCCACCTCCCTGGCCCGCATCATCATCGCCTCGGCATCCTTGCGCGCGGTGACGTCCTGCAGCGTCTCGATGGCGCCGATGCAGTTGCCGTCCGGGTCCAGCATCGGCGCCGCGGTGATGAACAGCCAGCGCTCGAGCTTCGGAAAGAAGGCCTCCGCCTCGTAGGCGCCTGCGATCAGCGCCGAGGGCCGGCAGGAGCCGCGATAGGCCTTGTGCAGTTCCGCCTGGCGGCCTTCGACGATCAGTTGCGCCATGACCGGCCGCGCCTCGTCGTAAAAGCCCTTCCAGGCGTCGCGCGTGCCCACCATCTGATCCGGCGCAATGCCGAAATACATGGCGCAGGCCTTGTTCCAGTGGGTGACCCGGCAATGCTCGTCGAGCACGAAGGTGGCCACCGGGCTGCTGTCCAGCGTGTGGGCCATGCGCGCCCGCGTCTGCTCCAGCGCCGCGGTGCGCTCGCCCACCTCGTGCTCCAGCGTGTCGCGGTAGACCTCCAGTGCCTGCTGCTCGCTGGCCCGGTCGGTGATGTCGTGACCGCTCAGCACGACGCCGACGACCGCTTCGCCGTCGCGCAGCGGGGCCAGCTCGACCTCCAGCGTCAGTGGTTCGCCGCCCCGGCCCAGGTCCAGCGCCGTCAGCACGGTACGACCGGCCAGCGCCTCGCGCAGCATCGGCGCCAGCATGGCGTGGAATTCCACGCCGACCATCTCCTGCAACTGCCGTCCCGAAGGCTCGCCGACCGGGCAGCGGAACGTGCCCGCGAAGGCCGGGTTGGCCACCTCGATCACCTCGTCCGCATTGATGAAGGCCAGCAGTTCGCCCGAGGCCAGCACGATGCGACGCATCTGTTCAGCCTTGCGCTGGGCCAGCACGCGCTTGGTGGCGTCGCGCACCAGCAGGATGCAGGTCGGCTCGCCGCCGGGCACCTCCTTGCGCGATGCCGAGACGTCCGCCCAGTGCTCGACGCCGTCGATCTCGAAGCCCATCAGTTCGGCCTCGGCCCGGTGGGACTCGAGCGCCCGCGCGATCATGCGCTCGATCTGGGCGGCCGCTTCGCGCGGCGCCACGTCGCGCACCCGCCGCCCCAGCATGCATTCCTTCGGCACCGCCAGCAGTTCGTCGCGCGCGGTATGCACATGCACGTAGCGCCCCTCGGCGTCGAACTCGAGCAGCAGGTCCGGCAGCGCGTTCAGCGTCGCTTCGAGATCGCTGCCGAAACGCATCGCCGTCCTTTCGGCCGCCAGTTGTTCGGTCACGTCCAGGCTGGAAGCCATGCAGCCGATTACCTGGCCTGCCGGCCCGCGCAACGGGCTGAGGCGCCAGTCCAGCGTGTGTACGCAGCCGTCGCTGGCGACGATCGGCGCCCGCGTCTGGCAGCACGCCTGGCCGGCGGCGAGCTTCTCGAGGATGCGGAAGAAGCCGCGCTCGGCCCGCGCCGGCTGCGGTGCGAAGCGCCCGAACAGGCTGGCGCCGACGATCTCGTCCTCGGCCTGGCCGAGGAACTCGCAGCCGAAGCGATTGATCATCGTGACGTGGCCGCGGACGTCGAGTGCCAGCAGCATGTTGTTCAGCACGTCCAGCGACTGCTGGCGCAGATCCCGCTCGTTGCGCAGCTTGTCGGTCAGGGCGAACTGCGCGCTCTGATCGCTGACCGACACGATGACCTGCCGCGGCCCGCCGTTTTCGAGCGGAGAGATGCCGATCGAGACCGGTATCTCCTCGCCGTCGCTGCGCAGGATCGAGAACAGGCCGCGCTCGCTCATCGGCACGATCCGCCCGTATCGCTCCGAGCCGATGTAGCCGTCGCGCTGCTGGCGATGATCCTGGCGGTAGCGCCCGGGCATCAGTTCCTCGACCACCATCGCCAGCAATTCCTCGTGGCGGCGTCCGAACAGGGCCTCGGCCTGCAGATTGGCGTCCTCGATGCGTCCGTCGCCGCCGACGATCAGCATCGCGTTCGGCGTCGCCATGAACATCTGTCGCAGGCGCTCGCGGCTTTCCTGCAACGCCGCGGTTCGCGCCGCGGCCAGTTGCCGTACCGCCTCGCTGCGACCGGTCAGCAGCTTGGCGCAGGCGCCGGCGGCGAAGGCCAGCAGCAGACCCGCTGCCAGCACCCAGGCGCCGGCTTCGCCTAACCACAGCCCGGGCGCGTCGGTCGGCGCGATCGCGATCTCCAGCGTACGGCCGGCGAAATCGGTACGGCTCAGCATCAGCGGCAGCGCGGCCGCTTTCGGCCCCTGGTCGGGATCGTTCAGCAGCAGCGGGCGCTGCGTATCGGTGACGTCGAAGATCTGCAGCGACAGGCGGTCGCGCGCCTCGCCCAGCACGTCTCGCGTCAGCGCCGCGATCGGTTCGACCGTGGCCGACAGGTACTGGCGCCGATCGCCGTGCTTGAGCGGCATCAGTACCAGATAGCTCAAGTGATCGGGCCGCGGCACCAGGTGCAGCGGCTCACTGGCGGTCGGTCGGCCCGATTGCCAGGCCTTTTCCAGCGTCCGGGCGCGCGACGCCTCGCTGGCCAGATCGAGACCGAGCGCCGCCTCGTTGCCGCTCAGCGGATAGATCAGCCGGACCGGGAAGTAGCGGCTGCGGGTGGCGGCGCGAATCGTCCCCTCGGGCGACGTCTCGCGCAGCGGCGTCAGCTCCCGCAGCAGCATTTCCCGCCCGATGCTCGCCGAGAGCTCACGCTCCACCGCTTCGCGCTCTTCCTGACGCACCTCGGTGACCCACTCGAGCGTCTGGATCATCGGAGCCCCTTCCAGCATCGGGTCCGCGAACGCCGCGAAACGGTCGGGGGCGGACATCTCGAGCAGCGATCCGAGCTTGTCGAGCTGGCCGAAGCGCGCCTGGACGTCGCTGAAACGCTCCAGGATCTCGTGCGAAAGGCGTCTGGCCTCGGCATCGAGCGTCAGGCGCCGGCGCTCGACTTCATGCTCGCCGAGCAGCCACAGCGCGGCGGCGGTCAGGCACAGGCTGATGGAAGCGGCCAGCAGGGCAAACCGCCATGGTTTGGACAAAATGGTCAAACGGGGCTCCCGACGATCGGCACGCCGAACGCAGACTCGCGCGGCCATGCGCATCCTACCAGTCCAAGCTACTACGGCCGCCGTGCGGCGGGATTTAGGCCGCGCCGGCCACCTTCCGCCCCGCCCCCTATAATGAGCCGAAAGGTGCCGCGGAGATCGATCGCGGCAATCGGCCGGCGCTGCAGTGGAGACCCCTCGGATGATCGTGCTGTTCACCGATTTCGGTGCTAATGACATTTATACCGCCCAGGTGCAGGGCCGGCTGCACGTGATCGCGCCGCAGCACCCGGTGATCGTCACCGCGCTGCACAGCGTGCCGGATTACGATCCGCGCTCGGCGGCCCATCTGCTGGCCGCGCTGCACGGCCACTTCGCGCCCGACACGGTGTTCCTGGCGGTGGTCGATCCGGGCGTCGGCAGCGCGCGCGGCGCGGTCGTGATGCAGGCCGACGCGCAATGGTTCGTCGGACCTGACAACGGCCTGCTGTCGGTCATCGCGGCGCGCGCCGAGCGCACCGCGTTCTGGCGCATCCGGGTGCCCGAGCAAGGCATCTCGGCCTCCTTCCACGGCCGCGACCTGTTCGCGCCGATCGCCGGTCAGATCGCCACCGGCGTGCTGTCTCCCAGCTCGCTGGACGGCGTCGGCGCCCTCCAGGTGGAATTCGGCGCCGACGATCTGGCCGAGGTGATCTTCATCGACCATTTCGGCAATGCGATCACCGGCCTCAGGGCCGACCGGGTGCCGCAGGACTCGGCGATCGAGGTGGCCGGCCGGCGCGTCGAATGGGCACGGGTCTTTTCCGCCGTCGAACGCGGCGCGCCATGCTGGTATCCGAACAGCCTCGGGCTGGTCGAGATCGCCGTCAATTGCGGCCGTGCCAGCGACGAGCTGGGGCTGGCGCCGGGCCACGCGATCCGGCTGCTCGAGCCGCGCGGCTGAGCGGCTGCGCCCGATGCCGTTCGCGCACACGGTCGGCGCCCGCCGCTACCTGTTCGACTCGCTGCGCGTACTGTTGGCCAAGGCCTCGCCGCCCCGCGCCGGCGACGCACTGGCCGGCGTCGCCGCGGCCAGCGAGGAAGAACGCATGGCGGCGCGCTGCGCGCTGGCCGAGTTGCCGCTGCGCCACTTCCTGGACGAGGCGGTGGTGCCCTACGAGGCCGACGAAGTCACGCGCCTGATCCTCGACCGGCACGACCGGCAAGCCTTCGCGCCGGTGGCCTCGCTGACGGTCGGCGAATTCCGCGAGTGGCTGCTCGACGAGCGCTGCCAGGGCGACGCGCTGGCCGCCGTGGCCGCCGGCATCACGCCGGAAATGGCCGCCGCGGTGTCGAAGCTGATGCGCAACCAGGACCTGGTGCTGGTGGCCGCGCGGCGGCGGGTGGTCAGCCGCTTCCGCAACACCCTCGGCCTGCCGGGCCATATGTCGGTGCGGCTGCAGCCGAACCATCCGACCGACGACCCGGCCGGCATCGCCGCCGCGATTCTCGACGGACTGCTGTACGGCTGCGGCGACGCGGTGATCGGCATCAACCCAGCCGGCGACGGGCTGGCCGCGATCATCGACCTGTTGCGCCTGACCGACGAGATCCGCAGCCGTTTCGAGATCCCGACCCAGAGCTGCGTGCTGACCCACGTCACCAACACGCTGCGCGCGATCGAAGCCGGCGCGCCGGTGGACCTGGTGTTCCAGTCGATCGGCGGCACCGAGGCCACCAACCGCAGCTTCGGCATCGACCTGGCGCTGCTCGACGAAGCGCGCCAGGCAGCCCTGTCGCTCGGCCGCGGCGGCCAGGGCGAGGACCTGATGTACTTCGAGACCGGCCAGGGCAGCGCGCTGTCGGCCGGCGCCCACCACGGCTGCGACCAGCAGACGCTGGAGGCCCGCGCCTACGGCGTGGCGCGTTGCTTTTCGCCGCTGCTGGTGAACACCGTGGTCGGCTTCATCGGGCCGGAATACCTCTACGACGGCCGCGAGATCATCCGCGCCGGCCTGGAGGACCACTTCTGCGGCAAGCTGCTGGGCCTGCCGATGGGCTGCGACGTCTGCTACACGAACCATGCCGAGGCCGACCAGAACGACATGGACAACCTGCTGACGCTGCTCGGCGCAGCCGGCGTCAATTTCATCATGGGCGTGCCCGGCGCCGACGACATCATGCTGAACTACCAGAGCACCTCGTTCCACGACGCGCTCTACCTGCGCCAGTTGTTCGGCCTGCGGCGGGCGCCGGAGTTCGAGGCCTGGCTGCTCGAGATGGGCATCAGCGACGCCGCCGGCGCGCTGTTGCCGCCGACCGGGCAGCATCCGCTGCTCGTTCTCGCCGACGAACTGGGGCGGACGGCGTGAGTCGCGGCGTCGCCATGGATCCGTGGCACCGCTTGCGCGCGCTCACGACAGCGCGCATCGCGCTGGGCCGCGCCGGCGGCAGCCTGCCGACGCGCGAGCTGCTGGCCTTCGGCCTGGCCCATGCGCAGGCGCGCGACGCGGTGCACCAGCCGCTCGACGTCGCAGCGCTCGGACAGGCCCTGGACGGGCGCGGCCTGGCCCATCTGCCGGCGCACTCGGCGGCGGCCGAGCGGAGCGAGTACCTGCGCCGGCCGGACCTGGGCCGCCGCCTCGACGACGACAGCCGGCGCCGGCTCGCCGCGGCGGCACCGGCATCGCCGCCCGATCTCGTGCTGGTGCTGGCCGACGGCCTGTCGGCCACCGCGGTGCAGCGCCACGCGCTGCCGCTGCTCGACGCACTGCGGCCGCGCCTGGCCGAGTGGACGCTCGGGCCGATCGTGATCGCGCTGCAGGCCAGGGTCGCGCTGGGCGACGAAATCGGCACGCTGCTGGGCGCGCGTCAGTTGGTGATGCTGATCGGCGAGCGGCCGGGCCTCAGCTCGCCGGACAGCCTCGGCATCTACCTGACCCAGGCGCCGCGGCCCGGCCGCGTCGATGCGGAGCGCAACTGCATCTCCAACGTGCGGCCCGACGGCCTGGCGTACGAACAGGCGGCGGCCCGGCTGGCCTTTCTGATGCGCGGCGCCCATGCGCTCGGCCGCAGCGGCGTCGAGCTGAAGGACGATTCCCGGCCGTCGCTGCCCGACAAGGGCTGAAGCGGGCCGGGCCGACGCTCAGAAACGCTCGCACCAGGGGCGCAGATCGAGCTCCTGGGTCCACGCGCTGCGCGGCTGCAGGCTGAGCTGGTAGTAGGCCTCGGCGACGGCGTCCGGGTCGAGCATGCGCTCCTCCACGTCGGCCGCGGTCTCGATCACTTCCGGCGCACGGATGCGTCCGTCGATCACCACGTGGGCCACGTGGATGCCCTTCGGCCCCAGCTCGCGTGCCATGCTCTGGGCCAGCGCGCGCAGGCCGAACTTGCCGACCGCCAGGTTGTGGAAGCCGGCGCTGCCGCGCAGGCTGGCGGTGGCGCCGGTGAACAGGATCGTGCCGCCCGCACCGCCGGCCTCGCGCCGCTGCAGCATGCTGCGCGCCGCCTCGCGGCCGACGATGAAGCCGCCCAGGCAGCCGGTGCGCCAGCAGTTTTCGAATTCCTCCGTGCGGGTCTCCAGGATCGAGCGGCGGACGAAAGTGCCGGCGTTGTAGACCACCACGTCGGGGCAGCCGAAAGCGTCCTCGGCCCACTCGAACAAGGCCTGCACCGACGATTCGTCGCAGGCATCGCAGGCGCGCCCCTGCACGCCGTGGCCGATGCCGCTGAACTCGGCCGCCAGCGTGTCGATGCGGGCCGGGTCCCGGCAGGCCATCACGACGTTCATCGAGGCCCGTGCAAAACGGTGGGCCAGCGAGGCGCCGAGGCCGGGTCCGGCACCGACGATGATGGCCAGTCGCTTGTCGTCCATGTCGCTCCTCCATAGGCCCGGCGGCGGGGTCGCGCGCCGGTCCACCAAGCCTAGCCGATCGGCTGGCCGTACGCGTCAGCGCTTGCGTGCCTCCGGCCCGTAGCGGCGCCAGTAGTGGCTGAACGAGGGGCACAGCAGCGGCGGGTCCGGCAGCCAGCGCGGCGCCTCGCGCAGCTCGCTGGCGAGCGTCGCCAGCACCTCGCGGTATTCCGGCTGGCAGGTGCGCTCGGAGATCGCCCGGCGGCCTTGCAGCAGCGGCCGCAGCATCGCCAGATCGCCTATGAACAGCCGGTCGCAGACCTGGCGCAGCCGCGGCAGCACGAATTGCCAGCGCTGGGCCGACCACGGGAAGCGGCGGTGGTGCGGCAGGTGCACCACCCCCAGCACCAGCGCACCGTCCGGCCTGCGCGGCGCAGCGCGCAGGTGCCAGGGGTGCAGCAGCACGACGCTGCGGCCCGCTGCGACCGTCGGCAACAAGCCGTCGCCGGCCTGCAACAGGCCGGGCGGCGGACAAGCCAGAGCCGGCGGCACGTCGAGCGCCACGGCACGTCGGCAACCGCACAGCATGCGGGCCGAGCCTCGCGCCAGCGCGTCCAGCGTAGCGTGGTCGGCGTCCAGCGCGGTACCGGCGCACTGCCAATCCGGCGGCGCGAAGCGGGCCACGCTCTCGGCGTTGAACAGGTAGGGCTTGCGCCCGAAGGTGGCGGCGACCCACTGCCAGGACAGGTGGTTGCAGCCCAGATCGCCGTCGAGCAGATAGGCGAGCATCCAGTCGGCGCCGGCGCGCCAGTGTACCTTGGCGTAATGCACGACGAAGCTCGCCAGCCACAGCCGCGCATGGTTGTGCAGGTAGCCGCTGTCG
>JBNLET010000184.1:0-5274 GCA_050305135.1 Rhodocyclaceae bacterium | reverse complement strand
CCCCCCCCCACGACTGCCCAGCGGCCGGCGAGTAGTGCATGATGCGGCTTTGCGTTACGACGGACATGCCATGAGAGCGGATTCGTCCCGCCTGCCCGCCTACCTGCAACAGATCTATCACTGGGCCTACCTGGACCGTCGGCTGCTCGGCTGGCTCGACCGGCCGCAGGTCGTATCGGCGATCCTGTGGGGCAATGCGAATCGTCTGATAGACGCCGCGCTGGCGGAGTTCCGGCCGGGGCAACGGGTGCTGCAGGCCGCCGCGGTATATGGCGACTTTTCGCTGCGGCTGGCGCACCGCCTGGGGGAGGAGGGCGCGCTGGATGTCCTCGACGTGGCGCCGCTGCAGATCGCGAACCTCAGGCGCAAGGCCCGTTCGGTGCGCAATCTGCGCGCCCGCGTGCATGACCTCAGCGATCCGCTGCCAAACAGCTATGCCGGCATCTGCTGCTTCTTCCTGCTGCACGAGGTGCCGACCGAGGTCCGCTGCCGCATCGTCGCCAACCTGCTGGAAGGCGTTTCGCCCGGCGGCAAGGTGGTCTTCGTCGACTACCACCGTCCATCCTCCGCCCATCCACTCGGCCTGCCGATGCGCTGGATGTTCCGCCGCCTCGAACCGTTCGCCGAATCGCTGCTGAAGCAGGACATCGCCACGCTGAGCGAGGCCGGCGCGCGCTTCGAATGGCGCCGCACGCTGCATTTCGGAGGGCTGTACCAGATCGTGGTGGCGCGGGCGCCGGCCGGCTGAGCTCGGGCCGATATTCCTCGGGCACCCAAGTCGCTGATCGCGCGGCGCAAAACCTTGCGCCGCAATGCTGTATGTATAGCCATTCGTGGTATCCGTTAAGACCTATCACTTTTGAAGGATTTCCCCTTTTCGATTAAGCGGTTAGAGTGGCCGCATGAACCGGGGGAAGAACGTCGATCCGTCCACCGGCCCCGTGCCGGAAGTCCGCCGCTCGTCCACACAGCGATGGCTGACCTTCGTCCTGACCGCGCGCGCCGCGCTCGGCCTGTCGCTGCTGGCCGCCCTGATCGTCGCGGTCCTGTCGTTCGCGCTGTGGTTCGCCTTCGCCGGCAATGGGGAGTTGTTCGCGCTGCGCATCGTCACCTCGCTGCTGCTGCTGTCCGCCGCCGGCCTGTTGCTGACCTGGCTGTGGCAGACGCCGAGCGAGATCGCCGGCGTCACGCTGAGCCGGCAGCAGACGCCGGAGTTGTTCAAGGAACTCGACCGGCTGTGCGAGACGAGCCGGCTGCCGCCGATCGAGCAGGTGATGATCGGCGCCGACATGAACGCGGCGGTGGTGCAGTTGCCCGAACTCGGGCTGTGGGGCCGGCTGCAGACCACGCTGGTGCTCGGCCTGCCCTTGCTGCACAGCCTCGACGCGGACCAGTTGCGGGCGATTCTGGCCCACGAGCTGGCCCACCTGGACCTGCAGCGACGCCCGCTGGCGGCCTGGGCGGCTCAGCTGCGGGCCTGGTGGCATCGCGTGCTGATGGCGATCTACGAAGACGAGAGCGGATTCGGCTGGCTGGTCACGCGCCTGCTGGGCGGCCACGCCGACCGCTATCTGATCGACAGCGTGCGCCTGTCCCACCTGGAGGAGTTCGAAGCCGATGCGGGCGCGGCGCGCATCGTCGGCGCCCAGTGCCTCGGCGAAGCGCTGATCGAGGTGGCGATGAAGGAGCGCTACCTGCGGGAAGAGTACTGGGACGTGGTGATGAGCCAGTTCGAATACCCGCAGCTCGGCGCGCCGATCCTGCCGTTCCGCGCGATGGGGGTCGGCGTGGCGCTGGGTTTCCAGCGCACCGAGCAGGCCGGGCGCATGGGCGAACTGCTGCAAACCACGCCGGGGCTCGAGCTGCACCCCAGCCTGATCGAGCGCCTCGATGCGCTGCAGGTGGCGCCCCGTTCGGTGGTCGAGCGCGGGCCTTCGGCAGCCGAAAGCTATCTGGGCGAGGCCGCCAGCGGTCTGGCATGCCGGCTGGACCGTGCCTGGTGCATGGCGCTGGCGCCCTGCTGCAAGTAGCGGCAGCCCAGACGCCGATCCCCTTTGCTCGACGTGTCTCAGGCAGCGGCCGCAGCCGCTTTTCGCCCATTCGCTTTATAGTGTTCGGTGTCCGCTACCGGCTGCCGGCCCGGTCGGCGGGGGCGGACGGGGATGCATCGGGATCGCGAGGAGCGTGGTGATTGGGCGAGCATTGACGGTCGTGTTCTTCGGCCTGTTGTCGGTAGGTGCGGCACGGGCTCAGGTCGAGATCGTCGACGCCTGGGCCAGGGCCAGTCTGCCGCACCAGACCGTGACCGGCGCGTTCATGACGATACGCGGCGGCGGAGAAGCGACGCGATTGGTGGCGGTGGCATCGCCGCTGGCGGGCGCGGCCGAGATCCACCTGATGACCCTGCACGACGGCATCGCCAGGATGAGTCGGGTGCCGGCGGTGGAGGTGCCGCCGGACGGCAGCCTCGAATTGCGGCCCGGCGGCTACCACGTGATGCTGATGGATCTGAAGCGCCCGTTGTCGGTCGGCGAGAAGGTGCCGCTCGAACTGGTCTTCGAGACAGCCGGCGGCGTTCGCCGGAGGCTCGAGGTGGCGGCCGAGGTACGGCCGCTGAACGCCGCGATGGGCGCGCGCAAGCCATGACGTCGGCGAGGTCCGCGCTGCGCAGGCTGGTAGCCCGCGCCACGGCCGCGCTGCTCGTCTTGTCCGTCGCAGCGCCGGCGTGCCCGGCCGCGGCGAGTCCGTTCAATGCCCGCCAGCTGCCCGACGCGCGCGTGCATGAATTCAGCCTGCACGATGCGGACGGCGGGCTGCGCGGCAACGACGACTTCCTCGGCCGGGCGGTCCTGATGTTCTTCGGCTTTACCCACTGTCCGGACGTTTGTCCGACCGAGCTGGCACGGCTCGCGGAGGTCGTCAAGGCGCTCGGACCCACGGCCGCGAAACAGGTGCAAGTGGTCTTCGTCACGCTCGATCCGCAGCGCGACACGGCCGAACTGCTGCACGACTACGTCGCCGCCTTCTCGCCCGACTTCATCGCACTGCGCGGCAGCGAAGCCGAAACCGCGGCGATCGCCAAGAGCTTCCAGGTCTTCTATCGCCGCGTCGAGGGTAGTGCGCCGGGGCGCTACACGCTCGAGCACTCGGCCTATATTCACGCCATCGATCCGCAGGGCCGGCTGCGGCTGCGCATCCCGCCCTCGCTCAGCCCGCGACAGATCGCCGACGACGTACGCGTGCTGCTGGCCGGCGGCTAGCCGGCGAGCAGCGGGGCTACTTCAGGAAGGCCTCGGTGTCGGTGTCGTAGCCTTCCAGCACGCGCACGATCCGGCCGTCGGCGTCCACCTTCAGGATGCGCAGGTCGAGGATCAGATCGCCGTACTCGTAGCGGTAGTTGACGCCCAGGCGGGCGGCCACGTTCGGCGTGTCGGCCACCGTGGCACGCAGGAAATGCCAGTTGTCGCCCGGCACGTCGCGCTCCTTGCGGTAGCGGGCCCAGGATTCGGGCGTGTCCTTGTCGGGCTCCAGGCCGATGACGACGAACTCCACCGCCTCGCCGAGCCGGTCGGCCGCCACCTGCAGCGCGTGCAGCCGGCGCGCGGTGTTGGAGCACACCGCGCTCCAGGTGCTGTGATCCATCGCCACGATCGTCGGCCGTCCCCGCCAGTCGGCCAGCCGATGCGGCTGCCCGTGCTCGTCCATCAGCCGGTAGGGCAGCGAATAGACGTCGATGCCGCTGGCCGCGATGGCCGGCGACATGCCTTGCAGCGCTGCCAGCGCGGTGGCCGGCAGCCATTTGGCCTTGCTCCGCATGGGGCTCAAGGTAGCGCGGCGGGCCATCGGCTTCAATTCGCATCGACCTGCGGCCGGTGGCTGCGGGCCACGTCCAGGTGCTCGCACAGCTTCTGCGCGCCGTCCAGGATGCGCGGCGTGTGCCGCTGCAGCAACTCGGGCGGCACGAAGAACAGGTTGTGCCGCCGCACCGCGGTCAGGTCCGTCCATTTGCGCCAGTCGTCCAGCCATTCCGGCCTCGCCTCACCCATGCCGCTGGCGACGATGGCTTCCGGGTCGGCGGCCAGCACCGCTTCGAGATTGATCTTCGGCGCCAGTTGCTGCAAGTCGGCGAAGACGTTGCGTCCGCCGCACAGCCGGATCACCGCGCTGATCAGGTGGGCGCCGCTGATCGTCATCAGCGGCTCGTGCCAGATCTGGTAGAACATCGGCACCGGATCCTTGTCCCGGTAGCGCTGCGCCAGCGCATCGCGACGGCGGCGGAATTCGGCTGCCGCTGCCTCGGCTGTCTGCTCGGTGCCGGACAGCCGGCCGACCGCCTCGAGGCTGGCGGCCACCTCGTCCAGGCTGCGCGCCTCGCTGACGAAGACCGGGATGCCGAGCGCGCGCAGTCGCTCCAGGTGGGCGGCGCGATTGCCGCTGCGCCAGGCTACCGCCAGATCGGGTCGCAGCGCGGCCACCGCTTCCAGGTCCAGCGCGTTGTAGCTGCCGATGCGTGGCAGTTCGGCCGCCGCCGGCGGGTAGTCGCTGTAGGCAACGGCGCCGACCACGCGGGCGCCGGCGCCGGCCGCGAACAGCAGTTCGGTGACGTGCGGCGCCAGGCTGACGATGCGTTTGGCCGGTGCCGGCAGTTGCAGCAGATCGCCGTTGGCGTCCGTCATGGCGACCGGCGCCGCGGCGGCCAGCAGCGGCAGCGCCAGCAGCGCGGCGAGCAGGATGCGCATTCGAAACCTCGATTCCGGGGAAGTGGGATAATCCGCGGCCCGACACGACCGCCACGCGATTCTATTTCGATTCGATGAACCAGGCCTCCACGCTGATGGTGCAGGGCACCACCTCGGATGCCGGCAAGAGCATCCTCGTCACCGGCCTGTGCCGCGTGCTGGCGCGGCGCGGCGTGTCCGTGGCGCCGTTCAAACCCCAGAACATGGCGCTGAACTCGGCCGTCACCGTCGACGGCGGCGAGATCGGCCGCGCCCAGGCACTGCAGGCACTGGCCGCCGGACTGGCGCCGGTGAGCGACATGAATCCGGTGCTGCTGAAGCCGAACACCGACATCGGCGCGCAGGTCATCGTGCACGGGCGTGTCGCCGCCGACCTTTCGGCGACCGACTATCATGCCTACAAGCCGCGGGCGATGCAGGCGGTGCTGGAGAGCTGGCGGCGGCTCGGCGAGCGCTACCAGCGGCTGGTGGTGGAGGGCGCGGGCAGTCCGGCCGAGATCAACCTGCGCGAGCGCGACATCGCCAACATGGGATT
>JBNLET010000183.1:0-3929 GCA_050305135.1 Rhodocyclaceae bacterium | reverse complement strand
AAAAAGCGAGAGTAGACCGGAAATCCAGAGAGTTCACAAGATGCTTGCATATCGCACTGAAAGTGAACGACTTTTTCAGAAAGCCGACGACGGTGGCATTTCAAGGCGCCAACGATGACAAATAAGTGCGTTTCCCCTGGGTCAACAGGCAGATCGGGTGTCCGGCGAGAAACTCTCGACAGTACGCCGACGAAACGTACAACGTCGGGCCCGACTTGCTGTCGGCTGAAAGGATCCTGTGACACCAGGCTAGACACCTCCCGGCCATCGCAAATCACTATTTCGCATGGGAATGGAAGAAGCGTGGCTATCTCGTCGCGAATCAGCCGGTGATCCAGGGACGCTCGGACGACGAATGTGCCTGCGGCACCGATATTGGTCACGCCCAAGTGATCGAGTTCCGCCGCAAGAGCAGCCGGGCGCAGCCTTCGATGGCCGCCCACGTTGATTCCTCGAAGGAAGACAACAGACGCCAAATCAGGCTCTTTCAGGCAGGGATCCGTTCGTAGATCCGCAAGTTAGCGACATCCTTCCTGTTGCTGACCAACGTTCCAGGTCAGGGGTGGCCAGCCTCATGGTATCGCTTCCGCCCTTGGCCTGCCCACGGCTCGTCGGCTGCAGCGACCAGCTAGTCAGACAGCAGGCCGGCCTGTTTCGCGGCGGCGGCTTCCGCGAGAAAGCGTTTGACGTCGCGGGGATGTCGCAGCAGGTGCAATTGCGCGCCTGGTGCGTACTCGGCAACGGCCGCCACAACGCAAGGAAGATGTGTTCGGCGATAGCAGATGACCCACCGCCAGAACGCCAGATTCTCTCGAGAGCGCAACAGCGCCCGCCAAGCACAGATTTGGAGAGGAAAATCCAGCAGAACAACGGTATCGGCGACCCGAAGTCTTGTCTCGAGAGTGTCGAAGGGACCGAGGTCCCCGTCGATGATCCAGGCGTCCGCTTCGACGAACTGCGCGAGGATAGGCTTCCAGCGGTCAGCCGGCAGGGGAGAAAGATCGTTCTGCCAGAAGTGTTTATCGAGCTCGACAATCGGCAGGCCCGCGATGGCACCGAGCCGACGAGCGAGGGTCGACTTGCCAGCGGCTCCGCGGCCCAGAATCACGACTCGCTTCACGCTTCCTCTCGATGTTCTCGATGCGACGCGTCCCGCTGATTGGGAACGTTTCAGTCGTTCTCACTGGGTGGTCGCTCGGCTGCCTAATGTGGAAGTGGGCGGCCTGCGAGGCTTTTCGCGCAGGTCCGCTCGACTGAAAGGTTGCGTCATGGCCATTACATGCGCTCCAACCAACCGTGCTTTAGCTTTAGGTCGACCTTCGAACACTCGACAAGCCGGGTAAGGCACCTTCGGCTTTCGGCAAATCTTGACCTCGATTGCGTTTTGATATGCCGCAACACGCATTTCCCACCACTTGCGATTTCGATAGTCTCGGTTCGCCAGCACCGACGAAAATAGGCCTGCGACCAAGCCTACGGCTGCCAATCTCAGAAGGTCGATAGCGGCATCAATCATGGCGCATCACGAAGTAGACGGCACAGGCGTCCGATAAGCTGGGCCGTGTCCCATATTCCGGCCTGAACGACCGTCGAGAGCCCTTGCGTCACGCGTCCTTCTGGCATACAACTGTACACACGTACAGCTTTCTTCGGCCGAGCGGCAAGGACAGGGTTACTGTGCTGCCCGCCTCGCTTCGTAGCGGCCTCGGTGGGTTGTGCCCCACGCCAACAGCCTCCCGGCCATTCCGATGTGCAACGACCATAATCTACACCCACGCCCTGAACCGCGGCGCCTCGGGCGTCGTGAGCCCGCTGGAGCGGCTGATGTGAGGGTGCTTCCGATGGGCAGGCGAGTTCCTGCGTGTGGTCCCGGCAACTGTGCCGGTGGTGTCTGGCGGGCTGAAGGTTGCCAGGCGATTCCGATCGTGCCGCCGGCGGGCTGAAGCCCGCCCTACCTTCGCACCGATGCCCGCCTACGCCGAGCTGCACTGCCTCTCCAATTTCACCTTCCTGACCGGCGCCTCGCATCCGGAGGAGCTGGCCGAGCGGGCGGCGGCGCTGGGCTACGCGGCGCTGGCGATCACCGACGAATGCTCGCTGGCCGGCGTGGTGCGGGCCCATCTGGCGATCCGCAAGGGCGGGCTGCGGCTGAAGCTGATCGTCGGCACCGAGGTCCGGCTCGCCGAGGGGCCGCGGCTGGTGCTGCTGGCGATGGACCGGGCCGGCTACGGACGGCTCTCGAGGCTGATCACGCTGGGGCGGCGGCGGGCAGACAAGGGCTGTTACCGGCTCGGCATGGCGGACCTGGCCGACGGGCTGCCGGGCTGCCTGGCGCTGCTGCTGTGCCCAGCCGAGGGGCTGCCGGAGACGGCGCCGCTGCTGGCGGCGGCGCAGTGGCTGGCGGGGCTGTTCGGCGACCGGGCCTGGCTGGCGGTGGCGCGCCGGCTGGCGGCCGGCGACGAGGCGCGGCTGGCGCGGCTGCGCGAGATCGGCGCGGCGGTCGGACTGCCGCTGGTGGCGGCCAGCGGGGCGCTGATGCACAAGGCCTCGCGCCGGCCGCTGGCCGATGCGCTGGCGGCGCTGCGTCTGCACACCTCGCTGCCGGCGGCCGGGCTCTCGCTGGCGGCCAACGGCGAGCGGCGGCTGCACGGCCGGGCGGCGCTGGCGCGGCGCTATCCGGCCGGACTGCTGGCCGAGACGCTGCGGGTGGCGGCGCGCTGCGACTTCGACCTGGACGAGCTGCGCTACGAGTACCCGGCCGAGCTGGTGCCGGCGGGCGAGACGCCGGCCGGCTGGCTGCGCCGGCTGGCCGAGGGCGGGCTGGCCTGGCGCTACTCCGGTGCCGACCACTACGCCACCCGCCCGGAGCCCGGCGCTTGCCGGCGCCCCGCCGCGGCCGACGAACCGGCCCCGCCGGGGGTGCGGGCGATGCTCGAGCACGAGCTGGCGCTGATCTCGGAACTCGGCTACGAGCCCTACTTCCTGACCGTGTTCGACATCGTGGCCTTCGCGCGAAGCCGCGGCATCCTGTGCCAGGGGCGCGGCTCGGCGGCCAATTCGGTGGTGTGCTGGGCGCTCGGCATCACCGAGGTGCATCCGGAGCTGGGCATCATGCTGATCGAGCGCTTCATCTCGAAGGAGCGCGACGAGCCGCCGGACATCGACGTGGATTTCGAGCACGAGCGACGCGAGGAGGTGATCCAGTACCTGTACTCGAAATACGGCCGCGAGCGGGCGGCGCTGGCGGCGACGGTGATCAGCTACCGGCCGAAGAGCGCGCTGCGCGACATGGGCCGGGCGCTGGGGCTGGACGAGGGCACGCTGGAGCGGCTGTCGCGCGGCCACTGCTGGTGGGACCGGCGCGGCATCGCGCCGGAGCGGCTGGCCGAAGCCGGGCTGGACCCGGCCAGCCCGGTGGTGCGACGACTGGTGGAACTCACCACCACGCTGCTGGGCTTCCCGCGCCACCTGTCGCAGCACGTGGGCGGCTTCGTCATCGCCCGCGGCCGGCTCGACGAGCTGGTGCCGGTCGAGAACGCGGCGATGGAGGACCGCAGCATCATCCAGTGGGACAAGGACGACCTGGACGCGCTGGGGCTGTTGAAGATCGACGTATTGGCGCTCGGCATGCTGTCGGCCCTGTCGCGCTGCCTCGCGATGGTGTCGAAGTGGCGCGGCCGCCCGTTCCGGCTGGCGGAGATCCCGCCGGGGGTACCCGGGGTTTACCAGATGCTGTCCGAAGCCGATTCGATCGGGGTGTTCCAGGTCGAATCGCGCGCCCAGATGACGATGCTGCCGCGGCTCAAGCCGAGCTGCTTCTACGACCTGGTGGTGGAGGTGGCGATCGTGCGGCCCGGCCCGATCCAGGGCGGCATGGTGCATCCGTACCTGAAGGCGCGCGAGCGGCTGGCCCGCGGCGAGGCCATCGA
>JBNLET010000182.1:0-4510 GCA_050305135.1 Rhodocyclaceae bacterium | reverse complement strand
AGCCGAAGGTCAGCGCGCTGCCCGGCGAGCGCTTCCTGGCGGCGATGCGGGTCGGCCTGCAGCACGTGCTGCAGTCGCCGCCGATGCGCGCGGTGCTGGTCCGGATCTTCCTGTTCTTCCTGCAGTCCGCCTCGCTGACCGCGCTGCTGCCGCTGGTCGCGAAGGGCATCGTCGGCGGCGGCGCCGGCACTTTTACGATGCTGCTCGCCGCGATGGGCTGCGGCGCGGTGGTGGCGGCCCTCTACATCCCGCGACTGCGGCATCGGATCGAGCGCGACGCGATGGTGCGCTGGGGCATCTGCGTGCACGCGGCGGCTTCGCTGCTGGTGGTCGCATCGCCGAACCTCTGGTTGGCGGTGCCGGGCATGGCGCTCGCCGGGATGGCCTGGATCGCGACGGCCAATTCACTCACGCTGGCCGCGCAAATGGCCCTGCCGAACTGGGTCCGGGCCCGCGGCATGTCGGTCTACCAGATGGCCTTGATGGGCGGCAGCGCTTGCGGCGCCATCCTGTGGGGCTATGTGGCGGGCCGCAGTTCGGTCGCGATCAGCATCGTCGCAGCCGCCTTGCTGGGGCCGGCGCTGCTGCTGCTGACCCGCCGCATCAGCGTCGGCGCCGCGCAGGATGCGGACCACACGCCGGCCGAGCTGCCGCAGGTGCTTCCGGACGCCGTGATCGATATCCGCCCGAACGAGGGGCCGGTCATGGTAACCGTCGAATACCTGATCGATCCGGCCCGCGCGGCGGAATTCAACGACGTCATGCAGCAGACGCGCAAGGCCAGGTTGCGCCTGGGCGCCCTCTCCTGGGGCCTGTTCCGCGACACCTCGATGCCGGGCCGATACATCGAGTACTACCTGGACGAGAACTGGATCGAGCACCAGCGCCGGCTGGCGCGATTCACCGCGGCCGACGCCGGGCTGCGCGAACGGCGCCTCGGATTCCACACCGCGGACGAGCCGCCGCGGGTACGCCGCTACGTCGCGGAAGCCACGCAGCGGCGCGCCGGCTGAAGGTTCGAACGGCCCGCCCGCGAGGCGTCCATGCGGCGACATGTTCTGCGGGAAGCCCATGTCGGCGCCCGGCGCCCAGTTGGCATTCGGCTTGATCCAGACGGCGGAGGGTGTCCCGGCAGGGCCGGCGCGCGGCCACCCGCCATCGCCGGCCGTTCAGCCACAGCGCACAATCTGACCGGTGAGGATCGCACGCAGGCAGAAGTAGATCGAGTCCCTGGACTTCGATTTCTTGATCAGGCGCCTGGCGTGGCCGCACTCCGGGAAGTCCGGTGCGGGATCTCCGGCGATCGGATGCCGTGGAATTCCTGCAATGAACGACGACAGCTTGTTCGTTTCGTCGACGATCCGCACCCGGACCGCCTCCCGGCAGCAACTGATCCGGATGGCCTCCGCCCGCGGATTGCCAAGCCGTCGAGGCGCGTGCGAGAGCGGGCGGCAGTTCCGAAGCGGGCCGCCGGCCCTCGCTCGCCGCGGTCCATTCCTGCTTTTTCCGATAGCCCATCGCAAGCGGCAAGAAAGTTGGACGGCATTCTTGCGGATGCCCACCGGGGCGTCCTAGATTGCAAGTGGCAAGGGCAACGCTCTTGACGATGAGGAGGGTGTCATGGGACTGACTGCTGAACGACTGGATGTATGGGCCGCCGAAATCGAGGATCTGCCGGGCGGATTGTCGAACGTCCTGGCGAGTCTGCGCGACGCTGGCGCCGACCTGGAATTCATCATAGCGCGGCGCAATCCGGACAAGGGCAAGGGGACCGTCTTCGTGGCCCCGCTGCTGGGCGACGAGCAGATCCGGGCCGCGGCACAGGTCGGCTTCAACGTCGCGCAGAGCCTGCATTCGGTGCGCATCAGCGGCCAGGACCGGCCCGGTGTCGCCGCCGAACTGACGGGGCGCTTGGCCGAGGCCGGCCTCAACCTGCGCGGATTTTCCGCGTCGGCCAGCAACGGCAGGTTTGTTGCCTATGCGGGCGTCGATTCGCTCGACGACGCACGTCGGGCGATCGACTGCCTGAGGCGGGCCTGAGCGGCGGCGCGATTCGGCTCACAAGAGTTTTCCCGACAGCTCGATGCCGGCAACGGATTTCCGCTCGCCGATGCGCTCCAGCCGGGCTCGAACTTCATCCGGCTGATCGACTCTCCGGACGTCGCCGTCGATAGCGGCTTCCCAGCCGGCGTCGGCGATTCGGGCACGGAGCGGCGATCCGCCGGCGGAACCGGAAAGCCCCCTACTCCTTGCCGCGCAAGGCGTCCGCCAGACCGGAGAGCACATCCGCGAGCCGTCTGGCGGTACCGGGCGGCGGCAGCGGCAGCTTGAGGCGTCGCGCTCCGCTGTCCGCATCCCGCTCGATCCACGGGTGGGCGGGGGCATCCTCGCGGCCGGCCGCCGCGAGGGCGGATACCAGCTGGCCGCCGAGATCGGCGAGCGCCCGCCACGGGTCGCCATCCGCGGGCGGCGCCTCCCGTTCGGCCGCCCCGTCCGCCGCCGACCGGTCTGCCTCGGCCGGCACGCCCGCATCGAGCTCCTCGACCGCCGCGCCACCGGCTGCGAGGGATTCCGCCGGTACCTCTTCATCCCCGGTCATGGCTTCACCGGCATCGATTCGGCCGGTGACGTTTTCGACCTCTTTCATGAAACGGCTCAGGCGCGATCCGCCGAGCGAGATCTTGCCGGCGCCGCCATCCAGGATGCCGGCCGAGAGCGAACGCTTGAACGCCAGCAGCGACAGCATGCCTTCCTCGATCGTGCCCTTGGCGACGAAATTGACGATCTGCACCGGCCGCTGCTGGCCCATGCGGTGGATCCGTCCGATGCGCTGTTCGAGCAGGGCCGGATTCCACGGCAGGTCCATGTTGACCAGGGTCGAGGCATGCTGCAGGTTCAAGCCGGTGGCGCCGGCGTCGGAGGCGAGAAACACCCGGCACGCGGGGTCGTCGCGGAAGCGTTCGAGCAGCGCCGGGCGCTTGTCGGACGGCACGCTGCCGTGGAAACATACGTAGCCGATGTTGCGGGCCTCCAGGCGCCGGACCACGATGTCCTGGCTGCGGGTCCATTGGCTGAACACCACGATCTTGGCCTCGGCGTCCGCCAGCACGCCGTCGATCAACGCGGCCAGTTCGTCCGCCTTGGCGCCGTGATCGCTTTCCTGATCCAGCAGGTAAGTGCTGTTGCAGGACATGCGCATGTTCTGCAGCGCGCAGGTCAGCCGCCGCTGATCCGTGTCGGAAAGAAACTTCATCCTTCGCCAGCGGCTGACGATCTGCCCCACGATCTCGGCATTTTCCTGGTGATAGACCATTTGCGCTTCGGTCATCGGCACCAGCAGGTTCTGGTCGGTGCGCTTCGGTAACTGCATCAGCACTTCAGACTTGCGGCGCCGGATCATGACCGGCGCCAGCGTCTGGCCGATCCGCTCCAGGCCGGTGTAGCCGGTGACGCGCCCGCCATCGTCCCTTTCCTGGTGCTCGTGCAGCAGTTTCCAGGTCGGCCCCAGGCGGTGCTGGTCGACGAACTGGACGATCGAGATCAGTTCCTCGAGCTTGTTCTCCAGCGGCGTTCCGGTGAGCACCAGGGCGTAGGGGCTGTCGATGCGTTTCAGCGCCCGGGCGGCGACGGTGTTCCAGTTCTTGACCCGTTGCGCTTCGTCGACGATCACCAGTTCGGGCGACCAGGCGGCGATCAGGTCGAGATCGGGCTGGAGTTTCTCGTAGTTGGTGATCTTGCAGAAATCGTCACGCGCGTATTCCTCCTTCCGCCGGGCACGGCCGCCGGCGATGACGAAGGCGTCGCGACCGGCGAAGCGCTTGATCTCGTTCTGCCACTGGTACTTGAGCGATGTGGGACACACCACAAGCACCCTCGTGACGCCGAAATGCCGGGCCAGGATCTCGGCGCAGGCGATGGCCTGGATGGTCTTGCCAAGACCCATTTCGTCGCCGATCAGTGCGCGCCCCGCCCGCACCGCGAACAGGGCGCCCTCGGCCTGGTAGGGATAGAGCGGCACCTCGAGCAGCTTCCGCAACGACGGATCGTCGCTGCCACGGCGAAAGACCTCGTCCAGCACCTTCGCCCGCCGCTCGGCGTCGCGCCGCCCGGCGATGAAATCCAGCGCATCGTCGTAGGCGCGCAACTCGTGGCCGCTCTTTGCAACGGTGGCGAGGAAGGCATCCAGTTCGCCGTACTTGTCCGGCCTCAGCAGGCCGTTCCGCTCTGCATCGAACAGGCGGCCGGCGGCCTTCAGCAGCCGGGCCGGGCAATCCTCGGCAGCGCGGAAATGGACCGCACGGACGCCGCCGTAGCGCAGGTAGAGCTCGGAGAACGGCGCCCGGAATCCGCGCGCAAAGGCCGTCTTGGCGCCGCGCTTCCTTTCCAGCCGGGCGAGCACGAACTCGATGTGCTTGCAGGTGCCCAGTTCGTTGGTGGCGAAGTCCGGGCAGGCGCAGAAGTTGTCGCCCGGCGCGGTGCCGCGAATCGCCACCCGGTAGCGGGTCCTGGA
>JBNLET010000181.1:0-8575 GCA_050305135.1 Rhodocyclaceae bacterium | reverse complement strand
CAGCGCCGGCGCGCCGACGCGGGGGCACTCCTTCTCCTCGGCGATCTGGCTGAACTCCAGATAGCGGGTATAGAAGAAGCGATGTCGGGGATTGATCTCGATCAGGAAGTCGGTGCAGCCCTGCACCCGGTGGGCATAGATGTAGAGCAACTGGAACAGCGTGCCCAGCAAACGCTTCGAACGCACGGTCGGTTCGACCGCGAACTTGCCGAATTCGCACAGCCGGGCACCGTGCTTGCGCAACTCGGCCACCTCGTCGGGATAGGTCTCGTCCACCGACAGGCCGGCCGGCGAATCGACATTGACGGTCAGCGTCGCGTAGATGCGGCCGAACAACTCGGCATTCATCGTCATCCGGTTGGGCAACTGATCCAGCGTCGCGGCGCCGTTGTAGCCGCGCCAGGTGTAGCGCTTCTCGATCAGCAGGCTGGTTTCCTTCTTCTGCTTGCTGCTGCCGGACAACAGCTTCAACTGAAACTTGTCCTTGCGCTCGGCGAATTCCTGGATCGTCTCGTCATCGACCTGCTCGATGCACAGCGCCTGCAGCTTCAGCGCCTTGTCCATGACCGTGACTTCGGCCAGGGCGTGTGGCCAGTCCGGCGAATCGTTTCGCTGCGATTGTGTGTAGCTCATTTCCCGGTACGACCTCCCCCGCCCAAGCCTGTCATGCCGACCGTATGGCGCAACAGATGCAAAGCTTTTAAATCATGCGACTACAGGCCTTGAAATTCAATAGATCCCGGCCCAAACGGTGCACTTTTCCTTTCAGGCCGACAGGCGGTCGAGCGCCCAGGCGACGTGTTCGCGCACCAGTGCGGACGCGTCGTCGGCCCGCGACCGCAAGGCTGCGACGGCTTCGGCACCGCGCGGACCGTTGCCCAGCGCCACCGCGATGTTGCGCAGCCAGCGCTGATGACCGATGCGGTGAATCGCGCTGCCGGCCATCCGTTCGGCGAACTCCCCTTCGCTCCAACGGAACAACTCGACCAGGCCGGCCTGATCCAGCCCATGTCTAACCATATAGTCAGGCTCGTCGGAGAGCCGTGCAAACCTATTCCATGGACACACAATCTGACAGTCGTCGCAGCCGTAGATGCGGTTGCCGATCAACGGCCTGAGTTCCGGCGGAATCGATCCCTTCAGTTCGATCGTCAGGTAGGAGATGCAGCGCCGTGCATCCACCCGGTAGGGCGCGACGATGGCCCCGCTCGGACAGGCCTCGATGCAGGCGGTGCACTGGCCGCAATGGGCGCCGACCGGCGCATCGACCGGCAGCGGCAAATCGGTCAGGATCTCTCCCAGAAAGAACATCGAACCGGCCTCGCGGTCCAGCAGCAGGCTGTGCTTGCCGCGCCAGCCCAGGCCGGAGCGCTCGCCGATCGCCACCTCCATCAATGGCGCCGAATCGGTGAACACGCGCCACTGGTGCGGATGCACCGCCGCGATCCGTTCCGCCAGCCGCTGCAGCCGCCGCCGCAGCACCTTGTGGTAGTCGCGCCCGAGGGCATAGCGCGAAACGTAGGCCAGGCGGCCGTCGGCCAGCACCGAGCGCGGCTCGCGCGCGCGACTCAGATAGTCCATCCGCAGCGAGATCACCGTTGCGGTGCCCGGCAGCAGCAGCTCCGGCCGGCAGCGCATCTCGCCGTGGCGGGCCATATAATCCATCTCGCCGTGGCAGCCGGCGGCCAGCCAGTCGCGCAGGCCGCGGGAGGCGCCCGGCAGCGCGGTATCGCCGATTCGCACCGCAGCGAAGCCCAGCTCGCCGCCCCAGCGGCGAATGTCCGCAACCAGGGCCCGCAGGTCCGGGCCGCCAGCCGAAGAGGAATCCCGATGTCCGTGCCGCTCCATGGCAGCCATGATAGCGACTGCCCGTTGCAACTGCGCCTGCCCGACGAAAGGGCCACCGCCAGGCTCGGCGCGGCGCTGGCGCAGGCCCTGGCGCCCGGCCTGGTGATCTACCTGGAGGGCGACCTGGGCGCCGGCAAGACCACGCTGACCCGTGCCGCGCTGCGCAGCCTGAAATTCACCGGAAACGTGAAAAGTCCCACGTATACCTTGATTGAACCTTATGCAGTTTCTAGATTAAACTTATATCACTTTGATTTTTATCGGTTCACCGACCCAGATGAATACTTGGAAGCGGGCCTGGATGAATACTTCGGCGGCGATGGCATCTGCATCGTCGAGTGGCCCGACAAGGCAGCGCCGCATCTACCGCCCGCGGATCTCAGGATCCTGCTGCGCATCGAGGGTACGGGGCGCCGCGCCCAGTTGCTAGCTCCGGGCCCGAAGGGACAAGAATGTTTAAGAAAAATCAAGGAGATGACCAGGAGTTAGCGCTGCGACGCGGCTTTCTTCGCTGTGCCGGCGGCGTGCTGGCGATGCTGGTCAGCCCGGTCGGGCGGGCCGCCGCCACGAAGATCATCGCGGTACGCGTATGGCCTTCCGAGGACTACACCCGCATCACGCTGGAGGGCGCGGACGACCTGCACTTCACGCACCAGATCGTCAAGAATCCCGAGCGCCTGGTGGTGGACCTCGAAGGCATCGAGTTCAACAGCATCATCGAGCACCTACCCGACTCGATCAGCGAGGCGGACCCCTACATCAAGTTGATCCGCGCCGGCCGCAACCGGCCCGGCGTCGTGCGCCTGGTGGTCGAACTGCGGCGCGAGATCGAGCCGCAGATCTTCACGCTGAAGCCCTACGCAGGCTACGGACACCGCCTGGTGCTCGACCTGTATCCGCCCGAGCAGGACGATCCGCTGCTGGCGCTGATCGAAAAGCACTCGCCGGACGAGGCTGCCGTCGGCAACGCCGCCAGCCCGCAGCGAGGTGAGCGGGTCACCGCGCGGGCGTCGCCGAAGCCGCGTCGCAGCGGTGCAACGCCGGCCGTCGATCGCCTGATCACGGTGGCGCTCGATCCCGGCCACGGCGGCGAAGACCCCGGCGCCATCGGCCGCCGCGGCAGCTTTGAAAAGAACGTCACGCTGTCGATCGCGCGCCGGCTGAAGGCCAGGATCGATGCCCAGCCCGGCATGCGGGCCGTGCTGACGCGCGACGGCGACTATTTCGTGCCGCTCTACCACCGCGTCCGCAAGGCGCGCCGGGTGCGCGCCGACCTGTTCGTGTCGATCCACGCCGACGCCTTCATCCGGCCGGACGCCCGCGGCAGTTCGGTGTTCGTGCTGTCCGAGCGCGGCGCCACCAGCGCCGCGGCGCGCTGGCTGGCGAAGAAGGAAAACGATGCCGACCTGGTCGGCGGCGTCAACCTGGCCAACCACGACGGCCACCTGGCACGCACGCTGCTCGACCTGTCGCAGACCGCGGCGATCAACGACAGCATGAAGATCGGCGCCGCGGTACTGAACGAGATCGGCGGCATCAATACGCTGCACAAGGCGCACGTCGAGCAGGCCGGCTTCGCGGTGCTGAAGGCGCCGGATATCCCTTCGATCCTGGTCGAAACGGCCTTCATCAGCAATCCGGTGGAAGAGCGCAGACTCAACGATCACGCCTACCAGAACAAGATGGCCGATGCGATCGTGCGCGGAATCAAGCGCCATTTCGACACTCACCCGCTGTCCTCCCGCTCGAAGCTCGCGCTGGCCGACTGAGGCACTGCCGCAGCGTCGGCCGATTGGCCTATAATTGCCGCTTTTTCAAGGGCATTCATGCAGGTTTCACGGGGCGTTCCCGCGCTCGCTGCGCATCCGACGGTGCTCACCATCGGGAACTTCGACGGCATCCATCTCGGCCACCAGCGCCTGTTCGCGCTGTTGCGCGAGAAGGCTCGCGCGCTCGGCCTGCCGTCCACCGTACTGACCTTCGAGCCCCACCCGCGCGAGTTCTTTGCGCCCGAGCGGGCGCCGGCCCGGCTCGCGTCGATGCGCGAAAAGCTGATCGGGCTGGCCGAGGCCGGCATCGACCATGCCGTCGTGGTGCGCTTCGACGCTGCCTTCGCGGCGCTCGGCGCAGACGAGTTCATCGACCGCGTGCTGGTGCAGGGGCTGGGCGCCCGCCACATCTACATCGGCGACGACTTCCGCTTCGGCGCCCGGCGCGCGGGCGACTTCGCCTTGCTGCGCGAGGCCGGCCGCACGCGCCGTTTCCAGGTCGAGGCGATGCCGACGCTGCTACTGGACGGCGAGCGGATCTCCAGTTCGGCGGTGCGTTCGGCACTGATCGACGGCGACATGGACAAGGCCGCCCGCCTGCTCGGCCGCCCCTACAGCATGGCCGGCCGCGTCGTGCACGGCGACAAGATCGGCCGCACGATCGGCTTTCCGACCGCCAACCTGCAGGTGCGCCACAGCTGGCTGCCGCTGTCCGGTATCTTCACGGTCAGCGTCGAGGGGCTGGGCGAAGCGCCGCTGCCCGGCGTCGCCAGCGTCGGCGTACGCCCGACCGTGACCGACTCGGGCCGCACCACGCTCGAGGTGCACATCTTCGAGCACGGCAGCGACCTGTACGGCGCGCACCTGCGCGTGAACTTCCTGCACAAGCAGCGCGACGAGCAAAAATTCGACTCGCTCGACGAACTCACCGCCCAGATCGCGCGCGATGCCGACAACGCGCGCCAATGGTTTGCCGCGCACCCCCTCTGAATCCCTGGAAATCAAGAAGCACGCATTCATGGCCGACTATCGCAAGACGCTCAACCTGCCCGACACCCCGTTTCCGATGCGCGGCAATCTCGCCAAGCGCGAGCCGGGCTGGATTGCCGACTGGCAGCAACGCAAGCTGTACCAGAAGATCCGCAAAACGGCGGCCGGCCGGCCCAAGTTCGTGCTGCACGACGGCCCGCCCTATGCCAACGGCGCGATCCACATCGGCCATGCGCTGAACAAGATCCTGAAGGACATCATCGTCCGCTCGAAGACCATGGCCGGCTTCGACGCACCCTACGTACCGGGCTGGGACTGCCATGGCCTGCCGATCGAGCACAAGGTGGAGATCACCCACGGCAAGGGCCTGCCGGCCGACCGCGTGCGCGAACTGTGCCGCGCCTACGCGGCCGAACAGATCGAGGCGCAGAAGAAAGACTTCATCCGCCTCGGCGTGCTGGGCGACTGGGACGCTCCCTACCAGACCATGGCCTTCGCCAACGAGGCGGGCGAGATCCGCGCGCTGGCCAAGATGGTCGAGGCCGGCTACGTCTTCAAGGGCTTGAAGCCGGTCAACTGGTGCTTCGACTGCGGTTCGGCGCTGGCCGAGGCCGAGGTCGAGTACGCCGACAAGAAGTCGCCGCAGATCGACGTCGCGTTCGCAGCGGCCGATCCGGCCGCGCTGGCCGCCGCGTTCGACCTGCCGGCGCTGGACAAGCCCGCCTACGCGGTGATCTGGACCACCACGCCATGGACGATCCCGGCCAACCAGGCGCTCAACATGCACCCGGAGTTCGAGTACGCGCTGGTGGACGCGGGCGACCGGCTGCTGGTGCTGGCCAAGGAGCTGGTCGATGCCTGCCTGGAGCGCTACCAGCGGCGCGGCACCGTCATCGCGACGGCTGCCGGCCAGGCCTTCGACCGGATCGAATTCCACCACCCGTTCTACGAGCGGACCTCGCCGGTCTACCTGGCCGACTACGTCGGCCTCGACGCCGGTACCGGCGTCGTGCACTCGGCGCCGGCCCACGGCATCGACGACTTCAACGCCTGGCGCGCCTACGGCCGGGCCAACGACGACATCATCGCGCCGGTGATGGGCGACGGCCGCTTCGTGCCGGAGTTGCCTTTCTTCGGCGGCCAGAGCATCTGGGACGCCAACGGGCCGATCGTCGCCAAGCTGGCCGAGGTCGGCGCGCTGCTCGCCAAGGGCTCGATCAGCCACAGCTACATGCATTGCTGGCGCCACAAGACGCCGGTGATCTACCGCGCCACCGCGCAGTGGTTCGTCGGCATGGACACCGAACCGGCCTCGGGCCCGACGCTGCGCGAGCGCGCGCTGCGCGGCGTCGAGGCGACGCGCTTCTTCCCGGCCTGGGGCCAGTCGCGGCTGCACGCGATGATCGCCAACCGGCCCGACTGGTGCATCTCGCGCCAGCGCAACTGGGGCGTGCCGATCCCGTTCCTGCTGCACAAGGAGAGCGGCGAGTTGCATCCGCGCACCGTCGAGCTGATGGAGGCGGTCGCGCAGCGCGTCGAGCGGGAAGGCATCGAGGCCTGGTTCCGGCTCGACGCCGCCGAGCTGCTCGGCGACGAGGCGGCCGACTACGAAAAGATCGGCGACACGCTCGACGTCTGGTTCGATTCCTGCACCACCCACTGGCACGTGCTGCGCGGCTCGCACCCGGACGGCCACGCCGAGGGCCCGCGCGCCGACCTCTACCTGGAGGGCTCGGACCAGCACCGCGGCTGGTTCCATTCCTCGCTGCTGACCGGCTGCGCGATCGACGGCCATCCGCCCTACAGGGCGCTGCTGACCCACGGCTTCGCGGTGGACGGCCAGGGCCGCAAGATGAGCAAGTCGGTCGGCAACGTGGTGGTGCCGCAGGAGGTCTCCGACAAGCTCGGCGCCGAGATCCTGCGCCTGTGGGTCGCCTCCACCGACTACTCGGGCGAGCTGTCGATCTCGAAGGAGATCCTCGACCGGGTGGTCGCGGTGTACCGCCGCATCCGCAACACGCTGCGCTTCCTGCTCGCCAACACCGCCGACTTCGATCCCGCTACCGACGCGCTGCCGGTCGAGCAGTGGCTGGACCTGGACCGCTACGCGCTGGCCTTCACGCGCCGGCTGGCGAACCAGGCCGAGGCCGACTACGCGAAATTCGAATTCCACCGCGTGGTGCAGGCGCTGCAGGTGTTCTGTGCCGAGGATCTCGGCGCGTTCTACCTCGACATCCTGAAGGACCGGCTGTACACGACCGCGCCGGCCTCCCGCGCGCGGCGCTCGGCGCAGAGCGCGCTGTGGCAGATCACCCAGACCGTGGTCAGGCTGATGGCGCCGGTGCTGTCCTTCACGGCCGAGGAGGCCTGGGCGCTGATGTGCGGCGAGGCTGAGGATTCGGTCATGCTGCACACTTGGCACGCGCTGCCGGCGCAGGAGGGCGAGGCCGGGCTGACCGCCCGCTGGACGCTGATCCGCGAGGTGCGCGGCGAAGCGCTGAAGGTGATCGAGACGCTGCGCGGCGAAGGCAAGATCGGCTCCTCGCTGCAGGCCGAGCTGGAGCTGGCGCTGACCGCCGACAAGCACGATGCGCTGGCCTCGCTGGGCGAGGACCTGCGCTTCGCGCTGATGACTTCGGCGGTGCGCCTGGGCCGCGTCGAAGCGGCCGAGGACGAGCGCATCGTTGCCGTCCCCTCCTCCCATGCCAAGTGCGAGCGCTGCTGGCACTACGTGCCGAGCGTCGGCCAGACGGCCGAGCACCCGACGCTGTGCGCGCGCTGCGACGCCAATCTGCACGGCGCCGGCGAAGCGCGCCGGCATGCCTGAGCGCAGGAGCACGCGATGACGACCCGCTTCGCGGGCTGGCTGGCGCTGGCCGCGCTGGTGACCGGCCTCGACCAGCTCAGCAAGCACTGGGTGATGGGCGGCCTGGAGTTCGGCGCCCACGTCGAGGTGACCGCCTTCTTCGACCTGGTGCTGGTGTTCAACCCGGGCGCGGCGTTCAGCTTCCTGGCCGATCATTCCGGCTGGCAGCGCTGGTTCTTCGTCGGCCTGGCAGTGGCGATCTGCAGCTGGCTGCTGGTGCTGCTGCGCCGCCACCAGCGCGAGTGGCTGCTGCCGCTCGCGTTCGCGATGATCATCGGCGGCGCGATCGGCAACGTGATCGACCGCTTCCTGTACGGGGCGGTGGTCGACTTCCTTTATTTCCACCTCGGCCGGCACGGATTTCCGGCCTTCAACCTCGCGGACTCCGCCATCACGCTGGGCGTGATCCTGATGATCTGGGCCCAGATCAGCGACGCGCGAGCCTCCGCCCAGGAGCAATCGACGTGAGCCAGACCGTCCAGGCCAACAGCCTGATCACCTTGAACTACCGCATCGTGCTGGACAACGGCAGCACGGTGATCGACACCTTCCAGGGCACCCCGGCCACGCTGCAGCTCGGCGCCGGCGAGATGATGCCGGCGCTGGAGGCCTGCCTGACCGGCCTCGAGGTGGGCAAGCACGAGCACTTCACGCTGGCGCCGGAACACGCCTTCGGCGAATACAAGCAGGAGCTGGTCGAACGGGTGCGGCGCGAACACATGGCGGAGGACAAGCTCGAAGCGATGAGCGTGATGGAATTCGTCGCGCCGGACGGCTCCCGCTACCAGGGCCTGGTACGGGAAGTGGACGACGAAGCGGCGGTGATCGATTTCAACCATCCGCTGGCCGGCAAGACGATCCGCTTCGAGGTCGAGGTCATCGGCATTCTCTGACCCCGGTCAGAGCCACAGAGAGAACAGCATGAGCGACAAGCAAGTCCTGCTCGCCACGCCGCGCGGCGTCTGCGCCGGCGTGGAGCGGGCGATCGAGATCGTGGAGACCGCGCTGGCGCGCTTCGGCGCGCCGATCTACGTGCGCCACGAGGTGGTGCACAACAAGTTCGTCGTCGATTCGCTGCGCGACAAGGGGGCGGTCTTCGTCG
>JBNLET010000180.1:0-12392 GCA_050305135.1 Rhodocyclaceae bacterium | reverse complement strand
TCGCGGATCCCGTTCGAGATGATGGCCGCCGGCCTGCCGGTGGTCGAGATGTGGCGCGAGAACACCTTGTACGACTTCCCGCAGTCGGCCGTGAAGCTCAGCCACCAGACGCCCGAGTGCCTCGCCGAGAGCCTCCTGCGCCTGCTCGATGCGCCCGCGCTGGCGTGCTCGATGGGCGAGGCGGGGGCGGCCTTCATGGCCGGGCGGGCGCTGCAGCACGAGACCGAGCAGTTCTGCAGCGCAGCCGAGAACGTGCTGGCAGGCCGCCTGCCCGCGCTCGGCAGCGTGGCAAGGATGTACGATGCGCCGCCGGAGACCTCCCACCACTACGTCGGCAAGCTGCCGCCGAACATCCAGCAGCGCCTGATCTCGCCACCCAACGCCTATGTGAACAGCCTGCCGCCGACCGTCAGGCGCGTGCTCGGCTGGGGCGCGCGCAAGGTGCGGCGCATGCTCGACTACCGCTAGACCGTGTACCGCCTCAGGACCCTCGACGTCTGGGACACGCTGCTGCGCCGCAAGTGCCACCCGGACCTGATCAAGCTGACCGCCGCCCGCCACCTGGTGCTGCGGCATGAAGGCGTGCTCGTCGAAGACTGGCGCGAACCGTGGCGACTACTGCGCGAACGCTGCCTGATCGAGGGCGAACTGGCACGCCAGGCGGCCAGCGGCGGCGGCGACGACGAATACCGGCTCGAACAGGTGTTGAGCGAGCTGCTGGCGCGCGCCTCGGGCTTGGCGGAAGGCGAGCGGCAGGCGCTGGCAGGCGAACTCGTCGCTGCCGAGCTGGCGATCGAGAAGGCCAACACCTTCGCCGATCCGCACTGCCGCGAAGCGCTGGCCGAGTTTCCGGCCGAGCGCAGCCTGTTCCTGTCCGACTTCTACATGCCGGCCGGGCTGATCGAGGAACTGCTCGACCACCATGGCCTGGCCGACCTGGCGCCGGAAGGCATCAGCTCCTGCGACGTCGGGCTGAACAAGCGCTCGGGCCGCTTGTTCAGGCACGTGCACGAGCAGACCGGCGTGGCGCCGGCGGACCACGTCCACCTCGGCGACAACCGCCATTCGGACCACGACATGCCGAGCCGGCTGGGCATCCGGGCGGTGCATTTCCTGCCGACGGACGCGCACGCCGAACGGCAGCAGCGGGAGCGCCTGTACCCGGACCGCGGCACGCTGCTGAACCACATCGACGGCGAAATCTGCCGCGCGGCCGAAGCGGCCGCGGCGCAGTTGGCCGATCCGGCGCGCAGCGCCTTCCTGCTCGGCACGCGCTGCGCGCCGCTGCTGGTCGGCTACGCGATCTTCATCGCCGAGCAGGCCGTGCGCGACGATCTCGAGCGGCTCTACTTCCTGACCCGCGAAGGCGAGTTCTTCCGCCAGGTCTACCAGCGCGTCTTCACCGACGGCCGTCTGGCGGGCTGCGAGCTGCCGCCCTCCGACCTGCTCGAGGTCAGCCGGCTGGCGACCTTCTGCGCCTCGCTGCAGGACGTGAGCACGAACGAGATGATGCGGCTGTGGAACCTGTACGCGACGCAGTCGATGCAGGCCATGGGCAAGTCGCTGCGTCTCGACGAGGCGGAACTCGCGGGCCTGTGCGCGAAACACGGCATCAGCCACGCCGAGCCGGTGGTCTATCCGTGGAAGGATGCGCGCGTGCAGGCGATGTTTGCCGACCCGGACTTCCGCGCGCTGCTGCAGGCGCGCATCGATGCCGACCGCGCGCTGTTGTCCGCCTACCTGGCGCAGCACGGCCTGGACGATTCGGTGGCGCGGGTCGGCATCGTCGACATCGGCTGGCGCGGCACGATCCAGGACAACCTGGCGCTGCTGTGCCCGCGCGTGCAGATGTCGGGCTGCTACTTGGCGCTGGCCCGCTTCCTCAACCCGCAGCCGGCCAATTGCCGCAAGTCGGCCTTTGGGCCGGATCTCAACCACGAGCAGCACAACGCCCATTTCCTCGACGCGGTGAGCCCGATCGAGATGCTGTGCAATTCGCCGAACGGCAGCACCGAGGGCTACCGGCGGCGCGACGACGACGGCCGCATCGAGGCGATCAGGAATGTGGACGAGGCCGAAAACCGCGTGCACGACAGTTTCGTCCACCACTTCCAGCAGGGCGTGCTGCTGGCCGCCGAGCATTGGGGCCGCTACGCCGACAGCCACGCGATCCTCTCTTCCGAGCTGCGCGGCCACGCCTGCGAGATCTGGGACACGCTGATCAGCCGCTCGCCGCAGGAGTTTTCGGCCGCCTATGCGGCCCTGAGCCACAACGAGGTGTTCGGCGTCGGCCACTTCGTGGACAAGAGCGCGGTGCCGTCGATCGGATTGATGATTCGCGCCTTCTTCGATCATCGTGCGCGGTTCGAGCTGATCCAGTTCGTCAAGCAGACGCAATGGCAGGCCGGCCTGTGGCAGCGCCGCGACCTGTCCTTCCTCCACCGACTGGCGCTGGTCGGCGCAATGGCGGCGGGCCGCATGGCAAAGGCGCTGATACGCCTGCGCCGCCGCTGGCGCGGGCGGTGATCTCCAGCCCCGCGCCGACCAACCCATTGACACGAAGGTGAGCATGAAACTGAGTATCGGATCCGGCGACCGCCATCTGCCCGGCTGGACACGCCTCGACATCGACCCGGCCTGCACGCCGGACATCCTGGCCGACATCACCAAGCCGCTACCGTTTCCGGACGGTGGTGTCGAGCTGATCCTGTGCGAGGAGGTGGTAACGCAGATCCCACTCGAAGCCTGCGCCGAATTCCTGCGCGAGTGTCGGCGAGTGCTCGCGCCGGGCGGCGCAGTGCGGGTGCTGATGCCGAACCTGCGCAAGTTTCTCAAGGCCTACTTCGATGATCCGCAGTGGCTGGTCGAGACCTGGCAGAAGCACGTCGGCTTGCCGCTGACGCTGGCCACACCGGGCGAGGTCATCAACCGGGGCTTTCGCCTGGTCGGCCCGTTCATGTACGACCTGGAGACCTTCAAGGCGATTGCCGAGCCGGCCGGCTTCGAGGTACGGGAAGTGGATTACCGCGAGTCCTCGCGCCCAGAGTTCCGCGACCTGGACCTGCGCAAGCCGCACGAGAGCGCGAGCATCTATCTTGAGCTCTGGCCGCGCTAGCCTGCCGCCCGGCGCCGCGCTAAGGCGCAATCTGCGCGATCTGGTGGTACTGATCCTGACCCCGCTCGTCGGGGCACTGCTGCCGGCGCCGCTGGCGCACCGGCTGCACGCGACGCTTGCGCGGCGCGACTGGTGGTTCGAAAGCCCCCGCAGCCTGGCGAAGTCGGCCTACGCAGCGTGGACCGGCAGCGCGCCGGACGAGGCTTGGCTCGACCGGCACCGGCGCCTCGAACTGCGTGACCGCAGCGACGCATTGCGGGCCTGGGCCAGTTCCGGCGGCGGTTTGACGCACATGCTGGAGCTCACCGGCGATGCGATCCCGCCGGCACCCTTCGTCGGCATCACGCTGCACTACGGACCCGGCCTGTGGAGCTTCAGGAAATTGAAGTCGCTCGGTATCCGGGCCAGCTTTCTGTCGGTTCCGATGCGTCGCGGCGACTATCCCGGCCGACCGCTCCAGTTCCTGTTCGAGAGCGCCAGGAACTTCATCGCCTCGCGCCTCGGCAGCGCCTCGATCACCTACGCCAGCGACGCGTTCCGCCAGTTGGACGAACTGCTGGCAAGCGGGCAGTCGATCGTCGGCATGCTCGACGTGCCCGAAGTCTCGCCCAAGTACCGGCGGCGGAGCCGCTGGCTCGGGCGCGAAATCAGCCTGCCGAGCGGACTGGTGGCGTTGGCCCGACAAAGGCAGGTGCCGATCCTGGCCTTCTACGTGCGCGAACTTGCCGCGGGCGGGCGTCTGCAACTGGTGTGTCGCTGCGTCGAAGGCAGCAGCAATGATCCGTTCAACGAAGTTTGCGACTTCTTCCGCGCAGCCATCGAGGCGGACAGCGCCCCCTGGCACGCCTGGTCGTGGCCGCAGCCGCTGCGGGCGTTCGAGGCGCAGCAGATCCAGCCCGCCGCGCCAGTCGAGTCCACGGAGCGCAGCTGAGTTCGCGCCGGGGCCGGCGCCGGACGCACCTTGGGACAGCCGATTCAGGGCGCCTTGCGCATGCGCAGAACTGCGTTGTCTTCCCACGCCCAGGTCTGATTGACCTCCCACAGCTTGCGCACGGCGCTTTCCAGTTCGGCCTCGCGGCGCTTTGCGCGCTCGTTCTCGCGGCTCAGTGCCGCGACCCGCTGCTCGAGGGCACGCAAGCGGTGGCCGGCGCCGAACCAGCCGAACAGTTTGTCGGCAAGGCCGGCGGGCGGCTCGCCCGACTCCTCCGCCTCGTTCCCGGGAGGGTCGAACAGCGGTGCTTCCATCGCGAACGACACGATCCGGCGCCCCGGCACGCGCTGCGAGTGGTATTCGCACTGCAGGCCGTGCATCGAACAAATCATTTCGATCAGGTCGGGATGGTAGAAGCGCACATGCTCCGGATCGCGCCAGAAACCGAGCAACTGGCTGCGGATCGACTCCGGATCCGGGAACGTGAACACCGCGCAGCCGCCGGGCGCGATCGTGCCGGCCACCAAGGCGATGAGCCGCTCGACCGCTTCGATCGGCAGGTGTTCGACGAAGTGCGAACAATACACGCCATCGAAGCACCGCCCGCTATCCGCCAGGAATTCGAAGGCGCCCGACTCGATCACCTCGTGCCCCAGCGCCTGCGCGTAGCGCGCCGACAGCGCATTGCGCTCGACGCCGGTGGGCCGATGGCCGGCGCGCTCCAGCGCTTCCAGGAACAGGCCGGTGCCGCAGCCGACGTCGAGCACCGTCGAACATCCCTTGAAATGTCTCACCAGCGGGCGCTGCATCTGATAGAGCAGTGCATGGTCGCGCTGGCTGAAGGCATAGCTCTCGTAGCCGGCCGTGACGCCCTCACCGCCACCACCTTGTGCGCATAGCCGGCGCACCTGCTCGAGCCAGCGCGACGCCCGCTCGCCTTGCGGTGCCAGCGCGGCAGGGCCGAGCCTGACCTCGACGCCGAACAGGGCCGCCAGTTTCGCCAGATCGAGCGTGGCGCCATACACTTCGGCAAGCAGCACGCGGGACGGGACGCCCGCCAGCAGCCGCGTCGCAAAACGACGGTTGAGCAACTGCTGGCCGAAGTCGTCGCCGATGCCGCGCCAGCGCTCGGCGATCCACAGGCAGGAACGGTCGTCGATGCAGGCTTCGCGGATCTCGCCCGGTGCGAGATCCGGTGCGAAATCGAGCAGGAACGCATCGTCGCAGCCGGAGGCGGAGAAGCCCTCCGGGCGGCCGACGTACACCGTGCTGCCGAAGCCCGCGCTCATCGCACCGCCATCCTGCGCAGCAGCCGCGCCAGCCAGCCTTGCGGCCGCTCGGCTTGCTCGTCACCGAGGCGCCGTCGCCGTATCGCGCGTGCCGGATTGCCAACCGCAATGGCCAGCACGGGCACGTCGCGGGTGACGACGCTGCCGGCGCCGATGACCGCGCCCTCGCCCACCGTGACGCCGGGCAGCACGATCGCGCCGGCACCGATCCAGGCCCCCCTGCCGATCCGTATCGGCGCGCCGACGATGGGATTGCGCGAGATCTCCAGAGCGCCGCCGTCGATGCCGTGACCGGCGGACAGCAGCATCGCGCGCGCGCCGATCAGCACGTCGTCGCCGATCTGCAGCCCGCCCTCGCCCGACAGGTAGGCGTCGACATTGACGACGACCCGACTGCCGATCTCGAGTCGGGTGTCGGCGTCGCCCAGCAGCAGCCGCACCCGGTCGAACAGCATCACATCGTCGCCGATGAAGATGCCGGCATTGCGAAAGACGTTGGCGGTGCGGAACGCCGAGACCCCGGCACCGGCACGAAAACGCCGCCCGACCCGGTCGACGCCGGGCAGACCGTCCAGGTAGGGCGGCCAGCCGACGCTTTCGTGGCTGGCCTGGCTCACGGCTCCGAGCCTTCGCCGGCCGGCAACGGCACCTCGGGCGCCAGGCCGACCAGCGACGGCGTCTGCTCGGCAGCTTCGTCGGCGGACACCCAGCGGTGGCTCAACCGGCACAGACCCATTTCCCGCGTATCGCCGCGCACCTCCAGCTCGCACTTGACCTCGTCGAAATGCCGCACGCCTTCCGGGTCCATCGCGTGGGCGCGGATCTCGTAGCGGCCCGGCAGCAGTTGCAGCGGATCGAATTCGAGACAAAAGCGGAAGTGGTCCGGCGCGCTGCGGTCGAGCCGGTATCCATCCATGTCCGAAGCCAGGCCGTAGATCGCTTCGCCGCTGCCGCGCACGCAGCCGAACGCTACCACCGGCATGCGTCCGTCGGGCGAGAACACGGCGCCCTCGATCCAGAGCCTTCCGCCCAGCTCGGCGATCGCGCAGCCGCCCGGTTCCTGCCCATTGACGCGCAGTTCGGCGATCGCGTAGCTGCCGGCCTTCTCGCCCAGCGGGCGGAATTCGTCCGCCGATACGGCGCGCGCGTCATGCCAGGCCAGATAGTCCTGCGTCACCTGCATCGCGGGCCCACCGGCGCGGACCGCCCCATGGTCCATCCACACTGCCCGCTGGCACAGCTTCTGTACCTGGTACATGCTGTGGGCGCACAACAGCAGCGTACCGCCGTCGTCCAGGTAGGCCTTCATCCACTTGATGCACTTGCGCTGGAAGGACTCGTCACCGACCGCCAGCACCTCGTCGGTGATCAGCAGGTCCGGCCGCACCGCGGTGGCGATAGCGAAGCCGAGTCGGACGACCATGCCGGACGAATACTGCTTGATCGGTTGCTCGATGTGCTGGCCGATGTCCGCGAAGGCCAGGATCTGATCCAGCTTCTCGTCACTCTGGGCCGCCGACAGGCCGAGCAATGCCGTGGCCAGACGCACGTTCTGGCGACCGGTGTATTGCGGATGAAAGCCGGCGCCGAGTTCCAGCAAGGCGCTGATGCGGCCATTGACCCGCACCTCGCCGGCAGTCGGCTTGATGACGCCGGCGATCACCTTCAGCAGCGTCGATTTGCCGGCACCATTGACTCCGATCAGGCCCAGCGATTCGCCCCGCCTGACTTCCAGGTCGATGTCGCGCAGCGCATCGAATCGCTTCGGCGTCGGCCTGCCCAGCAGCAGCGACCACAGGGTCTTGCTCCGCTCGCGCGGCGTGACGGCGATCGGATAGACCTTTGAGACGCCGCGGACCGAAATGAGGGGCTCGTTGTCCGGCATGGCCATGCGCTACGCGAAGTCCTCGAAATGTGGCGACAGCCGATTGAAGAGCAACTTGCACAGAGCGGCCAGCCCAAGGCCGACGAACAACATGCCAACCACTTCGGCGACCGCCCACTCGCCTCGCATCAGTGCCGCGCGGATCGCCTCCAACACATGCGCCGCCGGATTCAAGGCCATCAGTTTCGAATACGGGTCGGGCACGCGGGACAGCGGATAGAGCACCGGCGTTGCGTAGAACAGGATCATCAGCACCGGCGCCAGGACGTGCTCGACGTCTTTCAGGAAGACCTGCAGCGATGAGGTCAGGAAGGCCAGACCGCAGCTGAACACGAACATCACCAGCCAGCACAGCAGCACGAAAGGCAGGCTGGCCAGATGCAGTGGTTCGCCGATCGCGGTCAAACCGAGCAGAACGACCAGGAAGCCGGTCAGGTGCACCGCGAAAATCGACGACACCGCGGCCAGCACCAGCAACTCGCGCCGGAAGGCCACCTTCTTGATCAGGCTGGCATTGCCGGCAATCGAGTGAGTGCCGCGCTGCAAGCCTTCCTGGAAGGCCATCCACGGCCAAAGCGCGCAGGCTACGAAGGTCGTGAAGCTGTGCTGCTCGAGTTCCGGGAAGCGGACCGCAAAGATCACGCGAAACACGAAGCTGTAGATCGCGAGCTGGAACAGCGGCTGGATCAAGGCCCAGATGCCGCCGAACACGCTGCCGACGTAGCGGCTGCTGATCTCGCGCAGCAGCAACTCGCGAAACAGCCTGCCGGAGGGCTTCGAAAAGACCGCGGAGGTCATGACGGAGTGGGCACGGAGTTCCTCTTCGTGGCGCCGGCAACGTCCATGCCGCCGGCCTGCGGGCGCGCTCGCGGCTACGGTTGCGACAGGCGCTCGACGGCCGCCGCGATGGCGGCCTTGTCGAGTTCCGGCATACCGGCGGCCAGGGCGGCATCCATGGCCTTCTTGCGGGCCGCGGTGCGAAGCCGCGCTTCCATTTCGCGTTCCAGGCCGGCCTTGGCTTCCTCGAACGGAATCGTACCGGCCGAGCGCCGTTCCTCGAGCTTGATCAGATGAAAGCCGAACTTGCTCTCGACGACTTCGGACACGTCACCCGCATGCTTCAGCGCGAAGGCCGCCTCCTCGAACGGCTTGACGGTCCGGCCGCGCGGCACGAAGCCCAGATCGCCGCCTTTCTGCGCCGATCCTGGATCCTGCGACAACTCCTTGGCCAGCGCCTCGAAGGATTCGCCGGCCAGGATTCGCTCGCGAATGGCTTCCGCCTTGCCACGGCCGCGATCCTCGTCGCACTCGTTGGCCTTGACCAGGATGTGGCGCACATGCACTTCCGCATCGCGCTGGAAGCGTTCGGGCTGCGCCCGGTATTCGCTCTCGGCCAGCTTGAGGATCTTCTCGGCCGTGACGTCCTTGTTTTCCATGTGACGGAAATAGGCGTCGGCAAGGATCCGCTCGCGCAGCAGCTTGAGCTTGGCCAGCGTGGCGGGATCGTCCGCAAGCCCGGCCTGCGTGGCATAGCCGGCCAGCCGACGACGGAGATGAATGTCGGAGACGAGCTTTTCCGCCACGTCCGGATGGGACTTCAGGTCGGCGATGCGCCCCGGCGGCACCGCGCTCAGTTCGGCTTCCAGGTCGGAGGCCGTCACCGCAGCCTCGGCAGACTGCGCCAGCGGCACCTCGTCGGCGGCCAGGACAGCGGCACTGCAGGACAGGATCACGATACCCGCCATCGCGCCCAGCAAGGAATTCTTCATACGCTCAAGATTTGTTGCAAACAAATTGGGGAAACAACCGCTTGGGAAAAAAACAAAGGCGGGCCTAAGCCCGCCTTTGCCGATTTGGCTGAGATCAGCCGTGTCGAACGCTTAGTTGCCGAAGCGCAGCGGCAGAGCCATACCGTAGTTGGTACCGGCCGGGCCAGCAGCGGCGTTGAAGACGTTCATCGCGGTGAAGCCGATCACCGGCAGAGCACCTTCGGTGGCGAAGGTCAAGCCGCCGCCAACGAGCGAGCCGCCACGAGTGGACGCCAGATCGGAGGTGGTGCTGATCATGCCCCAGCCGGAGGTGTAGTCACCCGGCACGCCGACGGCCAGCGTGGTCAGCTCGGCACCCGTGGCGTCGGTCGCGCCGCCAGAGGTGTTCAGGCTCCACACGGCGACCTCACCCTGCAGGAAGTAGGTGGTGGTCTGACCCGGCAGCTGCGGGGAGATCACGATGTCGGTGGTGGTGACGTTGGTCTGCTCGTTACGATCGTAGAACGTGGCGCCGGTAACCGGAATCGCGTTCGACGAACCCAGCAGCGGCTGGTACACCGAAGCCGTCTCGCCATACACGTTGTAGGTCTGGCCGTTGATGCTGGCGTGACCGACGGTGGTCGGGGTCGAGTCGGTGGCGGTGTCGATGCCGTACCAGTAGAAGAAGCGACGGATCGGCTGGTTCATCACGACGTCGGTCGCACCCAGCAGCGACTGGTCGGTGAAGTACTCGGTCACGACCGAAGACTTCGCCATCACGGCCAGCACGTTGTCGCGCTGCTCGCGGGCGGCGGAGTCGGACGCGGTCAGACCGCTGATGTCGGCAACCAAGTAGCCACCCACCGTCTCCATCGGGGTCGACAGGTCAGGCATGTCGAACTGGAACATCGGCAGGTTGGTACCCACGCCGCGCGTGCCGGCGTCGACGTCGGAGATCAGCACGCCGTTGGTGCCGCTAGTGATCTCGGCGGCGGTCGTGTCGGACGGATAGAAGATGCGGTCCTGCGTCAGATCTTCGAAGTCTTCCAGGTTGAACGCAATGCCGTCGTTCGACTGACGGAAGTACTGCTTGACCGTCGTGCCGGTGGTGTCCATCGCGGTGGCCGGGAAGGTGTAGGCCTTGGAACCGTCGACGTTGATCACGACCGTGTGCGTCATCAGCGAGTTCTTGTTCGGCGCGAGCAGCCACAGGGACTGGTCGGTGTAGCCGTTGGCCGTGAAGTCGGCACGGGCGGCACCACCGGCGGCACCGCCGCCGCCTGCGGGGTACGTATAGACCTGGTTGTCCTGCAGCAGGCCGTTCAGCACGGCCGAGGTGCAAGGCGCAACGCCGCCCACGTGCTTGATCGCGGTGTACAGCGGGTTGGGATAGACGCCAGCCGGATAGGTGCCGGCAGCCAGACCCTGCACGTTGCTGGCGATGACGGTAGCGGCGGCACCGGTGGTGATCTGCGGCGGGATGTCGGCCATCGTGATCACTTCGGCATAGCCTTCCAGCGTGCCGGTAGCCGGGTTGTCCCACAGACGGCTGGAGATGAAGTTGTTGCCGGCAGCCTGACCGACCGTGGACGGCAGCGTGCAAGTGTTGTCGCCAGAGGCATCGAGGTTGGCGACGGAGCCGTTCTTCACGACGGCGCCGACCCAGACGTCGCCCGGCGACAGGAAGACCTGGAAGTCGAACACGTCGTCCGACCATTCCGCACCACGGAAGCGAACCTTCACCACCTTGCCGTTGACGGTATCGGTGTTGGTGATCGACAGCAGCGTGTTGTTGCCGTTCTGGGCACTGTAGTACGGCACGACGGTGATGTTGCCGAGACCACCATTGTTGATGGTCATTGCAGCGCTAGCCACACCGGACATCGCACCCAGGGTCGCTGCGATACCAACAGCGATTAGCTTTTTCTTCATTGAAGACTCCTTAGTTAGCCTTAAGTTAGCGCAACGTGGTTTAGGAAATACACCAGCGAGCGGGACACTAGCATAGGCTCCTAGTCAAAACAACCAACGGTCGCGCCACTTCCCGTCAGTCGTTGGAAATTTACAACACCCCTGCCTAACCGCTTCTCACAAGGCAGGGACCCCTGAATTGATTCCGTCTAACGGCGCGCCAACTCAGACCTTGAGATGTATCCACCACTGATCTTCTTCCAAGACCCAACGCTCAGTGAGATCACTGCTCAACACACGCCCTTTGATGGCCGGCGTCGTGTAGGTGATATGCACCACCACGTCGCAGACCGCTTCCCGGCAGCTGACGTCGGTGACTTCCGCAGTCTGCCAGTGGGCGAGTCCCATACCGAACCGCTCGCCGAACGCCTTCACATCGAAAGCGGATCGGTATGCGGGCGAGGCATAACTATAAGCAGTCTCCAAATCGCCCGCAAGTCGAGCTTTCCAACGGGATTGTGCACGTTCGCGGACAATGTCTTCCGCATTACCCGGCTCACCCATGGAGGCGCATGCCTGCACGAGCAATCCCACCACGGCCAGGGCGATCCATCTGCTTACGATATTGCGTTTGCTTGCTGCCATTCTCTCTATCCGTCTAAGGCTGATCGCCGGCCTCCATCCTGCTCCCCCGCTGCTGCCGGCACCGCGCAGGGGCCAAATCCCTGGTCAATCGCCGCTACCTCGGCTGCAGCGTATCCAGGGTCTTCATGCGGTCGCGCAGTTCTCGTCCGACCGAACGCACGTCCTTCTCGCTGCGCACCACGCGGGGGGTGATCATCACGATCAGTTCGGTGCGATCGGTATTGACGGTCGATGTGCCGAACAGGTCGCCGATCAACGGCAGGTCGTGGAGCACCGGCACCCCCTGACGCCCGGTGCTCTTGTTGTTCTTGATCAGACCGCCGAGCACGATGGTCTCGCCCGAGCGCACCGCGACCTTGCTGCTGATGCTGCGCTCGAGGAAACTGCGCTGGCCGGTGGCCTCGTCCTGGTCGCCTACGTCGGTGACACTTTGCTCGAGCTCCATCGTGATCATGTCGCCGGCATTGATCGACGGCGTGACGGTCAGATGGACGCCGGTATCCTTGTACTCGATCGATTCGGTGGCGAAACTGCTGGATGTGGACTGGGTCGTGACCGTCTTGACCGGCTGCTGGTCACCGACCTGGATCTCGGCCGTCTGATTGTCGAGCACCATCAGCGATGGCGAGGAAATCACGTTGATCAGGCTCTTGTCGGCCAACAGGCGGAGCTTGGCGGCGATATTGCCGAGCGGATTGGTGATCGTATAGGTGAAACCCGAGCCGCCGGAGACGATCGTACTGCCGTTGGAGGTCGTCAGCAGGCCGCTGCCGTTCCACCCCCGGCCCTTGACGTTGTTGGTGAAGAACCATTGCAGTCCATACTGCAGGTTGTCCCGCAGCGTCACCTCGATGATGCTCGCCTCGAT
>JBNLET010000179.1:0-12376 GCA_050305135.1 Rhodocyclaceae bacterium | reverse complement strand
CAGGCCCGCGACCGCTACCGCGAGTGGCTCGCGATCCCGCCCGAGCGACGCGAAGCCTTGCGCGAGCGCTGGCAGGAGTATCAGAATCTGCCGCCCGAAGAACGCGCCCGGATCCGAGCCGGCACCGATCGATGACCGATTTCCCCGCGAGCGGCCGGCTTACGGTCGAACTGGCCGGCCTGCGCCGGCGGCTGGCCTCCCTGCTGTACGAGGCGCTGCTGCTGCTCGGCGTGCTCGGCCTGACCTTCATGGTGCCGCTGCTGATCATCGGCGTGGTCTGGCACGTGACACTGCCCGGCTGGCTCGAATGGTTCTACATCTTCCTGGTGCTGGCCGGCTACTTCCTCTGGTACTGGCGGCGCGGCGGGCAGACGCTGGCGATGCAGACCTGGCGGCTGAAGCTGGTCGATGCGGGCAGCGGGCGCGAACTGACGCCGGCGCGCGGGCTGCTGCGCTACCTGCTGGCCTGGCCGTCGGTGCTGACCGGCCTCGGCCTGCTGTGGGCGCTGCTCGACGACGATCGCCAGTTCCTGCACGACCGCCTCGCCGGCAGCCGCATCGTGCTGATGCCGCCGGTCAAGCATTGATGCCGGCAGCCCGGCCGCCTTGTCGGCGCTCCCCCCGAAAGCTATAGTTCGCCCCGGCGGTCTGCGTACCGCCTGATCCGGACGGCCGCCGATTCGATCGGCCGTCCCCAGCGGGCGACGCCGACGTGCGTCGCGAGTAAGCCGCGGCGGGATGCCCCGCGCCGTGGCGGTTGAAGCCCAGGGAGCAACCCATGCGTTTCGATGCGATGCGCCGCGCCGTGCTGCGCGCGTCCACGGCCGTTCTGGCCGGTCTTTGCCTTTCCACTTCCGCCGTTGCGCTCGACGTGCTGCGCGTCTCGGCGATTCCCGACGAATCGCCGACCGAGCTGCAGCGCAAGTTCGAGCCGCTCGGCGCCTATCTCGAGCAGCGCCTCGGCATGCCGGTCAAGTTCGTGCCGGTGACCGACTACGCCGCCGTCGTCGAGGCGCTGGCCAGCGACAAGGTGGATCTCGCCTGGCTCGGCGGCTTCACTTTCGTGCAGGCCAGCATCCGTAGCGGCGGCAATGCGCTGCCGCTGGTGCAGCGCGCCGAGGACGCCGAGTTCACCTCCAAGTTCGTCACCGCCAGCGAGGACGTCAAGACGCTGGCCGATCTGAAGGGCAAGAGCTTCGCGTTCGGCTCGCCGTCCTCGACGTCCGGTCACCTGATGCCGCGCCATTTCCTCGCCGAGGCCGGCATCGAGCCGGATCGCGACTTCGACAGCGTGGCGTTTTCCGGCGCCCACGACGCCACCGCCGCCTTCGTCCAGTCCGGCCGCGTGCAGGCCGGCGCGCTGAACGCCTCGGTGTGGGACAAGCTGGTCGCCCAGGGCAAGGTGGACACTACCAAGGTGCACGTCTTCTACACCACGCCGAGCTACTACGACTACAACTGGACCGTGCGCGGCGACCTCGACCCGGCACTGGCGAAGAAGATCACGGCCGCCTTCGTCGACCTCGATCCGGCGCGGCCGGCCGACAGGATGATCCTCGACCTGCAGCGGGCGTCGCGCTTCATCCCGACCCGCGCCGAGAACTACGCCGGCATCGAGGCCGCGGCGCGTGCCGCCGGCCTGCTGAAGTAGGCGGCGGATCGACGTGGCAGCCGCCGCCATGGCCTTCGCGCTGCGCGAGGTGGGCGTCGTCCATCGCAACGGCCACCGGGCGCTGCAGCGCTTGACGCTGCAGGCCCGCCAGGGCGAGCGGGTGGCCTTGGTCGGCCCCTCGGGCGCCGGCAAGACCACCCTGCTGCGGCTGCTCGCGCTGAGCCTGAAGCCGGCGGAGGGGCGCTTCGAGCTGTTCGGCGGCGATCCCTGGCACGTTCGCGGCGGCGATCTGCGGCGCCTGCGCGGCCGTATCGGCCACCTGCACCAGAGTCCGCCGATTCCGCCGCGGCAGCGCGTCGTGCACGCGGTACTGGCCGGCCGGCTCGGGCAATGGCCCTGGTGGCGTGCCCTGGCCTCGTTGCTGATGCCCGTCGATTGCGATGGGGCGGCCGCCGAACTGGCCCGGCTGGAACTGGCCGACCGGCTGTTCGAGCGCTGCGACCGCCTCTCCGGCGGCCAGTTGCAGCGGGTGGCGCTGGCCCGGCTGCTGTACCGGCGGCCCGACCTGCTGCTGGCCGACGAACCGGTGGCGGCGATGGATCCGGCGCTGGCCGAACTGACCGTGCAACTGCTCAATGCCGAGGCGCGCCGGCGCGGCGCCACGCTGGTGGCCAGCATGCACGCGGTGGATCTCGCGCTGCGCCATTTCGAGCGCGTGATCGGCGTGCGCGGCGGCCGGATCCTGTTCGATCTGCCGGCCGAGCAGGTCGATTCGCTGCGGCTCGAAGCCCTCTACGCGAGCAGCCCGGAAGGCCGTCCGAAAGCATGTGAGGAACTGGTGGCGCCGGGTGCTCTGCGGCCCTGTGCCGCGCTGTGCCGGTGAGGCGGCCGCGCGACCCCGCGGCGCTGCCGCGGCTCGGCTGGACGCTGCTCGCGCTGGTGGTGTTGTGGCCGGTGCTGGCGATCAGCCGCTTCCGGCCGGCAACCCTGTTCGACGCGCACAATCTGGCGACGATGGGCCGGTTCCTGGCGGGCTTCTGGCCGCCGGAGACCTCGAATTTCTTCCTCTCGCTGCTGCTCCGCGCAACGCTCGAGACGCTCGCGATGGCCACCGCCGGCATCACGCTGGCCTGGCTGCTGGCACTGCCGCTGGCCTTCGCGCTGACCCGCAGCCTGTCGCTGCCGCGCCAGGCCGGGCAGCGCGGCCGGCCGGCGGTCGAGGCCGGCCGCATGCTGGTGCGGGCGCTGCTGCTGGTCCTGCGCGGCGTGCCCGAGCTGGTCTGGGCGCTGCTCTTCGTGCGCGTCTTCGGCCTCGGTCCGGCGGCCGGCGTGGTGGCGCTCGGCGTCACCTATGGCGGCATGCTCGGCAAGGTCTACGCGGAGATCCTCGAGTCGGCCGACCAGCGGCCGGTGCAGGCCCTGCTCGAGTCCGGCAGCGGGCGGCTGCCGGCGCTGGCCTATGGGCTGGTTCCGTCCTGCGCGCAGGAGCTGGTCTCCTACACGGTCTATCGTTGGGAATGCGCGGTGCGCGCCTCGGTCGTGATGGGCTTCGTCGGTGCGGGCGGGCTCGGCCAGTTGATGGACCAGTCGATGAAGATGCTGAACGGTGGCGAGGCGGCGACGATTCTGGCCACCTTTCTGCTGCTGGTGCTGGCGGCCGATGCGGTTTCGGCGCGCCTGCGGGCGGCGCTCGCATGACGCCGCCGGTCGCCGGGCGCCCGCCGTGCCTGCGCTGCCTGGCGAGCGCCGCGCTGCTGCTGGCGGTGGTCGGCGCCAGCTTCGCCTACCTGGATCTGCCGCTGGGCGAATTGTTCGGCGCCGGCGCGCCGGCCGACATGGCGCGCTTCCTGGCCGGCTTCCTGCCGCCCGATCTGTCGCCGCCCTTCCTCGCCAAGGTCGGCCGGGCGTCGCTGGAGACGCTGGCGATCTCGCTGCTGGGCACGCTGCTGGCCGTGCTGGCCGGTGCCGTACTGGCCCTGCCGGCGGCCGGACGGTGGGGATCCGCGGCCCGGCTGTTGGCGCGCTTCGCGCTGAACGGCCTGCGCTCGGTGCCGGAGCTGGTATGGGCGACGCTGATGGTGCTGGCCGCCGGCCTCGGTCCGTTCGCCGGCGTGTTGGCGCTGGCGCTGCACACCGCCGGCGTGCTCGGGCGCTTGTTCGCCGAGGCCCTGGAAAATGCACCGCCGGTGCCGGAGCGAAGCCTGCGCGAGGCCGGTGCCGGCAGCGTGGTGGCCTTCGCCTACACCACGCTGCCGCTGGTGTCGCCGCAGTGGCTGGCCTACGGCCTGTACCGCTGGGAGATGAACATCCGCATGGCGGCGATCCTCGGCTTCGTCGGCGCCGGCGGCCTCGGTACGATGCTGTACTACGAACTGTCGCTGTTCCACGAGGCCCAGGCCTGCACGGTGATCGTCGCGATGCTGCTGCTGTCGGCGCTGGTGGATCTGGCCAGCGCCTGGCTGCGGGCCGACCGGCCCGGCCGGAGGCTGTAGCGATGGCATCGACCGCGAGGGCTGCCTGCGCCGGCCGCGAGCGAGGATGCGTGCGACCCTTCTCGACAATGCGGGTGGTACCGTTTTGCCCTGGCTGGGGCCGACCCCGTACACTTACTCGCTATTGGATATCGAACAAGCGCCTGCGCCCAGATCGGGCAGGCATGGTGCAAGCCGTTTTCTGGAGCTGACATGTCACAACAGCCTGCCCGTTCACCGGTTCTGCGCCGCGACTACCGGCCGCTGGGCTGGAGCGTCGAGACCGTAGAACTGAGCTTCGTGCTCGATGCCGAACGCACGCTGGTCCGCAGTCGCATGGACTGCCGGCGCAACCCGGCCGGGGAAGGTCCGCTGGTGCTGAACGGGGACGGCGCCGAACTGGTTTCGCTGACCGTCGATGGCGCGGCGCCGCCGGCCGGATGCGTCGTCGAGCGGCCCGGCGCCATGGAGATCGCGCTGGATGGCGAACGGGCCGAGGTCGAAGTGGTGACGCGGATCTCGCCGCGGGCCAACACCACCTTGTCCGGCCTGTACGAATCGCGCGGCGGGCTGTTCACCCAGTGCGAGGCCGAAGGATTCCGCCGCATCACCTGGTTTCCGGACCGCCCCGACGTGATGGCGCGCTTCACGGTGACGCTGGAGGCCGACGCGGCGAGTTATCCGGTGCTGTTGTCGAACGGCAACCTGGTGGAGCAGGGCAGTCTGCCGGGCGGGCGCCACTTCGCCCGCTGGGAGGATCCATTCCCGAAGCCGAGCTATTTGTTCGCGCTGGTGGCGGGGGCCTACGTGCCGCTGGAGCGCCGCATCGAGACCTGCTCGGGGCGCGAAGTGCTGCTGCAGGTGTGGGTCGAGGACGGCATGCGGGAGCGGGCCGGCCATGCGATGGACTCGCTCGAACACGCGCTGCGCTGGGATGAGCAGCGCTTCGGCCTGGAGCTCGATCTGGACCGCTACATGGTCGTCGTCGCGTCGGACTTCAACATGGGGGCGATGGAGAACAAGGGCCTCAACATCTTCAATGCCAAGTACGTGCTGGCAGCGCCGGAGACGGCCACCGACAGCGATTTCGAGAACGTCGAGAGCGTCGTCGCGCACGAGTACTTCCACAACTGGACCGGCAACCGGGTGACCTGCCGCGACTGGTTCCAGCTGACGCTGAAGGAAGGGCTGACGGTGTTCCGCGACCAGGAGTTCTCGGCCGACATGCTGGCCGCCGCGGGCGGCGAGTCGGCGCGGGCGGTCAAGCGCATCGACGATGTCCGGGTGCTGCGCTCGGTGCAGTTCGCCGAGGACGCCGGGCCGATGGCCCATCCGATCCGGCCGGACAGCTACCGCGAGATCAACAATTTCTATACCGCCACCGTGTACGAGAAGGGGGCGGAAGTGATCCGCATGCTGCAGACCCTGCTCGGCCGCGAGGGCTTTCGCAGCGGCATGGACCTGTACTTCTCGTACTTCGACGGCCAGGCGGTGACCTGCGACGACTTCGTCGATGCGATGGCGGAGGCCACCGGCGTCGATCTCGACCACTTCATGCGCTGGTACGGGCAGTCCGGCACGCCTCGCGTCAAGGCGGAGGCCCGCTACGACGCCGACGCGGCGAGCTATACGCTGACGCTGTCGCAGTACACGCCGCCGACTGCCGAGCAGCAGGACAAGGAGGCGCTGCACATCCCGCTGGCGGTCGGCCTGATCGGCCCCGACGGTGCCGACTTGCCGCTGCGGCTGGCCGGCGAGGTGCACGATGCCGGCACCACCCGGGTGCTGGAGCTGAGGCAGGACAGTCAGAGCTTCACCTTCGTCGGCGTGCCGGCCGAGCCGGTGCCCTCGCTGCTGCGCGGGGCGTCGGCGCCGGTGATCCTGGAACTGGACGAGAGCGATGCGGTGCTGGCCTTCCGCATGGCGCACGATTCCGACCCGTTCAACCGCTGGGACGCTTCGCAGCGCTTCGCGGAACGGGTCGTGCTTGCGATGGCAGCCGATCCGGCGATGGCCGTGCCGGCGCCCTTCCTGGCCGCCTGGCAGGCGTTGCTGGACGACGCCTCGCTGGACCCGGCCTTCGTCGCCCAGGCACTGGCGCTGCCGTCGGAAGCCTACCTGCTCGAACGCATGCAGCCGGCCGATCCGGCCGCGCTGCGCAGCGTGCTGATACGCATCCTGCAAGGCCTCGGCCGGGCCGCCGGCGATGGCCTGCGGCGCGCGATCGAGCGCTGCCGGGTGGACGGCGTCTATCGCTATCACCCGGCCGATGCCGGCCGTCGCGCGCTGGGCGGCCTGGCACTGCGCCTGCTGTGCGCGGGCGGCGACGCGGCGGGGCAGGGCCTGGCCGCCGAGCGCTATGCGGCGGCCGGCAACATGAGCGACCGGATGACGGCCTTGTCGGCGCTGATGTGCTGCCCGGCGGACGCGCGCGATGCGGCGCTGGACGACTTCCTGCAGCGCTTCCGCGGCGAAGCGCTGGTGCTCGACAAGTGGTTCGCGATCCAGGCCTCGGCCTGGCGCTGCCACGACGATGACCCGTCGGCGCTGGAGCGGGTGCGGGCGCTGTACGGCCACGAGGCCTTCGATGCCTCCAACCCGAACCGCATCTATTCGCTGCTGGGTGTCTACTTCCGGGCCAATCCGGCCGAGTTCCACCGCGCCGACGGTGCCGGCTACGACTATTGGGCCGAGCGGGTGATCGATCTCGACCGGCGCAACCCGCAGGTGGCCTCGCGCATGGCCCGCGCGCTCGATCGCTGGCGCAACCTGACGCCCGCGCTGCAAGCCCTCGCCGAGCCTCAGCTCGAACGGGTCGCCGGCCAGCCGGGCCTGTCCGGCGACGTCGCCGAGGTCGTGGGCCGGGCGCTCGGCCGATGAGATATGCCGCTGCCGCAGCGCTGGCCGCCATGCTGGCCGGTCCCGCCCCGGCGCAGGAAGAGGCGGCATTCCGGCAATGTCTCGGCCGGCTGGAGGCGGTCGCAAGGGACAAGGGCGTCTCCGGCGCCACGCTGGAGCGCGAACTGGCCGGCTTGCAGCCCGACTTCGACGTGCTCGAGCGGCTCGACTACCAGCCCGAGTTCGTCACGCCGATCTGGGACTACCTGGCCGCGCTGGTGGACCAACAGCGCATCGACGACGGTCGTGCCCAGATGCGCGCCCATGCCGACACGCTGGCCGAGATCGAGCGGCGCTACGGCGTCGATGCCGCGACCGTGGTGGCGGTGTGGGGGGTCGAAAGCAACTATGGCCGCAACTTCGGCAGCCGTCCGCTGCTGCAGTCGCTCGGCACGCTGTCGTGCTTCGGCCGGCGGCAGGACTACTTCCGCGGCGAGTTCATCGCCGCGCTCGGCCTGATCGACGAGGGCAGCCTGACGGCCGGGCAGCTGAAGGGCTCGTGGGCCGGCGCCTTCGGCCACACGCAATTCATGCCATCCACCTACCAGCGGCTGGCGGTGGATTTCGACGGCGACGGCCGGCGCGACCTGGTGGGCAGCATCCCGGACGCGCTGGCTTCGACCGCCAACTACCTGGCGCGCGCCGGCTGGCAGCCGGGCCAGCCGTGGGGCTTCGAGGTGAAGCTGCCGGCCGGCATCGACCTGGCGCAGGAGGGGCGGCGCCACAAGCGTTCATTGGCCGAGTGGAAGCGGCGCGGATTGACGCGGGTGGACGGTGCGCCGCTCGCGCCGGACGAGGCGATGGCCGGCCTGGTGCAGCCCGCCGAAGGTGGCGGCCCGGCCTTCCTGCTGCTGGGCAACTTCGACGCGATTCATTCCTACAATGCCTCGATGAGCTACGGGCTGGCGATCGTCCATCTGGCCGACCGGCTGCGCGGCAGCGGCGCCTTCGTCACGCCCTGGCCGACCGACGACCTGCCGCTCGATCGCGCCGAGCGCCGCGAACTGCAGCAGCTGCTGACCGATCGGGGCCACGACGTCGGTCCGATCGACGGCGCGATCGGTGCCCGCACGCGGGCCGCCATCCTGGCGGAACAGCGCCGCCTCGGCTGGGAGGAGAACGCCCGCGCCGGCCAGAAACTGCTTCGCGCGCTGCGCGAGGAGGCGCGCTAGCCGCCGCGCTCGGCAGCGCCGGCCGGCCCGGCGGCGCTTGCTTAAGGAAGTCCTAAGCTTGTCCGCGCACACTCTGTCTTCGGACTGGAGGAATCGTGCGCAGGCGGGCGTATTCGCGTGATGGGCTGTCGGGCGGTCTGGCGTGGCGGGTGATTGCGCTGGGCTGTGCCTCGGCGGTATTGCTGTGGTGCGGCGGGCGGAACTCCGGCGGTGAATTCCGCTTGGAGCCGATGCTCGGCACCGGCCCGGACGAGGGCTCGCAATGGCGCGGGGCCTGCGGCCGCTGCCACCTGGCGTTCGATGCCTATTTCCTGCCCGCCTCCGGCTGGGCGCGCGTGCTCGGCCGCCTGCCGGAGCATTTCGGCGTTTCGGTGGTCGTGCCGGTGGCCGAATTGCGGCAGTTGTGGGCCTGGGCCGGGCACCATGCCGCCGATGCCGGCGGCACGACCATCGGTGCCGAAGTGATGAACCGGCTGGCGCCGACCGACCAGCCGCGGCGGGTGACCGAGACGCGCTGGTTCCGCTATCGCCACCACGGCATCCCGCGCGCCACCTGGTCCCGCTCCGCGATCGGATCGCCGGCCAATTGCGCGGCGTGTCACCCGGCTGCGGATCGCGGTATCTTCAGCGCGCGATCGGTATTCGTCCCGGGATAGGAGCGGCAATGCGGGTACTGCTGGTGGAAGATGATCGATTGCTCGGCGACGGCCTGGCGGCGGGCCTGCGTACGCTCGGCCACGGTGTGGACTGGGTACGCGAGGGCGAGGCGGCGCTGGCGGCGCTGGAGGCCGAGAGCTTCGCCGCCGTGGTGCTCGACCTGGGACTGCCGCGACGTGACGGCCTGTCGGTGTTGCGCGCCCTGCGGGCACGCGGCGACGCGACGCCGGTGCTGGTGCTGACGGCGCGCGACGAAGTGCGCAGCAAGGTCGAGGTGCTCGATCTGGGCGCCGACGACTACGTCCTGAAGCCGTTCGACCTGGACGAGCTGGCGGCCCGGCTGCGGGCCCTGGTGCGGCGTGCCAAGGGCCGTCCGATGCCGCTGCTGCGCAATGGCGAGCTGGAGCTCAATCCGGCCACCCGCGAAGTACACATGGGGGGTCGGCCGGTGGCGCTGACCGGCCGCGAGTTCGACCTGCTCAGCCTGCTGCTGGAGGCGCGCGGGCGGGTACAGACCCGGCGGGTGCTGGAGGAGCAGCTCTATGCCTGGGGCGAATCGATCGGCAGCAACGCGCTCGAGGTGCACATCCATCACCTGCGCCGCAAGATCGGCGGCGAGATGATCCGTACCGTGCGCGGCGTTGGCTACATGATGGTGGAAGGCGGCACCTGAGGTGGGCGGCTCGCTGCGCTATTCGCTGCGGGGACGGCTGATGCTGGTGCTGACCAGCGTGATGGGGCTGTTGTGGCTCGGCGCGGCGGTGGCGGCCTTCCTGCATGCGCTGCAGGAGACCGACGAGTTGTTCGACGCGCAGATGGTGCAGGCCAGCGAACTGCTGCTCGGCCTGGTCGGCGGCGCCGATGCCGAGCAAGCGGTGACGCCGACCCGCGAGCAGGCGCATCCGTACCGGATGCCGATCTTCTACCAGGTGATGGACATGAGCGATGGACGCTGGCGGGTGCTGGCCCATACCGCCGGCTTGCCCGGCGACCTGCCGCCCGCCGAGCGATTCGCCGAGGGGTTCTTTCGGCTGGAATTGGGCGGCGTGCCGTGGCGCATCTTCGTGCGCAGCGAGCAGGCCGCCGACGGCCGCCTCTATCGGGTGGTGCTCGGGCAGCGCTACGCGATCCGCGACGACCTCGGCCACGAGTTTTCGGAGCACCTGCTGATCCCGCTGGCGGTCGGCTTTCCGCTGATGGGGCTGGCCATCTGGTGGGGCCTCGGCCGTGCCATGCGGCCGGTACGCGAGGCGGCCGGCAACGTGCTGCGGATGCCGGTGGACGGCTTGCGGCCGCTGGCGTTGTCGAATCCCTGCCCGAGCGAGATCGCGCCGCTGATCGAGGCCATCGACGGGCTGACCCAGCGCGTGGCGCGGGCCATCGACAACGAGCGTCGCTTCACCGCCGATGCGGCCCACGAACTGCGCACGCCACTGGCCGGCTTGCGCGTGCAGGCTCAGGTGGCGGCGCGGGTGATCGATCCGACCGAGCGGCAGCGGGCGCTCGCCCAGGTGCTGGCCGGCGTCGAGCGCATGACCCACCTGGTGGAGCAACTGCTGGCGCTGGCGCGGCTGGATCCGGCCGCACCAGGCACGCCGGAGGGGCTGGCGAGCGATCTGTCGGACATTTCGGCGCAGGCCTGTGCCGAACTGATGCCGCTGGCGGTGGCCCGCGGCCAGGATATCCAACTCGATGCACCGCGCAGTGCGCCGGTGCCGCTGGAGCGCGTGTGGGCCCAGACGCTGGTCGGAAACCTGGTGGACAACGCGCTGCGCTACGGGCGCGAAGGCGGCTGCGTCGACGTGGCGGTGGAGCAGGATCGTTCGACGGTGCGGCTGACGGTCAGCGACGATGGGCCCGGCGTGCCGGTCGAGGAACGTCCGCGCCTGTCCGAGCGCTTCTACCGGCGCGCCGAGGGCGACGGCGACGGTGAGGGCTGCGGCCTCGGCCTGTCGATCGTGGCCCGCATCGCAGAATCCGCCGGCGCGGTGGTGGAATTCGTCGATGGACTGCCGCGGCCGGACGGCGGACACGGCTTCGGTGTGCGGGTCAGCTTCCCGCCGGCCTGAGGCCCGGCTCAGCCGTCCCGATCGCTGCCCTGGGCGTACAGCAGCGGCTTGCCGAGCACCTGCGTTTGCCGCGCGAGCGCGTGCAACCGGACCAGCGCCGCCTCGGCGTGGTCGACGCCGCAGGCCGCTTGCCAGCGCCGTGCCAGCGCCGCCAGTTCGTCCTCCGGCCGGTTTGCCAGCGCCGCCACCAGGCGCGCATCGCAGGCCGTGATCACCTCGTCCGGCGCCTCGCCGTCGAGCACCAGCTGCGGTTCGAAGCCGTCGCACAGCAGCATGCCGAGATGGGCCAGTTCGAACTCCGACATCGGTTCCAGCCGCAGGCGCGGGATGTCGTCCTCGACCACCGCCTCATCGTCCTCGTCCTCGAAGAACGCCTGCTCGGCCTGGTGGCGAGCGGCGATGGCCAGGTCGAGCCAGAACATGTTTCCCTCCTCGGAACCGAGACAGCCCGGCCAAGGCCGGACTGTCTCGGTCGGCCGCGGCCCTCAGGCCACCGTCACCGGGATCTTGCCGATCTTCGCCTGCCATTCCTTCGGCCCGGTGTTGTGCACCGAGGTGCCGGCGGCGTCGACCGCCACCGTCACCGGCATGTCCTGCACCTCGAACTCGTAGATCGCTTCCATGCCGAGATCGGCGAACCCGACAACCCTGGCGTTCTTGATCGCCTTCGACACCAGGTAGGCGGAGCCGCCGACGGCCATCAGGTAGGCCGCCTGGTTGTCCTTGATCGCCTCGATCGCCACGGCGCCGCGTTCGGCTTTGCCGACCATCGCGATCAGGCCGGTCTGCTCGAGCATCATGCGGGTGAACTTGTCCATCCGCGTCGCCGTGGTCGGGCCGGCCGGGCCGACCACCTCGTCGCGCACCGGGTCCACCGGACCGACGTAGTAGATCACCCGGTTGGTGAAATCCACCGGCAGTTGCTCGCCCTTGGCCAGCATGTCCTGGATGCGCTTGTGGGCGGCATCGCGGCCGGTCAGCATCCTGCCGTTCAGCAGCAGCACCTGGCCGGGCTTCCAGGAGGCGACCTGTTCCTTCGTCAGCGTGTCCAGATCGACCCGGGTCGCGACCTGGGTGTCCGCCTTCCAGGTGACGTCGGGCCAGTCCTCGAGCTTCGGCGTTTCCAATTGCGCCGGGCCGGAGCCGTCCAGCTCGAAATGCACGTGGCGGGTGGCGGCGCAGTTCGGGATCATCGCCACCGGCAGCGATGCCGCGTGGGTCGGGTAGTCGAGGATCTTGACGTCCAGCACGGTGGTCAGGCCGCCCAGGCCCTGGGCGCCGATGCCGAGCGCATTGACCTTGTCGAACAGCTCCAGGCGCAAGGCCTCGACGCGCGACAGCTCGGCGCCCGAGGCGGCCTTGGCCTGCAGCGCCTGGATGTCCACGTGGTCCATCAGCGATTCCTTGGCCAGCAGCATGGCCTTCTCGGGCGTGCCGCCGATGCCGATGCCGAGGATGCCCGGCGGGCACCAGCCGGCCCCCATCGTCGGCAAGGTC
>JBNLET010000178.1:0-10528 GCA_050305135.1 Rhodocyclaceae bacterium | reverse complement strand
CGGGTAGAGGCCGAAGTGCCGCTGCGCCTGGTCCGAATCGGTGCGGAACTCGATGCGCTGGTCGAAGTATTCGACCCACTGGTCGTTGAATGTCAGCGTCGGGACGAAGGCCGCCAGCACCAGCGCGAATCCGCCGACCGCGACGAGCAGCCCGCGATGGTGGCGGATGACCCACTCGGCCAGGCGATCCATCGCCCGCTGCGAGCCGGCCGGCCGGCTTTCGCTGCACGCCCGGTAGGGCAGCACGCTGATCAACGCAGGCAGCAGCGTGACCGAGTACAGCCAGGCGGCCGCGATGCCGGTGGCGGTGATGTTGCCCAGGTGCCAGTACGGCGGCGAGTCGGAGAAGTTCAGCGCCAGGAAGCCGACGACGGTGGTCAGCGAAGTGATCGTCACGGCCAGGAAATTGACCCGCAGCGCCTCGACCAGCGCCTTCGACTTGTCCATGCCGCCGCGCATCAGCGTGCGCAATGCGAGCAGGATGTGCACCGAATCGGCCACCGCCAGCGTCAGGATCACCACCGGCGCCGACATCGAGATCGGCGTCAGCTTGACGCCGGCGAAGCCGGCCGCGCCCATCGCGACGACGGTGGACAGCATGATCACCAGCATGGTGGCCAGCGTGGCCGGAAACGAACGGACGAACAGCCAGGTCAGCGCGAAGATCACCGCGAACATCAGCGGCATCAGTGTCGCGCCGTCGCTCATGCCGGTCTCGGCGAAGGCGTTGTTGAGCATCGAGACGCCGGTCAGGTAGACCGCCAGATCCGGGTAGTCGGCCTCGATCTCACGCTTCAGCGCGCGCGCCGCCTCGACCGCCTCGGGCACCTCGAACAGGCTGCGCTCCGGGTATTGCAGCACGACGTTGACGGCCGTGGCCTTGCCGTCGCGGGTGATCAACTGGTCGCGCAGCAGCGGCTCCTGCAGCGCCACCTGGCGCCGCTCGGCGAGCAGGCCGGCGGGCTGCGCGAGCGGGTCGCGCACCAGGTCCTCGACGATCAGCTCGTCGCCGACGGCATGGGTGTGCTGGAAGTTGGTGACCGAGTCGACGCGGATCGCGTACGGGATCTTCCAGGCCGCCGCGGTCAGCCGCTCCACCGCCGCCAGGGTCTGCGGCGCGAAGGCGTCGCCGGCGCGCGGTGCGACGACGAAGAGGAAGTTGTCGTTCTTGGTGTAGGTGTCCTGCAAGGCCTCGAAGGCCTTCAGTTCGGGGTTGGCCTTGGAGAAGAACACCCGGTAGTTGGTCGAGAAATCCAGCCGGCCGGCGCCGATGCCCAGCAGGCCGGCCAGCGCGAAGGCAAGCAGCACGACTAGCCAGCGATGGCCGATGACGCCGCGGGTCAGCCCGGCGGCAAAACGGTCTATGGCCTTGAAGTAGTTACCCATGACAGCTCTCCCGTTGGAGCCTATTTATTACCGATTGGTAATAAATAGGCCAAAAAAATTTCAGGTCCAGGTGTCGAGCAGCTCGTCGAGCACCTCGCGGACCTCCTGCGGATCCAGAATCCCCTTCGCCGTGGCGGCACCGCCCGCGAGCGTCACCATCAGTTGTCTTGCCAGTTTCGCGGGTGACAATTCCGGCCGGATCTCGCCCGCCTGCTGCGCCTTGCCGATCAGCCCGGCCAGCATGCCCGCCTGCCGCTGGCCGATGCTGCGCAAGGTGTTTCTGACCTCCGCGTCGTGCGGCGCCAATTCGACCATGCTGTTGATCAGCATGCATCCCCGGTCGTTGCCGGCCTTGCCCGCCAGGTGCCGGACGATGGCATGCAGGCTGCCGAGCGGCGAATCCGCCTCGGCCGCCACCGCGGCCACCTCGCCGACCTGTTGCTCCGCGTAGCTCGTCAGCGCCCGCATGAACAACTGGTGCTTGTCGCCGAAGGCCTGGTAGAGGCTGCCCTTGTGCAGTCCGGTCGCCTCGCACAGGTCCGCCAGCGAGGTGGCCTCGTAGCCGCGCCGCCAGAAGGTCTCCAGCACCGCGTTCAGCGCCACCTGCTCGTCGAAGATCCGCGGCCGGCCGACCGACCTGTTCGAGTCCTTCGCGCGCATCGTCTCCTGCAATTAATTACCGTACGGTAATTAATGTAGCGGGTGCGCCACGCCATGTAAAGCCCTTTCGGCGACTGGTGCGCTCAGAAGGCCTGGGCCGGCGCCGCCTCTTGCCCTACGAGCCTGGCAAACACATGGTCGCGCGCCGCCGCCCGCGGCCGGCACAGCGCCGCAGGCCGTCCGCGGCCGCCTTCGGGCGGACCTTCGCCGACCACTTCGAGCAGACCCGACTCCTCCATCCGGCGGCGAAAGGACTTCTTCTCCAGCGGCGCCTCCAGCAGCGTCTCGAAGGCCCGCTGCAGCACGCCGAGCGTGAACGGCTGCGGCAGCACGAAGACCGGCAGCGCGGTGTAGGCGGTCTTGCGGCGCAGCCGGTCGCGCGCCAGTCGCGCGAGATGCGCATGGTCGAAGGCCAGCTCGAGCTGCCCCACCTCGTCCCATCGCCACCAGCGGGCCTGCCCGTCGGCGTCGATCTGCGCCAGCGTCGGCGCGTGCTCGATCAAGGCCATGTAGAGCACCGTCAGCGACCAGCCGCGCGGGTCGCGCTGCGGCCCGCCGACCGTGCACACCTGCTCCAGGTAGGGGGCCTCGACGCCGGTCTTGTCGACCAGCTTGCGGTGCGCGGTCGCTGCCAGCGACGGGTCGCGCGCGATATCCACGAAGCCGCCCGGCAGCGCCCAGCGCCCGCGCTGCGGATGGTCGGCGCGCTGCACCAGCAGGATCTGCAGCGCGCCTTCGGCGAGCGTGAAGATCGCCAGGTCCACCGTGGCGAGCGGCACCGGGTAGTCGCGGATGTCGTAGCGGGCGAGGAAGTCGGCTTCGGAGTCGTGCATGGTTCTATAGTGGCGATCGGCCAATAACGACGCTACGATACCTGCATCCTCGCTGGCCGTCAGCGCGGATGCGCCGCCGGACAGACCGCGGTGCCCTTCATCCAGCAAGGAGCTTGCTGCCATGTCCCAGGAGTTCGATTTCGCGGTCTTCATCGGCCGCTTCCAGCCGTTTCACAGTGGTCACCTGCAGGTCGTGCAGGAAGGCCTGCAGCGGGCACGCCACCTGATCGTGCTGCTCGGTTCCGCCTGGCAGGCGCGCAATCCGCGCAATCCGTGGCGCCACGACGAACGCGAGCGGATGATCCGCGCCAGCCTGCCGGCCGAGGCACAGGAGCGCCTGCTGTGCTCGCCGCTGATGGACGTGACCTACAACGACGAGGCCTGGGTGCGCAACGTCCAGGCCACCGTCGCCGGCCTCGTCGCCGCCCACCACCGCACGCCGCACCGGCCGGCGCGGATCGCGCTGATCGGCCACGAGAAGGACCACAGCGGCTACTACCTGAGCCTGTTCCCGCACTGGCAGGCGGTGGCGGTGCCGAACTTCCGCCAGATCAGCGCCACGCCGCTGCGCGAGCGGATCTTCTCGGATCGCCCCGATCTGCCCGGGCTCGCCGCCCAGGGCGTGCTGCCGCCGGCCGTGGCCGGCGAACTGGACGGCTGGATGGCGGCTTCCGCCGACTACGCGGAGCTGTGCGCCGAGATCGACTTCGTCCGCGACTACCGCAAGGGCTGGCAGGCGGCGCCCTACCCGCCGACCTTCGTCACGGTCGATGCAGTGGTCGTGCAGTCCGGCCACGTGCTGCTGGTGGAGCGCCGGGCGCGGCCGGGCAAGGGCGCGTGGGCGCTGCCGGGCGGCTTCGTCGACCAGCACGAGCGCCTGCTCGATGCGGTGCTGCGCGAGCTGCGCGAGGAGACTCGCCTCAAGGTGCCGGCGCCGGTGCTGAAGGGCTCGCTCAAGCGCAGCCGCGTCTACGACGATCCGCACCGCTCGGCGCGCGGCCGCACGATCACCCATGCTTTCCATTTCGAACTCGCGCGCCAGCCCGAGCTGCCGCGCGTCAAGGGCGGCGACGATGCCGCGCGGGCCTTCTGGGTGCCGCTGGGCGAACTCGATCCCGGCCGCCTGTTCGAGGACCACTACTTCATTCTGCAGGACCTGATCGGCAATCCCTGAGTGCCCGGGCGCCCGCCGAGCATGCTCTTGACTTGTTAGGGGCGTAAAGCCACTATATGTCCGCCAACGGGGCGGGGCGCCTGCCCCGGTGGCGCAGCCGAGGCTGCCAGACGCGCCGGACAGACCGGCGCCCGACCCGATGACCGGAGGAGTTCCGTCATGCGCAATCCGATTCTCAACACCGATTCCTACAAGACCTCCCACTTCGCCCAGTATCCCGAGGGCACCGAATACGTTTCCAGCTACATCGAATCCCGCGGCGGCGCCTTCGACCGCACGCTGTTCTTCGGCCTGCAGATGTTCCTGAAGGCGTATCTGATGCAAGCGGTCACGCGCCACGACGTGGACGAGGCCGAGGAACTCTGCGCCGCCCACGGCGTGCCGTTCAATCGCGCCGGCTGGGCGCATCTGCTGAACCAGCACGGCGGCCGGCTGCCGCTCGAGATCGAGGCGGTGCCGGAAGGCAGCGTGGTCGACAACCAAAACGTGCTGCTCCAGGTGATCAACACCGACCCGCGCTGCGCCTGGCTCACCTCCTACGTCGAAACCGCCCTGCTGCGCGCGATCTGGTACCCGAGCACGGTGGCCACGCTGTCGAATGCCTGCCGCCGCCTGATCGCCCGCTACCTCTCTGAGACCGCCGACGACCTGTCCGGCCTGCCGTTCAAGCTGCACGACTTCGGCGCCCGCGGCGCCAGTTCCGAGGAGACCGCGGCCCTCGGCGGTGCCGCCCACCTGGTCAACTTCATGGGCAGCGACACGCTGTCCGGGATCATCGCCGCGCGGCGCTACTACGGTGCGGCGATGGCGGGCTTCTCGATCCCGGCTGCCGAGCACAGCACGATCACCAGTTGGGGGCGCGACGGCGAGGCCTCCGCCTACGCCAACATGCTCAAGCAGTTCGGCGGCGAGGGGCGGCTGGTGGCGGTGGTGAGCGACTCCTACGACTTGTTCAACGCGATCGACCGGATCTGGGGCGAGACGCTGCGCGACTGGGTGCAGCAGATGGGCGGCACGCTGGTGATCCGGCCCGACTCGGGCGATCCGGTCGACATCGTGCCGGCCGCGATCGAGCGCCTGATGGCGCGCTTCGGCAGCCGCGAGAACCGGCGCGGCTACCGCGTGCTGCCGGACTGCGTGCGCCTGATCCAGGGCGACGGCGTGTCGCTGGAGTCCATCGGCCGCATCCTCGAAGCGATGAAGCAGCGCGGCCTGTCCGCCGACAACGTGGCCTTCGGCATGGGCGGCGCGCTGTTGCAGAAGGTCCATCGCGACACGCAGAAGTTCGCCATGAAGGCCTCGGCGGTGCGCATCGCCGGCAACTGGCGCGACATCAGCAAGGATCCGCTGACCGATCCGGGCAAGCGCTCGAAGGCCGGCCGCCTGGCCCTGCTGCGCGATGCCGGTGGCTACCGCACCGTCGCGCGCGAGGCGTTGGACGGCCAGCCCAACCAACTGGTGCCGGTGTTTCGCAACGGCGAACTGCTGGCCGACTGGTCCTTCGAAGAGATCCGGGCGCGCGTCGCTGCTGCGGACTGAGTCTGGCGGGGCGGGCCACCGCAGCGGGGGTCGTCGCGTTCGGAGCGATCCGCGCTGCGGCGGCCAGTGCCGCCCGACATGCGACAGCTGCATGGCTCGGAGCCGTGTCTTTGTTGCTCACCGTGTCATATTTCCTTGTGCGAAATCGATCCTTGGCGGCGCCCCGCGCGGGTGCGCTCGACGGATCGATGCGGGAAAAAATAGGCCTATATAGTTCGTTGTATTTCTTTGTGAATATCCATTCATGGCATGCCAATGCACTCGTCGCCGCATGCTGGCCGCCCGTCCTCGTGACGCACCTACATTCATTTACAAATTCGAATGTCAATGTGAAGATTCGCCGCCGTCATGACGGGCGCTTGGGCTCGGCCCGCCCTCGTCTGATGTCTGAAATGCGCGGATCGCATTACCGCCGTCGGCGCATGCATTTGATCGACGTTACGCGACGGGTCCAGCCGACTGTTTCCGGGCCCCCGGTCGCGGTACCGAAGGATTCGGACGATGGATGCAGTGGTCGTGGCAGTGTTGGCGTGGGCTCGTGCCCTGGTTTCAAAGCGGCTCGATGCCGCCGGGCTGGCAATCGCGCTTGCGCTCTGCACCTGTCTCTGGCCGCATCCGGCGGCGGCGCAAACACCTGAGATCGAAATAGGCCTGGCTTGGTTGCAGGGCCAGGTGCAGGGCGATGGAAGCGTCGCCGGCGAGGCCGACTCGCGTGCGCACTGGTACCAGACGCGGGCCGAAGTGGCTTCGACCCTGCTGCAGATGGCCTCGCTGCCGGCCGCGCTGGCGCAGTCCGTCGACGGCGGCGACGACGGCTCGACCGAGGCGCTGGCGCGGCAGTCGATCGTCGCCGGCGCGCAGGCGCTGGACGCATCCGCGGCGATCGAATCCCTGCTCTCGGCCCAGAACCCCGATGGCGGTTTCGGCGGGGCGGCGGGCTACTCCAGCAACGCACTCGATACGGCGCTGGCGCTGGCGGCGCTGAAGCGCCAGCAGTCCTTCGGCTTTGAGCCGGATTCCGTATCGCGCGCGCTGCGATACCTGACCGAAGCGGCGACCTCTGACGCGGCCTGGGGTGTGCACGAGCAGTCCAAGATCTACGTCACCTCGTGGGTGTTGCAGGCGGCCCAATCCTGGCATGCCGAGTACGCGGTCGGCAACATCACCGTGCCGGCCAAGGACTGGCTGCTGGCCGCCCGTGGCGGCGATTCGTTCGGCAATGCGATGGACGATGCGGTCGCGCTGCTCGCCCTCTCCAGCCAGACCAGCGATGCCACGGTGCTGCAGCCGCTCGCCTCGGCGCTGGCCGCCGGCCAGGCCGCCGACGGCAGCTGGGAGGGCGATCCGTTCGTGACGGCGCTGGCGCTGCGTGCCCTGTGGAACGTCGCCAATCCGCCGCCGGTATCGACCACCGCCGGATTGACCGGCGTGCTGCTCGAGGCCAGCACCGGCAGTCCGGTGGCCGGCGCCCTGGTCAGACTGGAAGAACTTCCGGGCGTCTCGACCGAGAGCCGCAGCGACGGTACTTTCAGCCTGTCCGGCGTCGCGCCCGGCAGCTACACGCTTTCGGTCAGCAAGCTCGGCTACGAAGGATTCAGCGCGAGCGTCGAACTGGGCGCGGGACAGTTGACGAATTTCGGCCAAATCTCGGTCAGCCAGGCTGTGCTGACGGCAACGGTGACCGGTACGGTGCGCAATCAGTACGGCAGCGGCCTCGCCGGCGCGATCGTCGCGGTCGGTACCAACTCGGTGCTCACCGACGCGAACGGCGGCTACGTCCTATCCGGCATCGCGCCGACCACCGCATCGATCTCGGTCACGCTCAAGAATTACCAGCAGGCCGTGTCGGCTCCACTGAGCTTCGAAGGCGGCAAGGTCTACAGCTTCTCGCCCACGCTCTACAGCGGCGCGCCGCCCACGACCAGTCTGAAGGGCAAGGTCGCCGATGCGCTGTCCGGCGGCGCGATCGCCGGTGCCACGGTGACGCTGAACGGGCAGAGCGTGCTGTCCGGCAGCGACGGGAGGTTCTCCTTCCCGAGTGTCACGGCGGGCAGTTTCGAACTGCAGGTCTCGGCGCCCGCCTACCAGTCGGCCTCCGGTAGCGGGGTCCTGGTGGATGGGGTCAATGACCTCGGCACGATCCCGCTCAGCTCCGCGCCCGTCTCGACGACGCTGACGGGATTCGTGACCGACGCCCACAGCGGAACCCCAATCGCCGGGGCGACCGTTTCGGTGCTGGGCATCGCGACCACCTCGGCTGCCGATGGTCGCTATGTCCTGTCCGGCATCGGCGCGAGCCAGTTCGACATCCTGGCCAGCGCCGCCGGCTACTTCTCGCTTTCGCAGCATGTCGCGCTGACCCAGCCCGGCGATGCGGCGGTGGATCTCTCGCTGACGCCGTCGCAGCAGACCGGCATCGCGATCGATTCGGTGCAACCCGACAAGGCGGTCTATCTGCCGACCGACATGCTGCGCATCGACGTGGTGGTGCGCAACACCACCGACCAGGCGTCCGACGTGATCATCGACGCGCTGGTGACGGACGCCTCGAACAAGGTGGTGCTCGATCTCAAGGCCAACACCCACGGCCTCGGCCAGAACCCGCCGAACGAACCCTTCACGCTGCCGGCGGCAGGCAGCATCACGGTGCCGCTCGAAGAACTGCTGCTGCGCCAGGGCGCGGGCAACTACACCGTCCTGGTCAGGGCCTTCGACCTGCTGGGCCGCGTCGTCGCCGAGGCACAGAGCGGCTATGCGGTCGACGGGCTGGCGGTGCTCGGTGGCGGCATCATCGTCGATCCGCCGCTGGTACAGGCCGGGACCGAGACGCCGGTGGCATTCCGTGGCCAGCTTTCAAACCTCGGCAACGAAGCGATTCCCGCCGGCGACCTCGAGTTGACCGTGACGCTGGACGTACCCGACACGCAGCTCGCGACCCAGTCGCAGACCGAGGTGAGCTCGCTCGCGAGCAGCGCCGACCTGAGGGCTCTGCGCGGCATGGCGCGCGACGCGGACGGCAACCTGTACGTGGTCACCAACACCTACAACGACGGCCGCATCTTCCGCGTTGCGCCGGACGGTAGCCTCGGCGTGGCCGCCCAGATCGTGTCGTCCGGCCGGCACATACCTCGACTGAGCGATGTGGCGGTCGATGCTGCCGGCAACCTGTGGGCAGCCAATGAAAGTTCTGGCGCGGTGTGGCGCGTCGACCGGCAGGGGCTCGCTACTCTATTCGAGATCTCGTCGCTGCAGGGCATTTCGGGCATCGAGGTCGACAAGCAGGGTGGGCTTCTGCTGACGGGTCGTCACCCGCAGGGATACCGCCTGGTGCGCTGGTCGACGGACGGCAGCGAGACGATCCTGTGGACCAACGGCCTGTCGTCTCCAATGGCCCTGGTGAGGGATTCGGGCGGCGACCTAGTCGTGACCAACAATGCCGACGGTACGCTGGTCAAGGTGACGGCGGCCGGCAGGATCCAGCCCTTCGTCTCCGGCCTGAATCGCCCGATGGGCATCACGTCCGATGCGGCCGGCACCTTCTACGTGGCGAACAACGGCGACGGCAGCGTCGTCCGGGTGAGCCCGGCGGGCGACACGAGCGTCTTCGCCTCGGGCCTGCCGCAACCCGTCGATCTGCGCTTCGCTCCGGGTGGGGATCTGTTCGTCACCTGCCAGGGCGACAACACGATCCGCAGAGTCGCGCCGGATGGCAGCGTCACGCTGTTCTCTCGCGGCGCGGCCTATTCCCCGCGCGCGCTCGCCTACGACAAAGCCGGCAACCTGTACATCGGAAACGACGATGGCAGCTTGCGCAGGCTGGGTGCCGACGGCCAGTTGCAAGTACTGGCGACGGGGCTGGCGTTGCCGCGAGGCATCGCCGTGAACAGCTCGGATTCCGGCGTATTCGTCTCCAGCTACGGCTCGGGTTCGATCTCGCGCATCGACGCCGGTGGGCAGTCGATCGTCATCTCAGGATTGCGAAATCCGATGGGCATTGTTGCCGGCCCGAATGACGAACTGATGGTCGCCGAGTACGGCGCGGGTCGGCTGATGCGGTATGCGGCAGACGCGAGCCTTCTCGAGACGATCGAAAGCCGTTTCTACTTCCCGGCCGCTACGATCGTCGATCCGTCCGGCCACGTTCTGGTTGCCAACCAGAACGGCGTCACGGTCGTCGACGGCGGCGTGCCGCGCATAGTCGTTTCCGGCTTCGCACCGCGACTGATTGCGGCGGATCCAACGGGCGACGGCTTCTTTGCGATCGCTGGCTACGATCTTTACCACTTCAACTACCTCGGCAACCAGGCACTGCTCAAGAAGTTGCCCTTCTATCCCTATAGCCTGGCTGCCGACGGTGCGGGAAACCTGTTGCTTTCCGATAGCTCGGGGCACAGGATTTTCCGCATGGATGTGGCGGGCGACCTGGTCGAGTTCGCCACGACGCAGGATTCTCTGAGGTTCATGGTGGGCGACGGTTCCGGCGGGGTTTATGTCCTGTTCGGTAGCCACAGCCTCGGGCGTCTCGATGCGGCAGGAAATGTCACCGCGTTGAGCCAGTTCTATCAGGCACCGACATACGACTATCCGAATGGGCTCGGAATCGGCTCGGATGGTCACCCGATCGTATGGACGAACACTCGCAAGATCATTGGCGTCGATCCCGCCAATGGCGAGCAGCAGATTCTCAAGTCGGGGATTGCCGTCGATGGGGCAACGGTGGACGCCAACGGCAATCTGCATGCGACCTTCAGGAATACCCACGATTTCGTGACCTACGATGCGGCCGGCGCCGAGCTGGACCGCTGGTCAGGATTTGCCGGGCCACAGGCCGTGGCCTGGGATGGCACCCGCTACTGGTTCACGGACGGCAGCAGGACCTACACGCTGGCCGCCACGCTCGGTGCCTATCCGGTCAAGCAAGGGGATTCGGGCGCGA
>JBNLET010000177.1:0-49193 GCA_050305135.1 Rhodocyclaceae bacterium | reverse complement strand
CGCCCGCTGGGCGATCTGGGTTTCGTTGAGCATGCTCAGCACGAGGATCGGCAGCGCCGGGTGGTGGGCATGGATGCGGGCGATCAGGTCTTCGCCGCTGATGCCCGGCATGCTCATGTCGAGCAGCAGCAGGTCGATGCCGTCGTGGCGCAGGCGGTCGAGCAGCTGCGCGCCGTTTTCGGCTTCGCCCACCACCTCCACGTCCTGCGCCAGCGCGAACAGGCGCTTCAGGCCCTCGCGCATGATGGTGTGGTCGTCGGCGATCAGCAGGCGGATCATGGCCGCGCTCCCGCGGCGGCGACCGGCACGCGGACGCTGATGCGCGTGCCCTTGCCCGGCGCGCTGTCCAGCGTCAGTTCGCCGCCCAGCATGGTGCCGCGCTCGCGCATGCCGAGCAGGCCGAAGGCGTTGCGCCAGCTCTGGCCGGGCTCGAAACCCCGGCCGTCGTCGCGTACCTCGAGCAGGTAGTCGGGGCCGTGCTCGGCCAGCACGATGTCGACCCGTCCGGCCTTGGCATGGCGGGCGACGTTGGTCAGCGATTCCTGCACGATGCGGAACAGCGCCGTCGCGCGTTCGTCGTCGAGCGGGATCTTGTCCTCCGGCAGCTCCAGCCGGCACGGGATGCCGCTGTGGCGCGAGAAGTCGTCCACCAGCCACTCCAGCGCCGAAGCCAACCCCATGTCGAGGACCGCGGGCCGCAGGCTGGAGGCGACCCCGCGCACCACCTGGATCGAGCGGTCGGCCAGCGTCATCAGCGTGCCGATGCGCTCCACCAGCAGCGGATTGTCGGCGCCGAACTCGAGCCGCAGCACAGAAATGCCCATTCGCAGCGCGGTCAGGTGCTGGCCGAGTTCGTCATGGATTTCGCGCGCGATGCGCTTGCGTTCCTCCTCGCGCGCCGTTTCCCGCCGCCGCGTCAGGTCGCGCAACTGGGCGTTCGAGTCCTCCAGCCGCCGTTCGGCCATCTTGATGGCGGTGATGTCGCGCCCGACCGCGAGCACACTGGCGACGCGCCCCTCGGCGTCCAGTTCCGGCACCAGCCGGATGTGGTGCCAGATGTCGCCCTCGCCGTGCGCCAGCGCCGCCCGGTCGATGACGACTTCGATATGCGCTGGCGCTGCGCTTCGGCCGACCTCGGCGATGCCGTCCTGGACGGCGGCGGCGGCCTTCCGGTCGCGCAGCACCTGGTCCGGCCGCATGCCGAGCAGGGCCCGCAGCGGCTGGTCGAGCATCGCCTGCAGCGTCGGGTTGGCGTAGAGAATGCGGCATTTCGGATCGAGGCGCGCGATGTGGTCGGGCGAGTTCTCGACCAGCGCGCGGAACTCCTGCTCGCGCTTGTGCAACATCACGCGCGCCCGCTGGCGCTCGGCGTGGATGTCCAGGTGCGTGACGACGCGCGCGGTCAGCTCGTCGATCTGCAGCGGCTTGCTGACGTAGTCCACCGCGCCGGCGCGAAAGCCCGCGACCTTCGCTTCGGGATCCGCCAGCGAGGTCATGAAGATCACCGGGATGTCCCAGGTGGTGCCGTTGGCCTTCAGGCGGCGGCAGGTTTCCAGGCCGTCGATGCCCGGCATCATCACGTCGAGCAGGATCAGGTCCGGGCCGACCAGCTGGGCCCGCGTCAGGCCTTCCTGCCCGTCCTGCGCGATCAATACGCGAAAGCCCTTGCTTTCCAGGTACTCGACCGCCACCCGCAGATTGATCGGCGTGTCGTCGATGATCAGTATCGTGCGCGCGTCGTCCGCGGTGGGCAGGGGCGTGTTCACGCGTCGAGAATCCCGTCGTAGTGGCTTTGAACGAGCCGCAGCAAGGCCTGCGATTGATAGCCGGCGGCGAGTTGCTTGACTCGCTCGGCAAAGGGCCGATAGCGCGAAGCCTCCGTTGCGAGCCTCTCCGCCTCCCGCGCAATCTCGCGCATATCTCCCTGGCGTGCAAGCTGGAGCAGCGTTTCCAGCGCCGCCGGCGGCGGTGCTTCGATCGGTTCGTCGGCCGCAATGGCCACGCTGCCGTCGCTCGCGTGGCCGTGTTCTTCATCGATCCAGCGCAGCTGCAGCAGCCGGCCGATCTGCAGCAGCAGCGCCGAGCGGTCCACCGGCTTGGGCAGGAAGGCTTCGACACCGGCCGCCAGGCAGCGCTGCGCATCGCTGTCGGAGGTGCTGGCCGAGACGACGATGATCGGCAGCGCCGCCCCGTCGGCCGATTGCCGCAAGCGCGCCGCCACCTGCAGGCCGCTGATGCCTTGCAGCACCACGTCGAGCAGCAGCAGGGCCGGCGCTTCGGCGCCGATCCGCTCGAGCGCTTCCTCGCCGCTGGCCGCCTCGCAGAGCTCGAAGCCGAGCGGCGCCAGCATGTCCTTCAGCACCGCCCGATTGGTGTCCACGTCGTCGACGATCATCAGCTTGCGGCGCGGCCCTGCGTAGCCGACGATGCGGCGCGCCGCCGGCCGGGCGGACGGCGGGCGCGGCAGCGCCGGCGCAGCGAGTTCCAAGCTGAAGCGGCTGCCTTCGCCGGGACGGCTGTCGACGCCGATGTCGCCGCCCATCAGCTGCACCAGCTGCCGGCTGATCGCCAGACCCAGGCCGGTACCGCCGACCCGCTGGGCCAGCTCGCCGGCCTGCTCGAAGGGTTCGAAGATCGAGATCATGCGCTCGGCTGCGATGCCGGGCCCGGTATCTTCGACCTCGAAGCGCAGCCGGTCGGGCGGCGTGAAACGCGCCCTCAAGGTGATCCGGCCGTGCTCGGTGAAGCGCACCGCGTTGGCCAGCAGGTTGAGCAGCACCTGGCGCAGCCGTTTCTCGTCGGTGCGGACGAAGTCCGGCAGCGTCGGCGAGAGCTCGCACTCGAAGGCCAGCAGCTTGTGCTCGGCCTTGACGCGGATGATGCCGGTGATCGTTTCCAGGAAACGGGCGAGCTCCACCTCGCCGGGCTGCAGTTCGAGCTTGCCGGCCTCGATCTTGGTCAGCTCCAGGATGTCGTTGATCAGCGTCAGCAGGTGCTCGCCGCTCTCGCGGATGACGCCGACGCCGCTCCTTTGCCGGGCATCGAGCGTCGGATCGAGCTCGAGGATCTGCGCGTAGCCGAGGATGCCGTTCAGCGGCGTGCGCAGCTCGTGACTCATCTGGGCCAGGAAATCGCTGCGCAGCCGGGCCAGCCGCTGCGCTTCCGCCAGCGCCGCCTCGCGCGCCGCTTCGGCCGCCTTGCGCTCGCTGATGTCGCGCGCGAAGCCGACCGTGCCGAGCACCGTGTCGTCCTCGTCGATCACCGGCGCCTTGAAGGTCTCCAGCCACATCACGGCGCCGCCGTCGAGCGGCTGGCATTCCTCGGTGGTCTTCGCGCGGCGGGTCTGCATCACCTCGACGTCGTCGGCACGGAACAAGGCCGCCAGCTCGGGCTGATGCAGATCGTCGTCGGTCTTGCCGATCACCTCGTCGGCGGTCAGATGCCGCGTCTCGGCGGCCGTGCTGTTGACGGCCAGGAAGCGGCCGCCGGTATCCTTCAGCCAGACCCACAGCGGCAGCGAGTCGATCAGCGTGCGCAGGTAGCGCGTCTGCCGGCGCAGTTCGGAAGTGCGCTCGAATACGCGCTGCTCGAGGCCGGCATTCAGTTCGCGCACCTGGTCGCGGGACTGCTGCAGGTCCTGGTTGGAGGACGCCAGCAGCTGGTTGGCGCGGCGCAGCCGGAGCAGGAAGAAGGCGACGCCGGCCAGCGCGACGACGCTGCCGATCAGCACCGTCCACAGCCAGCCCTGCCGCAGGGTCCGGCGTTCGAGTTCGGCGCTCTGCAGCTCGTTGCGCCGGGTCAGCTCGTCGATCTGCCGGCGCTTGCCCTCCGACTCGTAGCGCCTCGTCAGCGCCAGCACGCGCGCACCCGCTTCGATCGACTCGGCTCTCCTGAGCATGGCGCCGGCATCTTCGAGCAGCTTGTAGGCACGCTCGTGCTCGCTGGCCTCGGCGGCCAGCGCGGCGACGCGCCGGCTGCTCTCGCTGACGTAGAGCGGCAGATCGACCTGGCGCGCGATCCGCAGCGCTTGTTCGGCTTCGGCCGCGGCCAGCGCGACGTTCCCGAGCGCGTGGTGGGATTCGCTGCGGGCGTTCAAGGTGTACCAGTTGCCGAGCTTGCTCGGGTGGCGCCGGTAGATGGTGCCGACCTGGTCGAGCAGCTCGAGCGCCCGCGGCTGATCGCCTTTCTGCTGCTCGAAGGCGGCCAGCGCAAACAGCCCGAGGGCCAGGTTCACCGGTGCGCCGATGCGTCGGTAGCGCTCGATTGCTTCTCGTACCAGGGCCGCGCCCTGTTCGGGCGCGTAGTGCGATACCGCCCTGCCCAGGCCCAGCAGCGCGTCGGTCGACAGCAGCTGGTAGCCGGCCCGGCTCGCAAACTCGACCATGCGGCTGTAGTGCTCGATGGCTTCGGAATGGCGCACGCTCAGGTCGAAGGCGATGGCCAGGCCATGGTGGGCGTAGGCCAGCGCCAGCGGGTCGCCGCTGCTGCGGGCGACCTCCAGGGTCTGGATCGCGAGTTCGACCGATTCGTCGATGCGGCCCAGCCGCCGGTACAGCATCGAGTTGCGCAGCATCGCTTCGGCCAGCAGATCCGCGCGCTCGATCCCCTCCAGCACGTCGAGGCTGTGGGTGGTGAACTCGATCAGGCCCGGTATGTCGCCCACCCTGAGCGTCAGCAGCACCAGGTTGAGGTCGGCCTCGGCCTGGCCCGCCCGATCGTCGTGCTGCCTGGCGATGTCGAGCGCGCTGCGCGCAGCGGCGAACGACTCTTCGGTCGAGCCGAGGTAGAGCGCGGTGCGCGCCACCAGGTTGAGGGCGCGCACCCGGTCCGCCGGCAGGGCCTCGGCCGGAAGCGCCGCCTGCAGCCGCAGCGCCTCGCGGTGCGCCTGTGGGCAATCGTTTTCCGCCAGCACGCGGACGCGCTCCACGTCCGCCTGCCATCGGTCGATGGCGCTGTCGGCAGCTGCGGCCGAGGCCGGCAACAAGACGAAAGCGATCAGCACCAGCGCGAAGCGGACGACGCCTGCCGCGCGCGGACCCCGCCGGCCGGCCGCCGTCAGAAGCGCAGGGAGGCCGCGATGGCCAGGTAGCGGTCGTTTTGCCACGTGCTCTGGTGTCGCCTGGAGGTACCGTAGTAGGCCCGGCGTACCGTGCCGAGCAGGTTGTTGCCCTCGATGCTCAGCGTCAGCCGGTCGTGCACGCGGTACGCGAGGGAGCCGTCGACCCAGCCGTAGGCCTCGGTATAGACCGGCAGCGCGCCTACGCCGACGATGTTGGCGATCGACGACAGGTACTTGTCGCGCCAATTGTATGCGAGCCGGCCCGACCACCGCGCACGCTCGTAGATGCCGACCAGGCCGTAGCTGTGGCGGGACAGGTTCTGCAGCGGCACCTCGCGCCCGAGCAGGCTGCTTCGGTACCACTGCGCCGGGCGTCCTGGCACCGCTGGCGGGATCGACGGTGTCGGTCCGCGTCGCGCCGCTGACCGCGGTCCGGCCGCGCACGACGCGCAGGCCGAGATTGCCGTCGAAGGGGTGCCGTTCCGATGCGAAGCTCGCCACCAGGTAGGCGGCGTCGGTGTCGTCGCGGATCTTCCAGACGCCGAGCGGATCGCCCGCCGTCGGCAGCGCTTCGGCGATGCCGAAGGCCGCGCGCAGGGCCGCGGCGTCGCGCGCGCCGTCGAGATTGCCGGCCAGGAAGTCGCCGATGCTGGTGCCGCTGCCGCGCAGGAAGTCCTCGCGCGGGAACGGCATCAGGAATTGCGGCAGATCGGTCGCCGCTCGGCCGCCGAGCGAGATGTCGCCGAAGATCAGCCCCGGTGCGTTGGTCGCGCTGCGGCGCGCCAGCCGCAGCCCGCCGGAGAGCTTGTGCACGAAGCCTTCGAGCCGGTATTCGCCGTCGAATCGGGCGGCCGCCAGGTCGCCCTCGAACGGCCGCACGCGGTAGGCGAGTCCGCTGAAGGCCAGGTTGGACGGGTCGTTCAGGTCGGTGCCTTCGATCCGGGTGGCCGGGATGTCGGACGACAGGTCGTGCGAGAAGCGCGCCGCGGTGGCCGCCATGAAGGGCCCGGAGAAGAACAGCCCGCTCTCGCCGCTGGTGTAGCTCAGGTCGGCCTGCAGCGTGGCCTTGTCGCCCTGCCAGGAAGCGCCGACGGCCCCTTGCCGCGAGCGGTCGAAGGTGTCCCGCGCGAAGCTCAGGATCGAAACCGGCGCGTTGGTCCAGGTGATGCGCCGCAGGTCGTCGCTGCCCGGAATGAGTTCGGCGCTGCCGGCGACGAAACTCGACGAGGGGAAGACGTTGACCTGGTGCGAGTCCTGCCGCGTCAGGAATTCCGCGTAGTTGGCCTCGGCATACAGTTCGAGCGCATCGTCGGGCCGCCACTGCAGCACCAGGTTGACGGCGTTGCGCTCGTGCGTGCCGCTGCTGCTCGTCTCGGACGTGCCGGACGGAACGACGACGCTGCGGCCGGCAACGATGTCGCTGCGGGCGGCGGGATTGCCGCTGACCTTCTGATCCTCACGCCAGGCGCGCTGCTGGTGGGCGAGACTGAATAGAAACCCCGCCTCGCCGGCCCCGCCGGCGTCCCAGCGGCGGGACAGCAGGGTCGAGAACTGCAACGCGTCCCGGTCCGCCAGATCGGAATGCGCGATGCGCGCCGACGCGCTCGACGCGTCGCCGGCGAAATCGAACGGACGATGCATGCGCAGATCGACCAGGCCGCCGATACCGCCTTCGATCTGTTCGGCCGAGGCGGTCTTGTGGATGTCCACGCGCGCCAGCAGCTCGGCGGCCAGGTCGGCGAAATCGAGGCCGCGGCCGGTGCCGGCGGTGAAGATCTCGCGCCCGTTGATCGTCGTCTCGACCTGCGTCAGGCCGCGGATCGTCAGCGCGGTGGCCTCGCCGCGATCGCGCCCGATCTGCACGCCGGGAATCCTCTGCAGCGCTTCCGTCACGCTGGTGTCGGGCAGCTTCTGGATGTCGTCGGCGACGACCGCATCGACGATCCCGACCCGGTCGCGGCGGATTTCGCGCGCGGTCGCCAGGCTCTGGCGCCGTCCGCTGACGACGACCGGCTCGAGTTCCAGCTGGTTCGCCTGGGCCGATCGGCCGGCCGGTGGGGCTTCGTCTCCCGCCAGTGCGCCGCCGGCCAGCAGCATCGCAGCCATGCCTCCGCTGCGGGCCAGGGCGTGAAGTGCGGGGATCCAAAGCCGGGCCGGACTGGGCATGGCGCATTGTCGCATATACGACAATGTCCATGACCTGGTCATGGTCATGCGCCGCGCGCCGGCGAAGCGCCCGGTGCCGCCTATAATCTTCCCGATCGCATAGCCACGGAGTCGAACGATGGTCCATGACGACAGGCTCGTCGACGAGTTGATTGCGCGGCACGGCGCTGATCCGTCGAAGCTGCTGCAGATCCTGGTCGGCGCGCAGGAAGCGCTCGGCTGGCTGCCGCCGGCGCTGCTGACGCGGATCGCCGGCGAACTGAAGCTGTCGCGGGCGCGGGTGGCCGGCGTCGCCGGCTTCTACAGCTTCCTGCACACGGCGCCGGTGGGGCGCTACCGGGTGCTGTTTCCCGACAACGTCATCGACCGCATGCTCGGTGCACCGCAGATGATGCAGCGCATGTGCCGCAACCTGTGGATCGAGCCGGGGCACGTGTCGGAGGACGGCCTGGTCAGCGTCGACACCACGTCCTGCATCGGCATGGGCGACCAGGGGCCCTCGCTGCTGGTCAATGGGCGCAGCCTGACCGCGCTCGACGAGCAACGGGTGGACCAAATCTGCGAGCGCATCCGCGAGCAGGTGCCGCTGGCCGACTGGCCGGCGGCGTGGTTCGCGGTGCAGGACAACATCCGTCGCCGCGACATCCTGCTCGATGCGGTGCTGCCGCCGGGCGAGGCGCTGGCGGCGGCGCTGGCGATGGGGCGCGAGCAATGGCTGCGGGAGGTGCAGGCCTCGAAGCTGCGCGGCCGCGGCGGCGCCGGCTTCACGACGGCGCTCAAGTGGCAGGCCTGCCGCGATGCGGCGGGCGATCGCAAGGTGGTGGTGTGCAACGCCGACGAGGGCGAACCCGGCACCTTCAAGGACCGCGTGCTGCTGACCCGCTTGGCCGACGAGGTGTTCGAGGGCATGACGCTGGCGGCCTGGGCGGTCGGTGCCGAGCAGGGCTTCCTGTACCTGCGCGGCGAGTACCGCTACCTGCTGGCGTCGCTCGAATCGACGCTCGAGGCGCGCCGCTCGGCTGGCCTGCTGGGCCATCGCATCCACGGCCTGGAGGGCTTCGACTTCGACATCGAGATCCACCTCGGCGCGGGCGCCTACGTCTGCGGCGAAGAGAGCGCGCTGCTCGAATCGCTCGAAGGCAAGCGCGGCACGCCGCGCATCCGTCCGCCGTTCCCGGTGACCCACGGCTACCTGGGGCGGCCGACGGTGGTGAACAACGTCGAGACGCTGGCCAACACCTGCCTGATCGCGAAACACGGCGGGGCCTGGTTCGCCGGCAACGGCACGCCCCAGTCCACCGGCAGCAAGCTGCTGTCGGTATCCGGCGACGTGGCCCGTCCCGGCATCTACGAGTTCCCGTTCGGCGTCACCGTGGACGAGGTGTTGCAGCAGGCCGGCGCCGAGGACACGCTGGCGGTGCAGATCGGCGGTGCCGCCGGCATCATGCTGGCCGGCCACGAGTTCGGCCGCCGCATCGCGTTCGAGGACGTGCCCACCGCCGGCGCCTTCATGGTCTTCGATTCGCGCCGCGATCCGTTCCAGGTGGCGCGCAACTTCGTGCACTTCTTCGCCCACGAGAGCTGCGGCTTCTGCACCCCGTGCCGGGTCGGCACCAGCCTGCTGAAGGGCTACATGGACAAGCTCGACGAAGGCAACGGCGCGCTGCGCGACATCGCCGACATCGAGTGGCTCGACCGGCTGCTGAAGAACACCAGCCACTGCGGCCTCGGCAGCAGCGCGCCGAACCCGGTCATCGACGTGCTGCAGAAGTTCCGCCCGTCGATCGAGCGGCGGATCAGGAGCGCCGAATTCCAGCCCGCCTTCGATCGCGACAAGGCGCTCGAGCGGGCGCGGCAGATGACCGGCCGCGACGACGCCGACGCCCACCTCTCGAACACGCCGGAGCACTCGCGAGGAAACGCCGGGCCGCCCCAGCTTGCCTCGTCCCCCTCGCGGGACGGAAGCGGCGACGCCGCATCCTGGGGGCAGTCATGAGCGATGCCACCAAGACCTTCCTGCTCGACGGCGTGCCGGTGCCCTTCAGCGAGGGCCAGACGATCCTCGAGGCGGCCCGCGCGGCCGGCCGCTACATCCCGCACCTGTGCTGGCATCCGGACTTCCCGCCGCACGGCAGCTGCAAGCTGTGCATCGTCAAGGTCGGCGGACGCCACGTGTCGTCCTGCGCGATGCCAGCGCGAGAGGGCTCGGAGGTCGAGAGCGACACGCCGGAAATGAACGGCGAGCGCCGCGCGCTGCTGCAGATGCTGTTCGTCGAGGGCAACCACTTCTGCCCCTCGTGCGAGAAGAGCGGCCACTGCCAGTTGCAGGCGCTGGCCTACGACCTGGAGATGATGACGCCGCGCTTCAACCACTTCTACCCGGACCGGCCGGTGGATGCCTCGCATGCCGAGGTGCTGCTGGACTTCAACCGCTGCATCTACTGTGAGCTGTGCGTGCGCGCTTCGCGCGACAAGGACGGCAAGAGCGTGTTCGCGCTGACCAACCGCGGCCTGCGCAAGCACCTGGTGGTCAATGCCGAGAGCGGACGGCTGGCCGACACCGACTTCTCGGCCGGGGACGTGGCCGCCAACATCTGTCCGGTCGGCGTGATCCTCAGGAAGCGGATCGGCTTCGCGGTGCCGATTGGCAGCCGCAGCTACGACGAGAAGCCGCTGCGGGTCGTGTCGATGGAGGGCGAGGAATGAACGACGAGCTGCCCAAGCTGAAGATCGCCACGGTCTCGCTGGCAGGCTGCTTCGGTTGCCACATGTCCTTCCTCGACATGGATGAGCGCCTGCTCGGCCTGCTCGAGCGGATCGAGTTCGACCGCTCGCCGCTGACCGACATCAAGACCGTCGGCCGCTGCGACATCGGGCTGATCGAGGGCGGCGTGTGCAACGCCGAGAACGTGCACGTGCTGCGGGAATTCCGCCGCCAGTGCCACACCCTGGTGGCGCTCGGCGCCTGCGCGGTCAATGGCGGGCTGCCGGCGCAGCGCAACCACCTCGACGTCGGCCAGTGCCTGCAGGCGGTGTATCTGTCGCGCCAGGGCCTGCAGGGCGGGCAGGTGCCGGACGACCCCGAGCTGCCGCTGCCGCTGGACAAGGTGCACCCGGTACACGAGGTGGTGCGCGTCGACTATTTCCTGCCCGGCTGTCCGCCCTCGGGAGACGTGATCTTCCGCTTCCTGACCGACCTGATCACCGGCCGCACGCCGCGCGTCTCGCATCCGGCGCTGCACTACGACTGAGAGCACAAGCATGAGTTTCGAACTGGAAACCGCGAGCCATCGCGAACAACTGCGCCGCGTCGCGATCGATCCGGTGTCGCGAGTCGAGGGCCACGGCAAGGTCACGCTGCTGATCGACGAGGGCGGCGAGATACAGGAGGCACGGCTGCACATCGTCGAGTTCCGCGGCTTCGAGGTCTTCATCCAGGGCCGGCCGTACTGGGAGGTGCCGGTGATGGTGCAGCGGCTGTGCGGCATCTGCCCGGTCAGCCACCACCTGGCGGCGAGCAAGGCGCTCGACCGGGTGCTCGGCATCGAGCGGCTGACCGCCAGCGCCGAGAAGCTGCGCCGGCTGATGCACTACTGCCAGATCCTGCAGAGCCACGCGCTGCACTTCTTCCATCTCTCCTCGCCGGACCTGCTGTTCGGCTTCGGCTCCGAGCCCGGTCGCCGCAACATCGTCGGCGTCGCGGCCGCCCATCCGGAGGTGGCGAAGCAGGGCGTCGGCCTGCGCCGCTTCGGACAGCAGGTCATCGAGGCCACGGCCGGCAAGCGCATCCACGGCACCGGCGCGGTGCCCGGCGGCGTCAACCGCCACCTGAGTATCGCCGACCGCGACCGGCTGCAGGCCGAGTCGGCCCAGATGGTGGGATTCGCGCAGCAGGCGGTGCGCCTGGTGCGCCGCCTGCATGACGCGGACGCCGAGCTCTACGACGCCTTCGGCCGCGAGGAGAGCGGGCTGTTGAGCCTGGTGCGGCCGGGCGACGGCGCGCTCGAGCTCTACGACGGCGTGCTGCGCCTGCGCAACGCCGAGGGGCGGATCGAACTGGACGGGGTCAGCGACCAGGACTACCAGCGCATCATCAGCGAGGAGGTGAAGCCCTGGAGCTACATGAAGTTTCCCTATGCGACCCACCTGGGGCCGCAGCGCGGCTGGTACAAGGTGGGGCCGCTGGCGCGGGTGCAGAACTGCGAATTCATCACGACGCCGCTGGCTGAGGCCGAACGGCTGGCCTTCCGCGACTACTGCGGCGGCCAGTTGCAGCATGCGCCGCTGGCCTACCACTGGGCGCGCATGATCGAGATGCTGCATGCCGCCGAACTGATCCACGGCCTGCTCGGCGATCCGGACCTGACGGCCGGCGAGCGCATGGCGGAGGGCGTGCGCGGCCACGAGGGCGTCGGCATCATCGAGGCGCCGCGCGGCACGCTGATCCACCACTACACCGTGGACGAGGACGACCTGGTCGAATGGTGCAACCTGATCGTGTCCACCACCCACAACAACCAGGCGATGAATGCCGCCGTCCGGCGGGTCGCGCGCCAGCACCTGTCGGGCCACGAGCTGAACGAGGGCCTGCTGAACCACATCGAGGTGGTGATCCGGGCCTTCGATCCCTGCCTGTCCTGCGCCACCCACGCCCTCGGCCGGATGCCGCTGGCGCTGGAGGTGGTCGACCCGGCCGGGCGGTTGATCGACCGGCTGCAGCGCGACGCATGAAGCTGGCAGTCTTCTTCGCCGGCAACGACGCGCGCGGCGACGACGCGCTCGGCCCGCTGCTGGCGGCGCGGCTGGAGGCGCTGGCGCTGCCCGGACTGCGCGTCGTGCGCGACTTCCAGTTCCAGCTCGAGCACGCGCTGGAACTGGCCGGCATGGAGCGCGCCTTGTTCGTCGATGCCCACCGCAGTCAGCGCGAACCGGTGTGTCTCGAACGCCTGGCGCCGGCGCCCGACTGCGGCGAGGCCTCCCATGCGCTGACGCCGGCCCAGGTGCTGGCGGTGGCCGAGCGCATCGGCCAGCCGCAGCCGCCGGCCTGGCTGCTGAGCCTGCGCGGACGGAGCTTCGGGCTGGGCGAGCCGCCCGGTGCATCGGGCCGGCTGGTGCTGGGGCTGGGCTGGGGCTTGCTCAGGGACCTGATCGCACATCCGGCCGAGGCCTGCTGGCAGGCCACGGCAGATAGGCATCGCCGGCGATGAGCGGCAGGTAGGTCGCGGACAGGTCGTCCACCTCGGTGGCGATGCACTTGAGACGGGCCGGATTGAGCCGCAGCAGATCGAGCGACAACTCGTCGGGCTTCTCGGGCATGCCCGGAAATCCGGCCAGGCCGGCCGCGATGTTGAGGATCGCCGCTTCCTTGTGGTGCGGCACCGCGCGCACCGGTTCGCTGCTGCAGGCCAGCGCGCGCTGGATCGGCGACGGCAGTTGCCAGTGGCGGGCCAGCGCGGCCGTGACCGCCACGTGATCGGTACCCATCAGCAGGCGCTGTGCTTCGCCGGGCATGACGTCGCCGCGCGGCATGCGGCTGGCGAGCTTGCCCATGGCACGCGGATTGGCATGCCACATCAGTGCCAGGCCGAGCGGCATCAGCACGCCGGCGCACAGCAGCCGGTCGCGTTCGGGGCGCCAGCAGGCGCCGGAGATGGCGCGCGCCGCCAGGCCGCAGCGCACCGCCAGCGACCAGTAGCCGGAACGCGGCAGGCTGTCGTCGAGCCGCTCCAGCGCCGCGGGCAGCAGTGCGATCAGCGACAGGTCCACGATGCGCTGCAGGCCGAGCTGGTTCACCGCCCGTTCGATGCTCCAGGCGCCGTCGAGCGTCGCGTGCAGCGGTGCGGAGAGCAGGGCCAGCAACTGCGAGGCGAGCGCCGGCCGCATTTCCAGAGCCTCGCACATCTGCAGCGGCGTGCCGTGCGGGTCCTCGAGAACGTTGCGTATCGCTCCGTAGGCCGGCGGCAGCCGCAGCTCGGCCGCGCAGCGGGCGACCAGCTCTCGCGCTCGCGCCAGGACCGCCTCGGCGGGCATGGCTCAACCCGCTCGCGGATAGAACAGCGACAGGGCGGACGCCAGGTTCAATTCCGCTTCTTCGCGAATGGCCGAGAAGTGCTCCGGGTGCAGTCCGGTGGCCGGCCAGGTCTCGGGATCGAGGTCTGCGACGGCCTCGTCGGAAGCAATGTGCTGTTCCTCGGCTTCGACGATGCGATTGGCCAGATACAGCATCCAGGCGTCGCGTGTCTCGCTGCCGGCCAGTTGCGGCGCGTACTGGGCGGCGATGGCATTGCCGATCGTCTGCGGCAGGCCCCAGGCATTGGCCAGGCAGCCGCCGATCTCGGCGTGGTCGCAGCCGACCACCAGGCGCTCGGCGGCCTGCAGGCCGATGTCACCCTGCGCGGCCCGATTGGCGGCCGCGATCGCCAGTTCCGGCACGGTCAGGAACATCACCATGTGGCCCAGGTTGGCCAGCAGGCCGGTGACGAAGCCGCGTTCCTGGCGCTGGCCGGAGCTGACGTGGAAGGCTGCCCGGCAGGCGACCGCGCGCAGCACGCTGCTGCGCCAGAAGCGCTCGGGATCCACGTGGCGCGAGTTGAGGCTGGTGAAGGTGCGGGTCACCAGGATCGCGACCGACAGTTCGCGCACCTGCTGCAGGCCGAGCACCGTCACGGCGCGACTGATCGTATCGATGCGCTGCACAAAGCCGAACAGCGCGCTGTTGGCAACCTTCAGCAGCATCGCCGTCAGCGCCGGGTCGGAAGCGATCAGTTGCGACAGCGTCGTGATCGACCCGTCGGGCGAGTCCAGCTCGACCTGGATGCGATGGAAGACCGGCGGCAGCGAGGCCAGCCGGTCCATGCTATGAACGAGTTCTTGGGCTGAGTGCATGCGCCAATTTTCGGCTCGGATCGGCCGGAGTTTAGCCCGATCGGGAAAGAACACCGGGATCGGAGCCGTCCGCGCGCCGCCGGTCGCGTGACATGTAGGTCAATGGCATGGCCTCGATCGGCTCCGGCTGGAAAGTCATGTGGGCGATGCCGAAATCGCTCTCGGCCCTGTCCCGCAGACTCTTCAGCACGCCGGGCCAGTCTTCCATCGAGCGCAGGCTGACGTGGGCCGACAGCGCGATGCGCGCCTCGTCCAGCTCCCAGATGTGCAGATCGTGGATGCCGGCCACGCCCGGCAGCTCGGCCAGCCGGTAGCCCACCTCGGGCAGCGACAGCGTGCGCGGCACGCCGTTCATCAGCGTATGCATCGCGGAGCGCAGCAGGCCGAGCGTCGAGGCCGCGATCAGGCCGGCGATCAGCATCGCCAGCAGCGCGTCGATCGGCATCCAGCCGGTCAGCTTGATCAGCAGGCCGGAAGCCAGCGCCGCGACCGAACCGAGCAGATCGCCGATCACGTGCAGCAGCGCTGCGCGGGTGTTCATGTCGTGGCCGTGGCCGCTCAGCATGGCGGCCACCACCAGGTTGAGGAGCAGGCCGATCACCGCCACCGCCGTCACCGTGTCGGCGTCCACCCGGTGCGGCGTGTCGAGGCGCAGGATCGACTGCCACAGCAGTGCGCCGATCAGCAGCAGCATGAACAACGCGTTGACGAAGGCGGCCAAGGTCTTGCTGCGGGCCATGCCGTAGCTGTGCCGGTCCGACGGCGGGCGCCGCGCCATCAGCGCCGCCATCGCGGCGATGCCGAGTGCCAGGCTGTCGGTCAGCATGTGCCCCGCATCGCCCAACAGGGCCAGCGAGTTTGCATGCCAGCCGGCCAGCGCCTCGATCGCCGCGAAGCCCAGCGTCAGCAGCAGCGCCAGCAGCAGTTTTCGCTCGGACCCTTCGCCGACGTGGTGGTGGTGGTCGTGGTCGTGGGTCGATCCGTGCATGGATTGGGCGAACTCGAGACGGCGCGTGGCCGGAGCATTATCGGGACTGTCCGCGGCCACCGCCAGCCGGCGGGCCTCTCTGCCGCTCAGACCGGTGCGACGCGGACGGCGGCCAACAGTGCCAGCTCGACGCCGGGGCCCAGTGCGATGACCGCATCTACGCGGCGCAGTTCGATTCGGTCGGCGCTTTCGAGCAGGATCGATTCGTCCGGCCGCAGGTGGCCGGTGCGGGCGAGCAGGCCCTCGCTGCCGTGATGGGCCGGCAGCCGACCGAGCTGGATCGCCCTCACCGTGGTCGTGCGCGGCTCGCTGCTCAAGGGGTCGACGAGGCTTGCCGCGCGGGGCCCCGAGCCGAGCAATTCGACACCCACCAGGAAGCTGCGCGGGCCGCGGTTCTCGGCCCGCCGGACGACCCCCAGCAGCGGTCCCTCACGCCCGTCCGCCAGGACGCAGCACGGTTCGCCGATGCGCATGCCGTGCGGACCGCTGGTCAGCTGGCCGAGGCCGAAACCCGTTGCGCTTTCGTCCAGGATCGACCAGACGCTGACGCCCTCGCCAGCAGCGCCGCGTGCCGGCTCGCTCAGGTAGTCGAGGCAGTGCTCCAGGCCGACCACCAGCCGCGCCCTGGGCAGGAAGCGATTGCGGCCGTGGCGTCGAGTGCCGCGTCCGCTCCAGCGCTGCCCCAGGCCGCGCAGCAACTCCTGGTAGCGCGGCAGGCGCGCTTCGCGCGGCAGGCCGAGGCGGGCCGAGTCGACGCCGGCCGCGAGGCCGGTGAGCTGCCGTTCCAGCCGACCCAGCAAGGGTCGCGCATCGAGCAGCAAGGTGTCGGCCGGCAGCTTTTCGGGCGCCATCCCGCCGAGCGGGTCGGCGCACCGCCTGCCGACGTTCAGCGCGTGCAGGCCGGCCTTGTCGCGCTCGCCGACCGGCAACTCGGCCAGCGGGCGAATCCGGGCCAGGGCGCCGTGGCGCCGCAGATAGAAGCGCAGTTGTTCGTTGGAGGCGGCATCGAGCCGGTTCGGATCGGCCAGCTCGAACAGCAGCGCACGGGCATGCGTCTGCTCGACTTCCGCACGTATGCGCTCGCTGCCGCTGCCACGGGCGGCAAGGGCGAGCCTGGCCAGGCGCTCCAGTTGGCGCCAGCTGCCGGCCGAGCCGCGGGCGTAGATGCGGTGCGCCAGTTCGATCCGCTGCATCACGGTGGCCATGCCCTGCCGCACGGCGATGTCGAAGATCGGGGCTCGCGAGGAGCGGAACCAGCCGCTGGCGAGCCGCTCCGAGGCCTGGACGTAGTAGGTCGAGGTTCGTTTCAGCAGCGCCAGGATCGTGCTCACCAGTTCGGTCTCGTCTTCGCAGCCGGCGATCTCGGCGTTCGACAGGGCCGCCTCGGCGCGGGTCTGCAAGTCGGACAGCGCGTCCTGGATCGTCGTCAGCGCCGGCACGAACTGGACCTCGGGCAGCCGGGCCGCGCGCAACATGTTGAGCCGTTCCTCGATCAGGCGCGCCGCCTCGGCCGGCCGCCGGGCCTGCAGCCCGGCCAGCCAGGCGCCGGCCTCGGGATCGAAACCGCCGCCGCCACCGCCGATCAGGGCGCTGCGGGGGTGGAATCGCAACTTGTTGAGAAAGGAAGGCATCGGTTGGCTGCGCTGTCGCCGCTGGTCGGCGCGGTGTTGAAGCTGCGAAGTCTATCCCACGCCGCGACGCGGAACCGATGACATACTTGGCTAGGCAAGCAAATATCCAGCGAAGCGGGGCTGGGAGGTGCGAGTGATGCGCATTCTGAGCTGGAACATCCAGTGGGGGCGGGGGGCGGACGGCAATGTGTCGTTGCAGCGGACGATCGACCGGATCCGCGCCTGCGGGGCGGTGGACGCGATCTGCCTGCAGGAGGTCGCCGGCAATTGGCCGGGCCTGAAGGGCATGGCGGCGCCCGAGGACGGGCCGGCCAGGCTGGCGGCCGCCTTTCCGGACCACCAGGCGGTGTTCGCGCCCGGTCTGGAACGGGGCGACGGTGCCGGCGGCACGATCGGCTTCGGCAACATGATGCTGCTGGCGCGACCGGTCGGGCAGATCCGCCGCCTGCCGCTGCCGGCCCCATGCGATCCGGCCGAACGCAGCCTGCCGCGCGCCTGCCTGGAAGTCGTGCTGGAGAATCCCGCGGCGCCGCTGCGGCTGTTGACGACGCACCTGGAGTACTACTCGGGCCTGCAGCGGCGCGCCCAGGTGGCGGCGTTGCGGCAGATCCAGCTGGAGGCGCTGGCGGAGGCGGCGCAGGCCCGCTCGCCGCGGCGCGAATCGCTGTTCGGCGCGCCGGCGCGGCCACCCGATGGAATCCTGTGCGGCGATCTCAACTTTGCGCCGGACGCCGCCGAGATGGCCGCACTGGTGGCGCCGGGCGATGACGGGCCGCCGTGGTGCGATGCCTGGCCGGCGCTGCACGGCGGGCAGGCGCATGCTCCGAGCGTCGGCCTGCACGGCGCCGAGTGGCCCGACCACCAGTACTGCTGCGACTACTTCTTCGTCACGCCGGGACTGCTGCCGCGCCTGCAGCGGATCGAAGTGCTGGCCGACACCGACGCCTCCGACCACCAGCCGGTGCTGCTCGAACTGGCCGATTGAGCCGCAACTTCGCGCTCATTCGGCCGGCAGCGGCTCGATCAGGTCGCGGTAGGCGTGCCAGGTGGCATGGCCCACCAGCGGCATCGCGACGACCAGCCCGACGTGGAAGGTCATGAAGCCGAGGATCGTCATGCCGACGATGACGAAGGCCCACATCATCATCGTGAACGGGTTCTTGAACAGGCTCGCGACGCTCGCCAGCATGGCCGTCACGGCATCCTGGTTGCGGTCCAGCATCAGCGGGATCGCGACCACGCTGACGGCGAAGACGATGGTCGCGAAGAGGAAGCCGACGCAGACATAGACGAGCAGGAATTCGAGGTTCTCGAAGGCCAGGATCTGTTGCAGGAAACCGGACAGGTTCGGCATCTCGTTGGTGTAGAAGAGCGCGAAGACCACCAGCGAGGCGCGTGCCCAGACCAGGAAGATGACCATCAGCACCAGCGCGAAGACGCCGATGTTGCCGGCATTGCGCTTCCACACCACGGTCGTCGGCGCCAGCGCGCAGCCCTCGCCGCGCTCGCGGCGTCGGCTGATCTCGTACAGGCCCATCGAGAAGAACGGCGCCACCAGCAGGAAACCGGAGGTCAGCGCGGAGGTGTATTGGTAGGCGTGCTCGAAGACGAAGGTCACCAGCAGGCCCATGGCGGCGAAGCAGAAGCCGTAGAACAGGCTGGGAATCGGGCACGAGCGCAGGTCGGCCCACGCCAGCCCGATCCAGCGGAACGGTGATCCCGCCCCGATGTCCCGCACCGTCGGGAACGGCAGCGCCTCGGCGTGACGGTCCTGTTCCTGCCTGGCCTGCTTGTCGGCCTCTTGTTGTTCCTGCATGGGTGTCTCCTCTCTGCAGTGGTTGCGCACCGCCATCGCCGCGGAGACCTGGCCCGATCGCTCTTTCGGCATGGGCTCGTCGCCGCGGGCGGGCGGTACGAGTCTATCCGCCCGACCAGTCGATCAGGGCATCGGTCAATTGGTCCGGCTTCTCGGCCATGATGGCATGGCCGCAGTCCGCGATGGTCTCGATCCGCAACTCGGCCGCCCGGCAAAGCGCGCCGCGTAAGGCGTCGGCATTGCGCGGCGGGGTCATCTGGTCCCTGGTGCCGCATACCAGTAGGGTCCGGCAGCGCACTTCGGATGCCGCCTGCGGACCGCGCAGGTAGCCGTTGCAGGCCGCCAGGTCGGCATGGAGGACGCCGGGACGTTGGCGTTCCATCAGGCGCAGGTTGGTTTGCGGCGCATTCATACCGGGCAGCGCGCCGGCGCCGAGCCGGCCGGCGGCCGAGAACGACCACTGGTTGATCATCGCGTGGGCCCGCTGGCAATCGTCGCGGGCGGCCTCCAGCAGCGCTGGCGCCACTGGCATCGGTACGCTGCTGCCCACCAGCGCCAGGCCGGCGACTCGCTGCGGCGCCCGTGCCGCGGCTTCCAGCGCCACCAGCGAGCCCATGCTGTGGCCGACCAGGTGGACGCCTGCGGCATCTTCGCGATCGAGCAGCGCCAGCAGCCAGTCGGCCTGGGCCTCGACGCTCGGTAGCGGCTCGCCGCCGGTCGCACCGTGGCCGGGCAGGTCCGGCGCCAGTACCGACCAGCCGTGGTGGGCGAAGTAGCGGGCCTGCAGGTTCCACACGCTGTGGTCGTGGCCGGCGCCATGGACGAACACCATGCTGCGATCGCGACCGTCGCCGCGCTCGCCGCCGCGATAGACATAGGCAGGAAGCTCGCCGGCCATGCGGGCTAGGCTCCTGCTGCGCGGGCCGCGGCCGCCAGGCCCCGCTCCAGGTCGGCCAGCAGATCGCCGGCGTCTTCGAGTCCCACCGACAGCCGGACGGTGCCTTCGCCGATGCCGGCCAGCGCCAGTTCGCGCGCATCCATGCGGAAATGCGTCGTACTGGCCGGGTGGATCACCAGCGACTTGGCGTCGCCGACGTTGGCCAGGTGCGAGAAGATCTGCAGCGCGTCGATGAAGGCCCGGCCTGCGGCGCGGCCGCCGCGCAGCTCGAAGCTCATCACCGAGCCGCAGCCCTGCGGCATCAGCCGGCTCGCCAGCGCGTGATCGCGGTGGCTGGCGAGGCCGGGAAAGGCCACCGCCAGGACCTCCTCGTGATCGGCAAGGAACTCGGCCACGGCGGCCGCATTGGCCACGTGGCGGGCCATGCGCAGCGGCAGCGTCTCGATGCCCTGCAGGATCTGGAACGCGTTCATCGGCGACAGGCAGGCGCCGAAGTCGCGCAAGCCCTCGCGCCGGGCGCGCAACAGGAAGGCCGTCACCGGCGACTCCTCTGCGAACACCATGCCGTGGAAACCTTCGTAGGGCTCGGTCAGCGTCGGGAAGCGGCCGCTGGCCTGCCAGTCGAAGCGGCCGCCGTCCACCAGCAGGCCGCCGATCGCGACGCCGTGCCCGCCGAGAAACTTGGTGGCCGAGTGCATCACCAGGTCGGCGCCGTGTTCGAACGGCCGCAGCAGTGCCGGCGTCGTCAGCGTGCCGTCCACCAGCAGCGGCAGTCCGGCCGCGTGGGCGACCGCGGCGACCGCTTCGATGTCGAGCACGTCGAGGCCCGGGTTGCCGAGCGTTTCGCCGAACAGCAGGCGGGTCGCGGGCCGGATCGCGTCGCGCCAGGCCGTCACATCGCCCGGCTCGACGAAGCTGGTCTCGATGCCAAAGCGCGGCAGCGTGTAGGCCAGCAGGTTGTGCGATCCGCCGTACAGCGCGCGCGAGGCGACGACGTGGCCGCCGGCGCCCATCAGCGTCGTGATGGCGAGATGCAGCGCGGCCTGGCCGCTGGCCACGCTGACCGCGCCGACGCCCCCCTCGAGTGCGGCGATGCGCTCTTCCAGTACCGCGTTGGTCGGATTCGAGATGCGTGAATAGACGTGGCCGCTGCGCTCCAGGTCGAAACGGGCCGCGGCGGTGTCGGCGTCGGGGAAGACGAAGCTGGTGCTGAAATGGATCGGCGTCGCCCGCGCGCCGTGATCGGCGTCCGGCGACTGGCCGGCATGCAGGCTGAGGGTGGCCGGTGCGAGCTTCGGGGCCTTCGCCATGTTTGCCTTCAGCCGGGCTGGTTCAGGCCGGCTCGTCGGGCTCGAGCATGCGCTCGATCAGCGTGATGCGGTCCTTCAACAGCAGCTTGCGCTTCTTCAGGCGGCGGATCAGCAGTTCGTCGTCGGGCGGCGTTTCGTTCAGGCGCAGGATGGCGGCGTCCAGGTCGCGATGCTCGGCGCGCAACTCTTCGAGCCGGAGTGCCAGACTCGTCACATCGTCGAAGGTCTCGCTCATTGCCAATCCGCTAAAGCCGGCCCGGTCGGGCGCCGATATCAAGTACAAAGCTCGCCGTATGGTATGCCCGGTGCCGAGGAATGACAACACGGCGCCCAGGCTTGAAATGCGGGCCACAGTACCCATTTGCGGGTTGTACGCCGGGGCGGATTCGAGCGCCGGCCTTCGCAGGAGGTTCGCCATGCAAATCGTCTATAACGACCAGCAACTCTATGTTGTCGATTACCCCGGGCACGACGCCATCGAGGTGATCGACAAGCGCCTGGGCCGTGGCATGGTAATCCGCGCGGCGGCCGCGCAGCGTTTCCGAGCGGAGCTCGACGGCGTGATCGCCAACGGTTCGGACGAGGAGGCTTTCGATATACTCGTCGAACACTTCGGCGGCCTGCTGAACCAGCCGGCCATCTATCACTGATCGAATCGATTCCCGGACGGCGGTTGCGCGTTTGAACAAGGCTTTCGTAAAGGAATCCGACGACGACGATGACGACGGGCTGGCTGCGCGCGAGCCCGCCGTGCCGGCCGGCCGCAACTACATGACGCGGCGCGGCTACGACGCCTTGCGGGTCGAACTCGACGAGCTGGTGCGCCGAGAACGGCCCAAGATCGTCGAAGTGGTGTCCTGGGCGGCCGGCAACGGCGACCGTTCGGAAAACGGCGACTACATCTACGGCAAGAAGCGGCTGCGCGAGATCGATCGCCGCATTCGCTTCCTGATGAAGCGCATCGAGAGCGCGACGGTCGTCGATCCGACCGAACAGACCCATCTCGAGCAGGTGTTCTTCGGCGCCACCGTGACGGTCTGCGACGCCGACGGCGACAACGAGCAGACCTTCCAGATCGTCGGCGTGGACGAGGCCGATGCCCGTTCGGGCCGGCTCAGCTGGATCGCGCCGATCTCGCGGGCGCTGATGAAGGCCCGCGAAGGCGATCTGGTGCGCTTCGACAGCCCGTCCGGGCCGCGCGAGATCGAAGTGCTGGCGATCGAATACCTCTGATCCGTCCCTTGTCGCGCATCGGGGCTTGAAATCCGTCGCCGCGGACCCATGTGGCGAAACACCACCTGTCCCAACCAATACAGATACGGAGTTCGAGCCGATGTCCGAAGCCAATGCCGGGGCCGGCAATGCCGCCGCCCAGACCATGAACTTCCAGGCCGAGGTGAAGCAGCTGCTTCACCTGATGATCCATTCCCTCTATTCCAATCGCGAGATCTTCCTGCGCGAATTGATTTCCAACGCGGCGGACGCCTGCGACAAGCTGCGCTTCGAATCGCTCGACAAGCCGGAGTTGCTCGAAGGCGGCGGCGATGCGCAGATCCGCATCGGCTTCGACCAGGACTCGCGCACCGTCATCGTTTCCGACAACGGCATCGGCATGAGCCGTGACGAGGTGGTGACGAACCTCGGCACCATCGCCAAGTCCGGCACGCGCGAGTTCTTCAGCGCGCTGACCGGCGATCGCCAGAAGGACGCCCACCTGATCGGCCAGTTCGGCGTCGGCTTCTACTCGGCCTTCATCGTCGCCGACAAGGTCACGGTGCTGACCCGCCGTGCCGGTCTGCCGGTGACCGAGGCGGTCAAGTGGGAATGCACGATGAGCGGCGACACGGCCGGCGAATACTCGATCGAGCCGGCCGAGAAGGCGAGCCGCGGCACCGACATCATCCTGCACCTGCGCGAGGACCAGGACGACCTGCTGTCGGGCTGGCAGCTGCGCTCGCTGATCCGCAAGTACTCCGACCACATCGTCCAGCCGATCGTGATGAAGAAGGAGGAATGGGACGAGGAGAAGAAGGCGCAGGTCACGTCCGACGAGGACGAGACCGTCAACCAGGCCAGCGCGCTGTGGGCGAGGCCGAAGAGCGACGTCTCCGACGACGAGTACAAGGCTTTCTACAAGCACGTCGGCCACGACTACGACGAGCCGCTGGCGTGGACCCATTCCCGCGTCGAGGGCCGCCACGAGTACACCCAGCTGCTGTACGTGCCGTCGCACGCGCCATTCGACCTGTGGGACCGCAATGCCCGCCACGGCGTCAAGCTCTACGTCAAGCGCGTCTTCATCATGGACGACGCCGAGAAGCTGATGCCGCTCTACCTGCGCTTCGTGCGCGGTGTGGTCGATTCGGCCGACCTGCCGCTCAACGTTTCGCGCGAGATCCTGCAGGAATCGAAGGACATCGACGCGATCCGCGCCGGCTGCACGAAGAAGGTGTTGTTGATGCTGGAGGACCTGGCCGAGAACGACAAGGAGAAGTTCACCTCGTTCTGGAAGGAATTCGGCCGCGTGCTGAAGGAGGGCGTCGGCGAGGACTTCGCCAACAAGGACAAGATCGCCGGCCTGCTGCGCTTCTCGACCACCAGCGACGATAGCGAGGAGCAGACCGTCTCGCTGGCCGACTATATCGGCCGCATGAAGGAAGGGCAGGACAAGATCTACTACGTCACGGCCGACAGCTTCAAGGCGGCCAAGAACAGCCCACACCTGGAGATCTTCCGCAAGAAGGGCATCGAGGTGCTGCTGCTGGCCGAGCGCGTGGACGAATGGGTGGTCGGCAGCCTGACCGAGTTCGACGGCAAGCAGCTGCAGTCGGTCGCCAAGGGCGGACTGGACCTGGGTGGCCTCGAGGACGAGGAAGAGAAGAAGGCTGCCGAAGCCGCCGCAGACGACATGAAGGATCTGCTCGAGAAGATGAAGGGCACGCTGGGCGAGCGCGTCAAGGACGTGCGGGTCACCCACCGGCTGACCGATTCGCCGGCCTGCCTGGTGGCCGACGAACACGACATGGGCCAGAATCTGGCGCGGATCCTGAAGGCCGCCGGCCAGGAGGCGCCGATGTCGAAGCCGATCCTTGAGGTCAATCCGACCCATCCGGCGGTACGGCGCCTGAAGAACGAGACCGAGCGCTTCGACGACTGGGCCCAGGTGCTGTTCGACCAGGCTCTGCTGGCCGAGGGCGGCACGCTCGAGGATCCGGCCAGCTTCGTCAAGCGCATCAATGCGCTGATGCTGGCGATGAGCGGCGACGGCGGCGACAGCCCGATCATCGTCGAATCCTGATCGTCTTCACCTGCGATATTGGAACGGGCGCCTGCGGGCGCCCGTTTGCCTGCGGGCGCCCTCGTTTTCTTCGTTGCAGGCTGACCGGCCGTTCAGGCCGGCAATGCGATCAGCCCACTGCCGCGGGCCGGCATCGGCAGTGCTGACTCAGGGTCGGATCGAGGGGGATTGGTGGCTGTCCGCCGGGCCGGCGCTTGGTCGCGCCGAATCGCGACTCAACCGGTGCGCCGGCGGGACAGCCAGCCGAGCCAGCGCCGCGCATGTCCCGCGGCCGACTTCTCGGCCGGCCGGTCGGCCTCCACGTCCCGCTCTCCGCCGGCCGGCTCGCGGCTTTCCTGCTCGCCGTCTTCCGCATCAGGCGTTGGGGCGGATTCGTCGGCATGCTGCGGCGCTGATGCTTCGCCCGTGGCATCGGGCGAGGCGGCAGCGCCAACTTCACCGTGCGGCGCTTCGGCCTGCGGTGGCGGGGCTTCGGCGTCGGTGGACTCGGCCGGGCCGCCCACCGTTTCGGGCACCGCCGTGGTGTCCTCGCCTGCCAGCGGTGGCCGCTGCAGCGCAGGCACTTCCTGAGTGCGGCGCTTGAAGATCGCAGCGATCGGCGGCAAGCCGTGCCGCGCTGCGCTGCGGACCACCGCAGGGCGCGGCGCTGCATCGCCGTTCGCACCGGCCGACCGCAGGATGGCGGGCTGTTCGGCCGGCTGGGCCGGCACCGCGGTGGCGACGAGTTCGGCCGTGGCAGCTTCGGCAGCCGCCCGCTCCTCCTGCTGCCGTCGCGCGGCGGCCGCCGTCTGGTGCGTGCGCCGCGAGAACGTATTGCGCCGCAGGATCGCGTAGGCCATCGCATCATAGAGCGGCGTCGGAGCCACGGTGCGCGAAAAGGCATGGGAGATCACCGAGGCACACATCAGCGGCAGCAGCAGGCTGTGATTGGCCGTCATCTCCATCACGATGACGAAGGCGGTGATCGGCGACTGGGTCACGCCGCCGAGGAAGGCCACCATGCACAGCGCCAGCAGCGCCTGGCTCTGGGCTTCCGGGAAGAATGCCGCCACGTTGGTGCCGACCCCGGCGCCGACCGCCAGCGCGGGTGCGAACAGGCCGCCCGGGATGCCGCTGACGAAGGCCAGCACGATCGCGGCGGCCTTGGCCAGGCCGTAGTAGGCGGGCAGCGCCGTGGTGCCTTCCAGCGCGTGCTTGATCTCCGCGTAGCCGGTGCCGTAGGAGAGGCCGCCGCTGAGCAGGCCGATCAACGCCGTGCCGAGTCCGCACAGGGCGGCGAAGCGGACCGGCCGCAGCCGCGCGAATGCACCCAGCCGCCCCGGCAGGTTGCGGGTGGTGCCGATCAACAGGCGCGTGAACAGCCCGCCCAGCAGGCCGCCGCTGGCGCCGCAAGCGATGATCGGCCAGATCGCCGCGGGCCAGCTCAGCGTCGCCTGTGTGACACCGAAGTAGGTATACGAGCCCAGTGTCGCCAGCGACATCAGACCGGCGAAAATCACCGCGATCAGCGTCATGCTGTTGGCCATGAAAGGCCGGTTGCGCGACAACTCCTCGATCGCGAACATGATGCCGCCCAGCGGCGTGTTGAAGGCCGCCGCGACGCCGGCCGCGCCGCCTGCGATGATCAGGTCGCGGGTCGGGGCGATCCGTCCCCGCTTCTTGCCCGAAAGCATGTTCAGCACCGAGGCGCCGACCTGCACCGACGGACCCTCGCGGCCGATCGTGGCACCCGACAACAGGCCGCCGAGCGTCAACAGCATCTTGCCGAAGATGATTCGCCACGACAGCAGCGCGCGGCGCAATTTGTCGTCGTTGGTGATCGAGGCGGCGATGGTCTGCGGGATGCCGCTACCCTGGGTGCCGGGGAAGTACTTGCGGCACAGGTAGGCCATTGCCGCAAAACCGGCCGGCGCAATGATCAGCGCCAGCAGCGGCGAGATTTTCATCAGCCGGTCGTGGCCCTCGATGGCGAATTCGGCGCCGATCGCGAACAGGATTGCGAGCAGGCCCGAGAGCATTGCCGCCCCCACCAGCAGCGCGCGCTTGCGCCACCTGCGCAGCGACAGCCAGGGCATGGCATAGCGACGCCCGCCGCGAGCCAGCCGCCGAAATGTCTTCGATCTGGCTATCTCGCCGGTCAGGGATGAGTCGTCGCTTGGCATCCGAGTGCCGTGGTCTCTGTCAGGGTGAAGAGGGTGAGGGACCGATCGATGGTAACAAAATGGCGGCGGCGATGTCCGTGAATCGCTGCAGGCAATTCGCAATTCATGCAGCCGGCGCCGCGCACGGACGTAAAATACCGGCCGCGCGGACATCGTGGCCGGCATCCTCGGCACTTCGCGCAGTCCAGGGCCCGGCTCGAGGCCCGTCTTTTAGTGGGAGCACCATTCCATGACATTCGCCGAAAATCAGGGCCCGGCAGAATTGCCCGGCACGACTTCGGACCCGCTCTCTCTGCTGATTCGATTTCGCGTGCTGATCCGTACCGCGCAGCGGCATTCGCAGTGGATAGAGCGCCAGAGCGGGGTGACCGGCGCCCAGTTGTGGGCGCTGCAGGAACTGGCGGACGACCCGGGCCTGAGGGTCGGCGAGCTGGCCAAGCGTATGGCGCTGCATCAATCCACTGCTTCCAACATGGTGGACAAGCTCGACACGCTCGGCCTGCTGAGGCGCGAGCGAGGCAGCGGGGACCAGCGCGTGGTGCGTCTCTTTCCGACGCCCGACGGCCTGGCGCTGCTGGCGCGCGCGCCGTCGCCGGCCCGAGGAGTACTGCTGGAAGCGCTGCGGGCAATGGATACGGCCTCGATCGGCCAACTGCGGGAGGGGCTGGACGCGCTGCTGACGCAGATCCGGGACATGGATTCCGGCTTCGGCATGCAGCCGATGCCGTTCATGGACGGGCTGGGCTAGGCCGGATCAATCCGCGCCGCGCAGCAGTTCGAGCAATTCGTCCGGCGTGAAGGGCTTGACGAGATAGTCGTCGGCACCGGCTTGCCGGCCTTCCTCCACGTCCTTCTCGTCGCCCGAGGCGGTGGCCATGACGATCCGCATGGCGTCGAAGCGCGGATCGGCGCGCACGCGCCGGACCACTTCGAGCCCGTCGAGGCCGGGCATCATCCGATCCACGATCAGCAGCGACGGCACCGTCTCGCACGCCGCCAGGTAGTCGAGCGCCGACAGTCCGTCCTCGAAAGCGGTGCTCTGTGCGTCGATCAGTTCCAGCGTCAGCTTCAGAACGTCGAGATTGACCGGGTGGTCGTCCACGATGACGACCTGCATCGGCGCGCTCACTGCCGTCCCTGCTTCGAGAGTTGGCGGATTGCCCGTGCCAGGCCGTCGAGGGTCAACGGAAACATGCGCTCGCCGAAGATGTCGCGCACGATGCGGATCGAGTGGCGGTACTCCCACGAACGTTCGGGTTCCGGATTGATCCAGGCGGCGGCCGGGTAGGCGTCGAGCAGGCGGCGCAGCCAGACCGCGCCGGGCTCCTCGTTCAGGTATTCGATTGCGCCGCGCTGGTGGAGGATTTCGTACGGGCTCATGGTGGCGTCGCCGACCATCACCAGCTTGTAGTCCGGCCCGTACTTGTGGATCACGTCCAGGGTCGGGATGCGTTCGGTGTGCCGCCGGACGCTGTCGCGCCACACCCAGTCGTACACGCAGTTGTGGAAATAGTAGTACTCCAGGTGCTTGAATTCGCTGCGGCTGGCCGAGAAGAGCTCTTCGCAGACCCGCACGTGATCCTCCATCGAACCGCCGACGTCGAAGAACATCAGCACCTTGACCGCGTTGTGGCGCTCCGGCCGCATCAACAGGTCGAGCCAGCCGGCGTTGCGGGCCGTGGCGTCGATCGTGCCGTCCAGGTCGAGTTCGTCGGCCGCGCCTTCGCGCGCGAACTGCCGCAGCCGCCGCAGCGCCACCTTGATGTTGCGCGTGCCGAGTTCGACCGTATCGTCGAGATTGCGGAACTCGCGCCGCTCCCAGACCTTCACGGCGGTCCGGTTGCCGGCCGATTCGCCGCCGACGCGGATGCCTTCCGGGTGATAGCCGCTGTTGCCGAACGGCGAGCTGCCGCCGGTGCCGACCCAGCGGCTACCGCCCTGGTGGCGCGCCTTCTGCTCGTCCAGGCGCTTGGCGAATTCCTCCATCAGCTTGTCCCAGCCGAGCTTCTCGAGGGCGGCCTTCTGTTCCGGCGTCAGGTGGCGGCGCGCGAGCGCCCGCAGCCAGTCCTCGGGAATGTCCTTGTCGAGGCCGGGCAGTTCCGTGATGCCCCTGAAGTAGCTGCCGAAGGCCCGATCGTAGCGGTCGTAGAGGCTCTCGTCCTTGACCAGGCAGGCTCTCGAGAGGCCGTAGAACTCGTCGATCGAATGGCCGCAGACGCGCGCTTGCAGTGCCTCCAGCAGGGTCAGGAACTCCTTCGTCGAGACCGGCAGGCCGGACGACTTGAGATGCAGGAAGAAGTCGATCAGCATCGGCTCAGTCGCCCATTTCGAGTGCCCAGGCGAGCGCTTCGACATGGCACAGGCCGGCCCGTTCCGGCGCGATGCCGCAGCGCTCGGCGGCCCATTCCAGCGCTTCCGGCACGGCTTGCTCGCAGGCCTGTGCCAGTGCCAGCAGTTCGGCCAGGCGTCCTTCGCCGTCGACGATCGCGGCGCGGATCGCCGCCGGCGGATCGAAGGCCCGCATGGCCTCGGTCATCGGCATCTCGAGCACCACGTCGATCAGCGACAGCAGCCCGGTCATGAACAATTCGTCGCGCACCTCGGCCGGCTCGTGCCGGCCCAGCAGTTCCATCATCCTGGCCCTCACCATCGCCCCTTCCAAGACGGCACCGGAGCGCGGCGAGTTGCCGTCGGCGGACAGCATCAGCAGCATCAGCCAGCGTTCCAGCCGGGCACGGCCGAGCAACTGCAGCGCGTGTTCGAACGAGGTCACTTTCTCGTGCAGGCCGACCGCGGCGGAATTGATGTAGCGCAGCAGGCGCACCGACAGCGCGCCGTCGCGTTTCAGCGCCTCGGCCAGTTCGCGCGTGTCGGCGTCGCGCCGCAGCCGGGCCAGCATGTCCGCCAGGCGTGCCGCGTTGGGACCCAGCCCGTGCTGTTCCCAGGGCTGCCGGGCGGTGACGAACGCGCCCTGGAAAAGGCCGCCGCCGAGCTTGCTGGCGAGCTCGAAATCGTCGTGGCTGGCCAGGTCGCGAACCAGGATCGCGGCTTCAGGCCGCGCCGCGTGCAGGCGGTGGATGTGGCGCGCGAGCGCTGCGGGATCGCTGCCGCCTTCGCTGAACACCAGCACCTCGGCTTGCGGCAGCAGCGCCACGTGGCGCTCGGCCAGCCGGTCGCCGAACAGGCCGATGCGCGCGCCTCGCCGGCGCAAGGCGTCGACGTGTGCCGGCAAGCTGTCCGTCGCCGGATCGTTCTCGTCGGCGCGCAGCAGGACGACCAGGTTGGCGGTCGACAACTCGCCGAGGCTGGCATGGCCGAGGAAGCTGTCGGGCAGTTCGACGAAGGCCAGGCGGCGCCCGAGCCCCCGCTCCAGGCCGAAGCTGGCAAGGCTGCGCACCAGCACCTCGGCGTAGATGTGGCGGATGCCGCGGCCCCGGTGTTCGGCCCGCGAACGCGTGCCGCGATGGTGGCTGAACTGGTAGCCGACCAAGCGCTGGTCCCGGTCCAGCACCGCCTCGCGGCACAGCACTGGGGCCGGCGGATGTTCGTCGGACGGTTGTTGCGTGCTCGGGAGCGGCGGTGCCGCGGGCGCCGCCGTGCCGCCCGACGTACCGAAGATCTTCCGGAGCAGTCTGAACACTGCGCCGCTCAGCGGTTGTGGCGGGCCATGAAGACCAGCCGCTCGAACAGATGGATGTCCTGCTCGTTCTTCAGCAGGGCCCCGTGCAGTGGCGGTACGACGAGTTTGCGGTCCTGCGAGCGCAGCGCTTCCGGCGGGATGTCCTCGGCCACCAGCAGCTTGAGCCAATCCAGCAGTTCGGAGGTGGACGGCTTCTTCTTCAAGCCGGGGACCTCGCGCAACTCGAAGAACACCTCCAGAGCCTCCCGCAGCAGGTTCTTGCGGATGTCGGGGAAATGGACATCGACGATGCGCTGCATCGTTTCCTTGTCCGGAAAGCGGATGTAGTGGAAGAAGCAGCGGCGCAGGAAGGCGTCCGGCAGTTCCTTCTCGTTGTTGGACGTGACGAAGACGATCGGCCGGTGGCGGGCCACGATGGTCTGGCGGGTCTCGTAGCAGTGGAATTCCATCCGGTCGAGTTCGCGCAGCAAGTCGTTCGGAAACTCGATGTCCGCCTTGTCCACCTCGTCGATCAGAATGACGCTCGCCTCGTCCGCGTCGAAGGCCTGCCACAGCACGCCTTTGACGATGTAGTTGGCGATGTCGCGCACCCGGTCCTCGCCGAGTTGCGAGTCGCGCAGGCGCGACACCGCATCGTATTCGTACAGGCCCTGCTGGGCGCGGGTGGTGGACTTGATGTGCCACTGGTGAAGCGGCAGGCCGAGCGCGGCGGCAACCTCCTCGGCCAGCATCGTCTTGCCGGTGCCTGGCTCGCCCTTGATCAGCAGCGGGCGCTGCAGCTGGATCGCGGCGTTGACCGCCAGCATCAGGTCGGGGGTCGCAACGTAGTCGGAGGTTCCTTCGAATCGCATGCCGTGGGGGCTCCTGCTGGGTCGATCGGCGATCGATTATACGGGCCGCCGGCTGCCTTGCACGCGTCGCCGCGGCCGGTCGCGGCGTGCCCGTCCGACGGCCGGCCCGCGATCGCGCGATTGCGCTCAGCGAAGCGGGCGCCCTAGAATCGGCCGGTCGTTTCACCGCATCCTCACCCGACAGGAGACACAATGAAGGGACGACGCATAACAACCATCGCCCTGGCGCTCGCCCTCGGCGCGCCGATCGGAGCCGCGGCGGCAGAAGGAAACGCCGCCGCCGCCATGGACAAGCGCTCGATGTGCATCGGCTGTCACGGCATCCCCGGCTATCGCACCACCTTTCCCTCCGTTTACCACGTACCCAAACTCGGCGGCCAGCATGCCGCCTACCTCGTCAGGGCCTTGCAGGCCTACAAGCACGGTGACCGCAGCCACCCGACGATGCAGGGTATCGCGCAGGGACTGTCGGAGCAGGACATGGCGGACCTGGCGGCCTACTATGCCGCCGGCGGCGAATGAGGAGGCGACATGACCAAGTTTTCACTGCTTGCCGCGATCGCGCTGTCAGCGGCGCCGATGCTTTCGCTCGCTGGTGACGCTGAATCCGGCAAGGCCAAATCGACCACTTGCGCCGCTTGCCACGGCGCGGACGGCAACAGCCCGACCGCCGACTTCCCGCGGCTGGCCGGCCAGCACGAGGACTACCTGCTGCAGGCGCTGCGGGATTACAAGAGCGGCAAGCGCAAGAATCCGATCATGCAGGGCCAGGTTGCCAATCTGAGCAAGGCCGACATGGCGGATCTGGCTGCCTGGTTCTCGAGCCGGAGTGGGTTGCGGACCGTGCGCTGAGCCGATGCCGGCGCCGCCGGAGCGTCGATTTCGTCACGCCTGAGGCCAGATTTTCGACCGGCATGGCGGTTCATGGCTATCCTTTCAATATGACGCGGTCCAGCCGTCGTATGCACGCGTCCTTGGCGGGAGGTTGTCGTGACCAAAGAAGGCAAGAAGAGAATGAAAGCGGCTGCGGCCGCCGCGCTGGCGGGGCTGTCCGTCCCGTTGCTGTTCCTGTTCTGGCTGTGGCCCGAGGATCGGCTGTTGTCGCCCCACGAGCCGGAGGTGCCCGCGGCGCAGCCCGAGCACGCGCGGCCCGAGCGGGCTCATTCGGTACCGCTCGCGCTCGGTGCGCCCGAGATCGAATTGCCGAAGACGGTACCCGTGGTCGGTAGCGGTGCCGGCTTCACGACCGATGCCGGTTTCGGCAACCTGATCACTCTTGACGTAGCCGACGAGCAACCGTCCGTGCAATCTTGGTCCGACCACGGCTTCGGCTATCCGGCGAATCGCAAGGCCGGATCCGCCGGCCATGGCGGCCGTGCATTTTCCGCCGCCGCGGGCGGTTCGCATCGACATGCTGCACGATTGGGCCCGACCCATTTGGCCGCGCTGGGGCCGAGCGGCTCCGGGGGCAGGGCCGCGCCTGGAGGCGGCGTGCCGTCTTCGTTCCCGAAATCGCCGGTAAAGAACGATGCCGTCGACGAACCGGAGGAGGACCTGCTGCGACAGGCCGCGGACGGACCTGCCGTCCCTGGATCGACCGTGGGCGACGAGGGCAGCGGCAGCGACGCGGGTGGCGGTGACGACTCAGGCGACGGTGGCAGCACAGGCGGCGGTACTGTGGGCGGCGGCACCGCAGATGGCGGCACCGCAGATGGTGGCACCGCAGATGGTGGCACCGGTGGCGGTGGCACCGGCGGCGGCGATCCGCAACAGACCGCATCCGGTGGCGACGGTGGCAGTGGTGGTGATCAAGGCGGCGGCAAGCAAGCGGGCGGTCCGGCCGGTGGCGGCTCGTCGCCCGTAGATTCCTTCGCTACTTTGCAATTGACGGTCGACCAGGAGGCACTCCGCGATGTGCCCGACACCGTGCCCGGGGTGCCGGAGCCGGGCGCCATGCTGCTGGCCCTGACCGCGCTGGCCGGACTGGGCGTGGGCCGGCGCCGCAAGCGGTAGGCGGGCGCTTCAGCCCAGGCCGGCCCGCTTCCTGACGCAGCCGACGTAGGCTGCCCCGTCGGGCGGCTGGCGGTCGCGCTGTGCCCGCCACAGCGTCTCGCCGAGGCATTCCAGCACGTCGTGCAGTGCGTCGTGGCGGTTGCCGCGGCGCGCCTGCGAGGCTTCGAACGCCGCACGCAGGCCGGGCGGCTGATCGATCGATAGCTGCTCCTCGATCGCCAGATGCAGCGACAGGTGCAGGAAGGGATTGATCCGCCCGTCTTCCGGCGCGAAGTCGCGATGGATCGAGTCCGGGTCTTCCAGCAGCGGCAGGTATTCCTGATGCAGTCCGACCAGATCGACCGCCATCGTCTCGAGCGGCGTCAGGACCTGCTTGTCGCGGTGTTTCCGCCAACTGTCCACGAAGAACTGCCTGGCTTGCTCCCGGCTCGGATCGAACATCGCTGCCTCAGTCGGTCTTGTCGCGACAGCCGCACAGGTCGCGCACGATGCACTCGCCGCAGCGTGGGCGGCGCGCGACGCAGACGTAGCGTCCGTGCAGGATCAGCCAGTGGTGCGCATGTCGCAGATAGGTTCTTGGAATGCGCCGCAGCAGCGAGCGCTCGACCGCCAGCACGTCCTTGCCGGGCGCCAGGCCGGTCCGGTTGGCGAGGCGGAACAGGTGGGTGTCGACGGCGATCGTCGGCTCGCCGAACAAGGTGTTCAGCACCACGTTGGCGGTCTTGCGGCCGACGCCCGGCAGCGCTTCGAGCGCGGCCCGCTCGCGCGGCACCTCGCCGCCGTGGCGCTCCAGCAGCTGGCGCGACAGCATGGCCACGTTCTTCGCCTTGTTGCGGTACAGGCCGATGCTGCGAATCTCCTCGGCGATGCCGTCCTCGCCCAGCGTGGCCATCGCCTCCGGCGTCGGCGCCTTCGGAAACAGCCGACGGGTGGCCAGGTTGACGCCCTTGTCGGTGGCCTGGGCCGACAGCACGACCGCCACCAGCAACTGGAACGGCGAGCCGTACTCGAGCTCGGTGGTCGGTGCCGGCTCGGCCGCGGCGAAGCGGCGGAACATCTCCTCCACCTGGGCCACGCCCATGCGCCGGCCGGCCGGCGGCGCCTCGCTCATGCGGCGCCGGCTTCGGGTGCCGCCGCGGCCTGCGCCTGCTCGTGGCGACGCGCTGCAGCACGACCCTCGATCCAGTTGCGCAGTGCGATCAGGGCGCCCAGCGCGAAGAATGCGCCCGGCGGCAGAATCGCCACCAGGAAACCGGGGTAGTCCTCGCCCAGCAGCGTCAGCGGCTGCGCGCCGTCGATCAACAGGTCGATGCCGGAAAACAGCGTACCGCTGCCGAACACCTCGCGCATCGCGCCCAGCACGGCCAGCACCGCCAGCAGCCCGAGGCCCTGGGCCAGGCCGTCGAGGGTTGAATGCAGGATGTCGTTCTTGGCCGCGAAGGCTTCGACGCGGGCCAGCACGATGCAGTTCGTGACGATCAGCGGAATGAAGATGCCCAGCACCAGATAGAGTCCGTGCAGCCAGGCGTTGAAGGCCAGGTCCACGACCGTCACCAGCGAGGCAATGATCAGGATGAAGACCGGGATCCGCACCTCGTAGGGAATGAAGTTGCGCAACACCGCCACTGCGAGGTTCGCCAGCATCATCACCAGGATCGTCGCCAGGCCCAGGCTGACCGCATTGACGACGTTGGTGCTGATGGCCAGGATCGGGCACAGGCCGAGCAGTTGCACCAGGCCGGGGTTCTGTTTCCACAGGCCGTTCCAGACGATTTCGCGCGTGATCTGCTTGTCCATCAGCTTGTCCTACAGCCGGCTGCCGGCCGGCGCCGCATAAAGTTCCGACTGGTGTGCCAGGGCCCAGTTCGCGGCACGCGAGACGGCGCCGGTCACCGCCCGGGCGCTGATCGTGGCGCCGACCCGGTAGGCGAGGTCGCCGCCGTCCTTGGCAAGCCTCAGGCCCTTGCCGTCGCTCGGCAGGCTGCGCCCGGCGAACTGCTCGATCCATGGCGCGGCCTTGTTGCGGTCCTTGCGCGGATCGATGTAGTCGCCCAGGCCCGGCGTCTCCGAGTGGGCGGTGGCGCGCACGCCGGCGATGCGGCCGTCGGCATCGATCGCCACCAGCAGTTCGATGCGTCCGCCGTAGCCGTCGGGCGCGGCCGCCTCGAGGATCAGGGCCACGTCGTCGCCGTTCAGGCGCGCGCGATAGACGCGTCCGCCCTCGGGCAGGCCGAGGGCCGGTGTCGGACCGAGTTCGATGCTGTCCTCCAGCGGCCGGTTGTCGTAGCGGCCGGGCGGCAGCACCGCGTCGACCTGTTTCATCTTCTCGGCTTCGCGCGCGGCCTGGATGTGGGGCCGGGTGAGCTGGTAGGTGGTCGCCATGACGGCCGTGAACGCCAGCGCGAACGCCACCATCACGCCGGCGCTGCGCAGCGAGGTGGCCACTGCGGTGTGTTCGGCGCTCATCGTGCGCCCCGCTTGTGGCCGAACACCGACGGCTGGGTGTACATGTCGATCAGCGGCACGCAGATGTTCATCAGCAGCACCGCGAAGGCGATGCCGTCCGGGTAGTTGCCGAAGCTCCGGATCATGTAGGCGATGAACGCGGTGCCGCCGGCGAACACCAGCTTGCCCTTCGGCGTGGTCGCGCCGGACACCGGGTCGGTGACGATGAAGAACGCCGCCAGCACCGTGCCGCCGGAGGCCAGGTGCAGCAGCGGCGAGGCGAAGCGCTCCGGATGCATGCCCCACAGCAGCAGCGCGATGGCGGCCATCGTCAGCAGGAAAGCGGCCGGCAGATGCCAGGTGATGACCCGCTGCCACAGCAGGTAGGCGCCGCCGAGCGCGAAGCCGGCCACGATCCACTCCCAGCCGCTGCCGCCGAGCAGGCCGAAGGCCGGGCCCTGCAGGATCTCGGCGACCCGCGCGTCGGCACCGCCTTCGCGCAGCCCGGTGCGCAGTGCGTCGAGCGGTGTGGCGGAGGTGATGGCGTCGAGCTGCCGGTGGCCGCCCAGGATCAGGTCGAGCTGGTGCTGGAAGTCGAGCCCGGCGGCCGGCCACTGGGACATCAGCGCCGGGAACGCGACGATCATGACGCAGAATGCCACCATCGCCGGGTTGAACGGGTTCTGGCCGAGCCCGCCGTAGAGGTGCTTGGCGACCACGATGGCGATGGACGTCGCCAGCACGACCATCCACCACGGACCGATCGGAGGCAGCGTCAGCGCGATCAGCCAGGCCGTGACGACGGCCGACAGGTCGCCCAGATACAGGCCCAGCGGCTTGCCGCGCAGCTTCAGCATCAGCGCCTCGGCCGCCAGTGCGGTGACGCTCGCCAGCAGCAGCTGCAGCACGATGCCGGCGCCGAACTGCCAGACGTAGAGCCCGATGGCGGGCAGGAGCGCGAGCAGCACGTGCAGCATGATCTGGCGCACGCTGCGGGAGTCGCGAAGATAGGGGGAGTGGCTCATGACTGCTCGGGTGGCTTCACTGCATCGTGCCTTGCAGCGCGGGCGCGGCGGGTTTCGATTTCGTCGATCTCGGCCTGCTTGTCGGCCGGTAGGTCGTCGGTATTGCGCGGCTTGACCTGGGATTTCTGCTGCTTGGCCCGTTCCAGCGCCGCCGCGATCAGGGCTTTCTTGGCCTCCTCGGCCGGCGAGGCGGTACTTTCGGCAGCAGCGGCTTCGTCGCCGTCCCCATCGTTCAGCTTCTTGCGCGTTGCGGCAGCCTTGGCGGCGAGCTTCTCGGCCTTTTCGCGCTTCTCGCGCTCTTGGCGCTCGTTGCGCGCTTCGAAGCGCACGCGGGCGGCGTCGGCGGCGGCCTTTTCGCGCTCGCGCGCCCAGATCTCGCTCTTCGTGAAGCGGAAGTAGTCCACCAGCGGGATGTTGGACGGGCAGACGTAGCTGCAGCAGCCGCACTCGATGCAGTCGAACAGGTGGTATTCCTGCGCCTTGCCGAAGTTGTGCGAGCGCCCGAACCAGTACAGCTCGAACGGCTGCAGGTCGGCCGGGCAATGGCGCGAACAGGTGCCGCAGCGGATGCAGGCCATCTCGGGACGCGGCGGCGGCAGCAGCGTCGGGCTGCCGACCAGCACGCAGTTGGTAGCCTTGATCACCGGTGCGGCGGTGCTCGGCAGCGCGAAGCCCATCATCGGTCCGCCCATCAGCACCCGGTCGGTATCCGGCTTCGGACCACCCGCCGCCAGCAGTGCATCGATCGGAGTGCCGATCAGCACTTCGTAGTTGGCGGGACGCTCGACGTTGCCGGCCACCGTGACGACGCGGGAGAGCAGCGGTTCGCCGTGGTCGATGGCGCGCGCGACGCGGTAGGCGGTGCCGACGTTGAAACACTGCAGGCCATACTCGACGGGCCGCCGGCCGGCAGCCACTTCGACGCCGGTCAGTACGCGCAGCAGTTGCTTTTCGCCGCCGGCCGGGTAGAGCGTCGGGATGGCGACCACCTCGATGCCGTCGCCGGCCGCCGCGCGCAGAGCGGCAATGGCCTCGGGCTTGTTGTCCTCGATGCCGACCATGACCCGGCGGGCCCCCAGCATGCGACCCATGATCGTCGCACCGCGGACGATCTCGCCGGCGCGCTCGCGCATCAGCATGTCGTCGCAGGTGATGAAGGGCTCGCATTCGGCGCCGTTCAGCACCAGCGTATCGGTCGGCTTGGCGCCGGGACGCAGCTTCAGGTGGCTCGGGAAGGTGGCGCCGCCGAGGCCGACGATGCCCGCGTCGCGCAGGAAATCGCGCAATTCGTCGCCCGGCATCGATTGCCAGGGGAGCGGACCATGGTCGATCCAGCGCTCTTCGCCGTCGGCCTCGATCACCACGCAGGCCGCCGGCAGGCCGGACGGGTGCGGCATCGTGCGGTCCTCGACGGCCTTCACGATGCCGGAGGTGGGTGCATGCACGGCCGCCGAGATGGCACCCTCGGCGGCGCCGATGCGTTCGCCCTTCAGCACCCGGTCGCCGACCCTGACCAGCGGCCGCGGCGTGCCGCCGATGCTTTGGTGCAGCGGCACCACCAGTTGCGGCGGCAGCGGCAGCTGCGCGATCGGGCGGCCGGTCGAATCGCTCTTGCGGCTGTCCGGCTTGACGCCGCCGTGGAACTTGAAAAGCCTGTCCAGCATCATGCGGCCTTGTTGATCCGAATCGTCGGGTACTTCCACTTCCAGGTCTGCACCGTGTCGGGCACGATCTCCATCGTGATGCAGTCCACCGGGCAGGGCGCGACGCACAGCTCGCAGCCGGTGCATTCGGCCTCGACCACGGTGTGCATCTGCTTGGCGGCGCCGACGATCGCATCCACCGGGCAGGCCTGGATGCACAGTGTGCAGCCGATGCAGGTCTGCTCGTCGATGAAGGCCACCGCCCTCGGCTTCTCGACGCCGTGTTCCTCGTTCAGCGGCTTGTATTCGCGGCCCAGCAGGTCGGCCAGCTTGCGCACGCCCTCGTCGCCGCCGGGCGGGCACTGGTTGATGTCGGCCTCGCCGTCGGCGATCGCGTTGGCGTAGGGTCGACAGCCCGGGTAGCCGCATTGTCCGCACTGGGTCTGCGGCAGGATCGCGTCGATCTTGTCCACCAGCGGGTCGCCCTCGACCTTGAAGCGGATCGCGGCGAAGCCGAGGATGGCCCCCAGGGCGAGGGCGATGCCGGCCATGACGAGAAGGGCTGCGATCATTGCGTCCTACTGGTAGCGGTCGAGACCGGCGAAGCCCATGAAGGCCAGGCTCATCAGGCCGGCCGTGATCATCGCGATGGCGGTGCCGCGGAAGGGTACCGGGACGTCGGCGCCGTCGAGCCGTTCGCGGATGCCGGCGAACAGGATCAGCGCGGTCGTGAAGCCGATCGAGCTGCCGAAGCCGAACAGCAGCGATTCGAGCAGGTCGTGGCCCATCGACACGTTCAGCAGCGGCACGCCGAGCACCGCGCAGTTGGTCGTGATCAGCGGCAGGTAGATGCCCAGCACCTGGTGCAGCAGCGGACTGGTCTTCTCGATGATCAGCTCGGTGAGCTGCACGATCGCTGCGATGACGACGATGAAGGACAGCGTGCGCAGGTAGATCAGATCGTTGGGCGCCAGCAGGTAGTGGTCGATCAGGTAGCTGGTGCCGCAGCCCAGCGTCAGCACGAAGGTGGTGGCGTAGCCCATGCCGAGCGCCGTTTCGAGCTTCTTCGACACGCCCATGAACGGGCACAGGCCGAGCACTCGCACGAACACCACGTTGTTCACGAGGACCGCGCCCAGGATGACGAAGATGTAACTGCTCATGCGCTCGCTGCTTTTCTTAATCGCGGGATTATCGCCCGTCGGGTGCACCGCGCCAACCCCGACAACGCAAAGGTTTAGGCTCCGTGCGCTGCGCCATGCCGCCGCGGCCGGCATTCGTTCTCAGCTGCAGGCCCGTACCGCCTCCCGCACCAGCGCCGGACCGCGGAACACCAGGCCGGTGTAGAGCTGGACCAGGCTGGCGCCGGCATCGAGCTTGGCGCGCGCACCGGCGCCGTCGACGATGCCGCCGACGCCGATGATCGGCAACTCGCCAGCCAGCGCCCTGGCCAGCGCCCGCAGCACCGCGGTGGAGGCTTCGAACACCGGCCCGCCGGACAGGCCGCCGGCCTCGTCGCCGTGCCGAACGCCCTGCACCCGGTCGCGCGAGATCGTGGTGTTGGTGGCGATCACGCCGTCGATGCGGTGGCGGCGCAGCGCGTCGGCGATGTTGACGATCTGCTCCGGCGCCAGGTCCGGCGCGATCTTCAACGCCAGGGGCACGTAGCGGCCGTGCTGCTCGGCGAGGCGCTGCTGGGCCGCCTTCAGCGCGCCGAGCAGGGCGTCCAGCTCGGATTCGCCCTGCAGCGCCCGCAGGTTCTTGGTGTTCGGTGAGGAGATGTTGACGGTGACGTAGCTGGCCAGCGGATAGACTTGGTCGAGACAGGCTAGGTAGTCGTCGGCGGCGCGCTCGATCGGGGTGTCGAAGTTCTTACCGATGTTGATGCCGAGCACGCCGCGGAACTTTGCCCGCCGCACGTTCCGCAGCAGCGCCTCGACGCCGTGGTTGTTGAAGCCCATGCGGTTGATCACGCCCTGCACCTCGGGCAGGCGGAACATGCGCGGGCGCGGGTTGCCCGGCTGCGGCCGCGGCGTCACGGTGCCGATCTCGACGAAGCCGAAGCCCAACTGCGCCAGGCCGTCGATCGCTTCCCCGTTCTTGTCCAGGCCGGCCGCCAGCCCGACCCGGTTGGGGAAGTCGATGCCCATCACGGTGGTCGGTTTCGCCGCCAGCGGCGCCGCCGCCGGCAACAGCCGGCCGAGCGTGCGCAGGCCGGCGATGGTCAGCTCGTGGGCCCTCTCGGCATCGAGCGAAAACAGCAGCGGGCGGATCAGCGAATACATGGCGCGCGATTGTATCGCAGCGCACAAGCGGACGCCGTCCGGCGCGTCGGCCCGCCGCAGCAAGGCGCCCAAGTCCGCATGCGCTACTCGATCGCGAAGCGAAACTGCACGCCGAGGTAGCCGCTGTAGCCGGGCAGGTTCGGCACGGCCAGGATGTTGGCGCCGACGCCGTGACCCTCGAGCACCACGGTCGGCAGCACCAGCACCGGCGACGGATAGCCGTTGGCCAGCAGGCCGAACAAGCCGAACCGCGCCGGTCCCAGCGCCAGCGGGGTCCAGCGTCCGCCGAGGTAGAAGCTGCGCTTGTCGTAGCTGTTCTTCAGCATGCCGGCCGAGAAGGTCCAGGGGCCGTAGGGGCCGCTGGCGATGTCGCGTTCGAAGCCGACGCCGGGATTGGCCTCGCGCCAGTCGCGGCGCGGCTGGAAGTGATGCGAGAAGCCGGACACCACCAGCCAGTCGGAGGCCTGCGCGATGGCAGGCAGCAGCGCGCACAACGACGTGAGCAGCCTGGGCTTCAGCACAGGTCGGTGAAGTCGTGCTTCGTCAACTCGCGCCACAAGCCCCCGACCCGGCCTTCCAGCGGGCGGTAGCGGGCCTTGTACGACATCTTGCGGCTGTCGCGGATCCAGTAGCCCAGGTACAGGTAGGGCAGGTCGAGCTCGCGGCAGGTCTCGATCTGCCACAGCACGCCGTAGGTGCCGAGCCCGAGCCGGTCGAGCCCGGGGTCGAAGAAGGTGTAGACGCTGGACAGGCCGTCGGTCAGGCAGTCGATCACGCACACCATGCGCAGCGCGCCGCGCTCCCGCGGGTCGCGGAATTCGACGATGCGGGTCTCGACGTTGCTCTGCAGCAGGAAGTGCGCGTATTGCTCGCGGCTGTCCTGGTCCATGCCGCCGCCGGCGTGACGGCTGGCCTGGTAGCGCTTGTACAGGCCGTAGTGTTCTTCCGAGAAGGCCAGCGGCCGCTCATTGGCCACCAGGCCGGCATTGGCCTTCTCGCAGCGTCGCTGGCTGCGGTCGGGCTGGAAGCGGGCGACCGGAACGCGCACCGGGATGCAGGCCCGGCAGGTGTCGCAGTAGGGGCGATAGGTAAAGACGCCGCTGCGGCGGAAGCCGTTGCGCACCAGTTCGCTATAGACCGGTGTGTCGATCAGGTGGCCGGGGGTGGCCACCTGCGAGCGGGCCATGCGTTCCGGCAGATAGGAGCAGGCGTAGGGACCCGTCGCGTAGAACTGCAGCAGTGCGTAGGGATAGTCCTTCAGCATGCGGTCTTCTCACCCCAATCGAAGCCGGCGGCGGCCAGTTCCGGCCAGCGGCCGGCCGGCCGCTGCTCGCCGCACAGCCGCGCCACCCGTCGTACGAATTCGTTGCGCGGGACCTCGCCGCCGCCCAGCGACGCCAGATGCGTCGTCGTCATCTGGCAGTCTATTAGGCCGAAGCCCTCCTGTTCAAGAAAGCGGCACAAATGCGCCAGCGCAACCTTCGAGGCGTCGGTGCGGCGGGCAAACATCGATTCGCCGAAGAACATCCGCCCGATCGCGATGCCGTACAGGCCGCCGACCAGCTCTCCGGCCGCGTAGCATTCGACGCTGTGGGCATGGCCGAGTTCGTGCATGCGGCAATAGGCGGCGTGTATCGCCGTCGTGATCCAGGTGCCGCCGCCGGGTTCGCGCGGCGCGGCGCAGGCGCCGATGACGGCCGCGAAGTCGTGGTCGAGGCGCACCTCGAATTCACGCCGCCGCAGGCGCCGCCGCAGGCTGCGGGTGATGCGCATGTCGGCCGGGCGGAGCACCATGCGCGGGTCCGGGCTCCACCACAGGATCGGGTCTTCCGGCCCGAACCAGGGGAAGATGCCGCGGCGATAGGCCGCCAGCAGCCATTCCGGATCGAGCCGGCCGCCGGCCGCCAGCAGTCCGTTCGGCTCGATCAGCGCGGCCGACAGAGGAGGAAAGGCCGGCACGTCGGCGAGCCACGGAATCATGCGTGCGGAACGATCGAGACGCCGGTGTCGGGCTTGGGCAGCGGCGTGGGCCGGGTCTCGTCGTGGAAGGCCACCACGTGGTCCACGTCGAGGCGGATGCCGATCGGCTCGCCGATCGCGTGGTTGTGGTGGCTGGGCACCAGCGACAAGACCCGGGCGCCGCTCTTCAGGCGCAGCGTGTACAGGATGTCGGCACCGCGGAAGGCCTTCGACACGACTTCGGCGCGCAGCGGACTGCCGTCGTCGTGCACGACATCGTCGGGCCGCAGCAGCACGTCCACGTGGCAGCCGAGCTTGCATTCCGTGCAGCCGACGCCGCATTTGACCGGGATCCTGCTCTCGAGCACGCCGAGTTCCATTTCGACCTGGCGGTTGTTCAACACCTTGCCGGGCAGGAACACGCCCTGGCCGATGAAATCGGCGACGAAGCGATTGGCCGGCCGGTGGTAGAGCTTGTAGGGCGTGTCCCACTGCTGGATGCGGCCCTGGTGCATGATGCCGATCTCGTCGGCCACCGCGAAGGCCTCGTGCTGATCGTGCGTGACCAGGATGGCGGTCGTGTCGGACGACTTGATGATCTCCCGCACCTCGGCGGACAGGCGTTCGCGCAGTTCCACGTCGAGGTTCGAAAACGGCTCGTCGAGCAACAGCAGTGCCGGGCGAGGCGCCAGCGCCCGCGCCAGCGCCACCCGCTGCTGCTGGCCGCCGGACAGTTCGTGCGGATACCTGCCGCCCTGTCCGGGCAGGCCGATGCGCTCGAGCAGTGCGCCGATGCGCTCGGCGACCTCCCGCTCGGGCAGCCCGCGCAGGCCGAAGCCGATGTTGCGGGCGACGGTCAGGTGCGGAAACAGCGCGTAGTCCTGGAACACCATGCCGATGCGGCGCTTCTCCGGCGGCAGGTGGCGGCGCGCGTCGCTGACCACCCGGCCGTCGAGCAGGATGCTGCCGCCCGCCGCCGGCTCGAAGCCGGCGATGGCCCGCAGGACCGTGGTCTTGCCGCAGCCGGACGGGCCCAGCAGGCAACCGATGCGGCCCTGTTCGAGGACGAAGCCGAGGCCGTCCACAACCTTTTGGCGGCCGTAGGCCAGGGTGAGCGAATCGAGTTCCAGATGGGCCATGGTCGTGTATTGTGCGACGCAGAAAGCGGGGGCAGGCCGCCCGAACGCGATCAATTATAATTTCGCCCTTCGCCCGGCGCGAAGCGCGCTCGATCCAATCGTCCGGAGATCGATATCTTGCAAGCGGCAGTCGGCCCGGCCCGGCGCAGTTGGTCCGTTCTCAGCATCAGTGCCGCGCTGCTGGCACTGCTCGTCACGGTGCCGATCCTGTCGGTCTTCTCCAACGTGCTGGTCGGCGGCACCGGCACGACCTGGTCGCATCTGGCGCAGACGGTGCTGCCGGAATACGTCGCCAATACCGTGATCCTGATCGTCGGCGTCGGACTCGGCGTCTCCAGCATCGGCGTCACGACCGCCTGGCTGACCGCGATGCACGATTTTCCCGGCCGCCGCTTCTTCGAGTGGGCGCTGGTGCTGCCGCTGGCCGTGCCGGCCTACGTGATGGCCTACGTGTATACCGACTTCCTGCAGTTCGTCGGGCCGGTGCAGAGCTTCCTGCGCGAAACCTTCGGCTGGCGCGCGCGCGACTACTGGTTCCCGGACGTGCGCTCGGTCGGCGGAGCGGTCGCGATGTTCATGTTCGTGCTCTTTCCCTACGTCTACATGCTGGCCCGCACGGCCTTCCTGGAGCGCGCCGGCGGCGTGCTCGAGGCCGGCCGCTCGCTCGGTCTCGGCCCCTGGGGCTGCTTCTTCCGGCTGTCGCTGCCGCTGGCCCGGCCGGCCGTCGTGGCCGGCACCGCGCTGGCGCTGATGGAGACGCTGGCGGACTTCGGCACGGTGTCGTATTTCGCGGTGCAGACCTTCACGACCGGCATCTACCGCGCCTGGTTCTCGCTCGGCGACCGGGCCGCCGCCGCCCAGCTGTCGGCCGCGCTGCTGGGCTTCGTGGTGCTGGTGCTGGTGCTGGAACAGTTCAGCCGCGGCCGTGCCCGTTTCCACAACACCTCGCGCCAGTACCGGCCCCATCCGGGCCGCCGGCTGTCGCCGCTGGCCGGCACGATCGCGGCGATCGCCTGCTTCATGCCGCTGCTGTTCGGCTTCCTGCTGCCGAGCGGGCTGTTGTTGCGGATGGCGATCGTCGAGGGCGATGCCCGCTTCGGACCGCGCTTCGTCGAGCTGGCCGGCAACAGCTTCACGCTGGCCGTCGTGACGGCGCTGATCGCGGTGGCCTGCGCCGTCATGCTGGCCTACGCCAGGCGCCTGTCGCCGAACCTCGTCAGCGCCGGCCTGAACCGGCTGGTGGGGCTGGGCTATGCCGTGCCCGGCACGGTGATCGCGGTCGGCGTGCTGATTCCGGTCACGCGGCTCGACAACCTGATCGCGCAATGGTGGACCGAGGCCTTCGGCAGCAGCCCCGGCCTGTTGCTGACCGGCGGCATCGCCGCGCTGGTGTACGCCTATCTCGCGCGCTTCCTGTCGGTGGCACTGCATACCACCGAGACCTCGCTGTCGAAGGTCACGCCGAGCATGGACGACGCGGCGCGCAGCCTTGGCTGCGGCCACTGGCACACGCTCGGCCGAGTGCACCTGCCGATCGTGCGCGGCGCCTTGCTGACGGCGGCGTTGCTGGTGTTCGTGGACGTCATGAAGGAACTGCCGGCGACGCTGGTGATGCGGCCGTTCAATTTCGACACGCTGGCGACCCAGGCCTTCAACCTGGCCTCCGACGAGCGCCTGGCCGAGGCCTCCACGGCGGCATTGACGATCGTCGCGGTGGGGCTGCTGCCGATGATCGTCCTGTCGCGCCAGATCGCCCGCCAGCGCCTGGACCGCGGCGGCTGAGCGGGCGGGGGCCTTGCTTCAGGTCTTCAGCCGGCCGGAAATCTGTTGCAGGTCGGCGGCGAGCTGCTCGGCCAGCGTGAGCTGCTGATCCATCCGCTGACGCGCGTTCTTGACCACCTGGGCGCGGACCGATTGGCCGGCCTTGATCTCGCGCATCGCTTCGGCGGCCGTATCGACCTGCTCGGCGCCGCTGTGCGCGCTGGCATTGGCGCTTTCGACGCCGGACGAGGCCTGCTCGGCGGTTTCCGCCAGATCGCCCGCGATGCGGTTGATTTCCTCGCTCGACACGCTGGCCCGTTCGGCGAGCTTGCGCACTTCGTCGGCGACGACCGCGAAACCGCGGCCCGATTCGCCGGCACGGGCCGCCTCGATCGCGGCATTGAGCGCCAGCAGGTTGGTCTGGCTGGCGATGTCCTGGATGCTGGTCACTATCGTGCCGATCTGTTTCGATTGCTGCGTCAGGCCGCTGAAGACGCTGGTCAGGCGCTCGGTGTAGTCGGACAGGCTGTTGAGCGTGGATTGGGCGCCGACGATGGCGTCGTCGACGATGTCGACCTTGCCGGCCGCCTCGCGGGCGGTGCGGCCCGCCTCGTCGGTGAAGCTGATGATCTCCTGCAGCGAGGCGTGCAATTCGTCCACGTGATCCGCCGCCGTCGTGACGGTCCCGGATTCCTCGTCCAATTGCCGGCGCAGGCGCTCGCCGTATCGGTCGGCTTCGGTCGCCGCGCTGCGCGCGGCGCTCAGCTCGCGTTCGGCCTTCTCGAGGGCTGCGTCGCATTCGGACAATGCGCGTCCGAAATCGGCGCAGGGGCTGCCCGGCGCGGCGCTCGACAGCACCTGCACGGCCTGCCGCCGGCGCCCGGCGCGCAGATCGGCCAGGCACGAGGACAGCGTGTTCGTGCCGAGCCCGCAACTGGACCGCGCCTGACCCTGCTGCAGCAGCATGCCCGCAACGAGCAACGCGATGGCCAGGCCGGCGAGGGACCAGGCGGCGAGCGAGGACGCCGAGGCGGCGAGGGCTGCCACCAGCAAGGCCGCGACGAGCTGGAGCGTCAGCGCGACGTTCCTGAGGAGAGAATTCGACATTGCACGGACTCCAATCCAAACATGTGGCCGCCGCCGATCGTGTCGTACGACGGCGGCGGGAAGGGCCTCGAGGCTTATTTCCTTGGGCCTATATCGGAGTCCAGACGGCAAGCTTTATGGTGCCGGTCCGTGTTTGGCGGACTCGAACCCCATCGCGCTTGCGTGCGCGAGGCGCATGATGCCCCGGCGGCGGCCGTCCGGCGATGTGCTTTCGCGCGCACAGTCCAGACTCCGCGCTGCGCTCGGGTTCAGCGCGTCAGCCGCAGGATGCGGCCGGCCGCTTCGTCGGTCAGCAGGTACAGCCAGCCGTCCGGCCCCTGGCGCACGTCGCGGATGCGGCTCGCCTGTTCATGCAGCAGCAGTTCGCGCGAGCGCACCCGGTCGCCGTCCAGCACCAGGTGCCAGAGTCCCTGCCCGGCCAGCGCGCCGACGAAGGCGTCGCCCTGCCACTGCGGGATGCGGTTGCCGGTGTAGAACGCGAACCCGCTCGGGGCGGTCGAGGTGGGCACCCAGTAGTTGATCGGCTGTTCCATGCCGGGCGCGCTGCTGGTGCCGCCGACCGGCGTGCAATTGCTCGGCGGGCTGCCGTAGTTGCAGCCGTAGGAGATCAGCGGCCAGCCGTAGTTGCGGCCCTTGCGCACGATGTTCAGTTCGTCGCCGCCCTGCGGGCCGTGCTCGACCGCCCACAACTCGCCGCTGTCCGGATTGATCGCCGCGCCCTGCGGATTGCGGTGGCCATAGCTCCAGATCTCCGCTCGGGCGCCGGGGTCGCCGACGAAGGGGTTGTCCTCGGGCACCGTGCCGTCGCCGTTGATGCGCACGATCTTGCCCAGCAGGCTGGCGAGATTCTGCGCCTCCTGCGTGTCGCCGGGCCGGTCGCCGTCCTGCTGCCGCTCGCCGAGCGTGACGAACAGCGTGCCGTCGCGGTCGAACACCAGCCGGCCGCCGAAGTGGCCGTCGCCGGCGAGCTTGGGCTGCTGGCGGAAGATCACCTGCAGGTTGCCGAGCATCGCGAAGTCCGCCGACAGGACGCCGCGCGCCACGGCTGTGCCCTTGAGGCCGCCGTCAGCCTCGCTGTAGCTCAGATAGACGCGCCGGTTGCGCTCGAAGTCCGGGTCGATGGCGACGTCGAGCAGGCCGCCCTGGCCCGCGTACGACACCGCGGGTACGCCGTCGATCGGCGCCGACACGCTGCCGCCGGCCGTGACGCGGCGCAGCCGGCCGGGCTTCTCGGTGACCAGCATGCTGCCGTCCGGCAGGAAGGCGAGCCCCCACGGATAGGCGAGTCCGGATGCCACCGTCCTCACGACGATCGTCACCTTGCCGCCGTCGCCGGACTGAACCCGCGCTTCGCCGCTGCCGCCACAGGCCGGCAGCGCAATCGCCGCGAGCGCGACCATGCCGTACAGCGACCGGTTCAAACCGCAGGATGCGCGCTCGGCAGGCCTCATCGGGAGTCCTCTTGGCAGTCGATGACGGGTGACGTGAATCGTAGGCCACCTGTTCGAAGGGGCACGTGGCGGTGAAGTTCCGGACGGTGGCCCGTCGATGTTCGGCCGAGCGTGCCGATCGAGCTCGCAGGCGGGTGCCTCGGCTGCTCCGAGGGGGCGACGTCCCACCTGCACTGCGGCGCCATGCGCCGGGCCGGAAGACTCGTCGGCAGGCTTGATGCGATCTCCGCCGGCTGCTTCAATCGGGATATGCGTCGCCTGCCGTTGTGGATCCTCGTCCTGGTGCTGGCCGGCTGTGGAGCGGAGACGCGCACTCTGCGCGTGACGGCCACCGCCTACACGTCGTCCCCGGGCGAGACCGACGCGCATCCTTCGCTGGCGGCCTGGGGCGACCGGCTCGAGCCGGGCATGAAGGCGGTGGCCGTTTCGCGGGATCTGATTGCCGAAGGCCTCGGCCGCGGCTCCGAGATCCACATCGAGGGCCTCGACGGCAGCTATGTGGTTCTCGACAAGATGCACCGTCGCTGGAAGCGCAAGATCGACATCTACATGGGCAACGACCGCAAGGCCGCCCGGGCCTGGGGGGTCCGGCAGGTAGAGATCCGCTGGGCCGGCAAAGCCGACTAGTGGTCTGCTTCGTAAATCAAGGGACATGACGAAAGTGATGCATCGGGCTTCGTGGCAAGGCGCGAACCACAGCGATAGCAGGGACTATCGCGCGGATGAGCAACGCCGCCACGGGGCGCGAGGCGCGCTTTCGTGTTCCGGCGTTTGCGAAGCAGACCACTAGGGCGCGTCGATCCAGCAGGACGGGGCGCGGTCGTCGTCCCGGCCGCGGGCCGTCTTCGGCAACCAGGCCGTCGCGTCAGTCCGGCACAGGTGCGTGGCAATCCCCCTCATCGACCCCGTTCGCAGCATGGGCATACGGGATTCTCCGAATAGCGTATTTCGCTAGTTAAAAGTATATTCCACGATACAAAATAAAGGCCGGATGAGCGGCGCCACTGGCGTTCTCTCCGTCCCACCTCCCCGACAGAGACGAAACCCGGCGCGCCTGCCCGCCCAGGCACGCCGCAACCCAAGGAGGTGAGTGAAACATGTTCCAGGTCCGCATCCACGGCCGTGGAGGGCAGGGCGTCGTGACCGGCGCCGAGATGCTCTCCATCGCCGCATTTCTCGAGGGCAAGCATGCCCAGGCCTTTCCAAGCTTCGGCTCGGAGCGCACCGGCGCGCCGGTGGTGGCCTTCTGTCGCATCGACAGCAAGGAGATCCGCCTGCGCGAGCCGATCATGGCGCCGGACGCGCTGATCATCCAGGACCCGACGCTGCTGCATTCGGTGGACGTCTTCCAGGGCCTGAAAAAGGACGGCTACATCCTGCTGAACTCCGGCCGCGGCTTCGAGGCGCTCGGCATCGGCGAATACGTCGCCCAGTTCCAGCAGAACCGCGTGTGCTGCCTGCCGGCCACCGAGATCGCGTTGAAGCACCTCGGTCGGCCGATGCCGAACGCGGTGCTGCTGGGCGGCTTCGCCGCCATCTCCGGCGTGATTTCGCTGGACTCGGTGGCCGCCGCGATCCGCGACAAGTTCGCCGGCAAGATCGCCGACAAGAACATCGCCGCCGCCACCGATGCCTTTGAAACCGTCAAGCAATTCATCTCC
>JBNLET010000176.1:0-3916 GCA_050305135.1 Rhodocyclaceae bacterium | reverse complement strand
CCCCCCTTTCCCCCCCCCGCCTCAGCGCACGAAGCGTCCGTGCCCGTCGATGATGCTGATGTCCACCAGCTCGGAAGCCTCGTGGTCGCGGGCGCTGAAATCGATCCGGAAGCCGCCGAGATCGAATTCGTGCATCGATTCCAGCGCGTCGACGACGCGAGCGCGGCTCGGCGTCGAGCCGCTGCGTTGCAGCGCGGCGCCGATCAGGCGGCCGCAGATGTAGCCCTCGAGGCCGACCGTGGTGTCGGCCGAATAGCCCTTGGCGTCCATGGCCTCCCGGTAGTCGCGCACGATCGGCAGCGCGGTATTGGTCGGGCTCGGCATGACCTGGGTGTTGACCACGCCGCGGCGCTCGTCGCCGAGCGCCGCGACGAAGGCGCCGTTGGCGTTGGTCGAGATCGTGTAGAACTCGGTAAACACGCCGGCGGCGCGCATGCGGCGCACGAACTCGGCCGCCGGACGGGTCACCGCGAACAGGATGATCGCCTGCGGCGGCGACTTGCGAAAGGTTTCGACCGCCGCGTCCACGTCCAGGCTGCCGCGCGCGTAGCTCGCCTCGGCCGCGATCTGCAGGCCTTGCGCCGCCAGCGCGTCGCGCAGGCTGGCCCGGCCGGCCTCGCCGAAGCTGTCCTGCTGGTAGAACAGCCCTAAACTGCGCAGTCCGATCGAGCTCAGCTGGCGCACCATCGCGAACACCTCGCTACGGTAGCTGGCGCGCAGGTGGAACAGGCGCGGCTGGCCGCTGCGCAGCGAGTCGGCACCGGTAAACGGACACAGGATCGGCATGCCGCTGCCGTCGGTGGCCTTGGCGAGCGCCGCCGTGTGCGGTGTGCCCAGCGTGGCGGCCAGCAGCAGCGACTGCTCTGCGAGCGCGGGACCGTTGTCCGCACTGGCCGCCGGGTCGAAGCGATCGTCCAGCGTGCGCAGCTCCAGCCGGCGGCCGCCGATTCCGCCCCCTTCGTTGATCTGCCCGAAAGCGGCCTCCAGGCCATGCACGATGTCCTCGGCCACCGCCTTCACCGGCCCGCTGACGCCGATCGACTGGCCGATGACGATGCTGTCGGCGGTGACGCCCGGCTCGGCGCGCAGCGGGCCGCTGGCGCCGAGCAGCGCCAGCGCCGCGATGCCGCACAGGGTTCGCTTCATAGGTCTGCCTCCTTTGTATTGCACGCGACCGCGGCCGCGTGTTCGTTCGTCGTTTGACTCTTGCGGTCGTCTCGCCCGGCGGGCCGTACTAACTTGTCGAACAATTGGATAATTGGGTCAAAGCTCGTGCGCGATGTCAAGCGCTTCGAGGCCGCGAGCGCGGAATCGGCTAGCATGGCAGCGAGAATTCGGAGGTCGCGACGATGACGGACATGCTGGTGCGCCTGTACGACCTGCCCGCAGCGCCGCCGCTGGGCCTGCGGCAGGGCGCCGACGGGCTGCGCGTCATGCGTCCGCTGGTGCAGGACGCGCGCCACGTGCTGGCGTTCGTCACGACGCATTTCGGCGCCGCGGCGCCCGGCTGGGTGGACGAGTGCCGCGCCACACTGCAGCGCCAGCCGCCGAGCTGCTTCGTCGCCGAACGGGGTGGCGTGCTGCTCGGCTTCGCCTGCTACGATGCAACCGCGCGCGGCATGTTCGGCCCGACCGGCGTCGCCGAGACCGAGCGGGGACGGGGCATCGGCCGGGCGCTGCTGCTCGCCTGCCTGCACGCCATGGCCGCCGACGGCTATGCCTACGGCGTGATCGGATGGGTGCACGAGCAGGATTTCTACCGCAAGGCCGTCGGCGCGGTGCCGATCGCGGGCTCCGAACCGGGCCTCTATCGGCGCGCGATCGGGCGCTGAACCGGCCGCCGCAAGGCTGCGCTGATGCGCTGCGACTTGATCGTGTAAGGCTTCTCGGACAAAGTCGGTCCAACTTGCATTGACGCCAAGGCATCCGAGCCCATGACGACCGACAACCTGCTGACCCGTACGCCGCTGCTCGCCGGCAACGATCCCGAAGCCAAGCGCGAGGAAATCCGCCGCTATTTCCACGACACCTTCGACCGCTACGAGTCCTTGTTCGACACGCTCAGCTGCGACGAGGCGTACTTTGAAAAGCCGATCGCGCTGCGTCATCCGCTGATCTTCTACCTCGGCCACACCGCCACCTTCTTCGCCAACAAGTTCGTGCTGGCCGGCCTGCTGCCGGCGCGCATCGATCCGCAGCTCGAATCGATCTTTGCGGTCGGCGTGGACGAAATGAGCTGGGACGACCTGGACGACGCCAACTACGACTGGCCGAGCGTCGAGGCGGTGTGGGCCTATCGGCGCCAGGTGCGCGAAGTGGTGGACCGGGTCATCCGCGATACGCCGCTGCAGTTGCCGATCGGCTGGGACAGCCCGTTCTGGGCGGTGCTGATGGGCATCGAACACGAGCGCATCCACCTCGAGACCTCGTCGGTGCTGATGCGCCAGCACCGGCTGCATTTCGTGCAGCCGAACGCGGCCTGGCAGCCGTGCCGCGACAGCGGCCCGGCGCCCGCCAACACCCTCGTGACGATACCGGCCGGCACGGTGCGGCTCGGGCGGGAGTTCGACGATCCCTACTACGGCTGGGACAACGAATACGGCAGCCACGAGCATCGGCTGGGCGAATTCCAGGCCGCCAAGTACCTGGTCAGCAACGCCGAGTTCCTGACCTTCGTCGAGGCCGGCGGCTACGCCGACGACAGCCTGTGGGACGAGGAGGGGCTGTCCTGGCGCAAGTTCGCCCACGCCGAGGCGCCCACCTTCTGGGTTCCCGATGGCGGCAGCTGGCAGCTCCGGCTGATGGCCGAGGTGGTGCCGATGCCGTGGGACTGGCCGGTCGAGGCCAACTGCCACGAGGCGCGCGCGTTCTGCAACTGGAAGGCGCGCGAGAGCGGGCTGCCGGTGCGGCTGCCGACCGAGGACGAATGGCACCGCATCTACGACCACGTCGGCCTGTCGGACGTGCCGCACGGCGAGCCGGCCCGGGCCAACCTGCATCTGGACCACTGGGCCTCGAGCTGCCCGGTAAACCGCTTCGCCCACGGCGAGCTGTACGACGTGGTCGGCAATGTCTGGCAATGGTGCGAGACGCCGACCTATCCGTTCGACGGCTTCCGCGTGCATCCGCTCTACGACGACTTCACGACGCCGACCTTCGACGACCGCCACAACATGATCAAGGGCGGCTCCTGGATCGCCGCCGGCAACGAGGCGCGCCAGGTCTCCCGCTACGCGTTCCGGCGCCACTTCTTCCAGCACGCCGGCTTCCGCTACGTGGTCACCGAGGCGCCGACCGCCTACGTCTCGTCGCAGTACGAGACCGACGGCCTGCTGTCCCAGTACGCCGAGTTCCATTACGGCGACGAGTACTTCGGCGTGCCCAACTTCCCGCAGGCGCTGGCCGCGCTGGCGGTCGAGGCGATGGGCCGGCGGCCGGCGCGCAAGGCGCTGGACCTGGGTTGCGCGACCGGCCGCGCCACCTTCGAGCTGGCGAAGCATTTCGAGCAGGTGGTCGGCGTCGATTTCTCGGCCCGCTTCATCAATGCCGGCGTCAAGCTGGCCGAGCAGGGCGTGCTGCGCTACACGATCCCGGAGGAAGGCGAGCTGGTGCACTACCGCGAGACGCGGCTGGATGACCTGGGCCTGGCCGCGGTGCGCGGCAAGGTCGAGTTCTGGCAGGGCGACGCCTGCAACCTGAAGCCGGTGCTGAGCGGCTACGACCTGGTGCTGGCCGCCAACCTGATCGACCGCCTGTACAGCCCGCGCCGCTTCCTGTCGATGATCCACCAGCGCATCAATGCCGGCGGCCTGCTGGTGATCGCCTCGCCCTACACCTGGCTCGAGGAGCACACCAAGAAGGACGAATGGATCGGCGGCATCAAGAAGGACGGCGAGAGCTACACCACGCTGGACGG
>JBNLET010000175.1:0-4912 GCA_050305135.1 Rhodocyclaceae bacterium | reverse complement strand
GAAACCGCGCTCGCCGCCGTAGTACGGGTCCGGCACTTCGCTCGCCTCGTGGTGCAGCGCGAATTCCATCAGCCGGCGCAGCTTGTGGGCATGCTCTGGCGGGCACTTGCGCTGCATGATCTCCAGGTGGCCGTCGTCCATCGCCAGCAGCAGGTCGAAGCGCTCGAAGTCCTGCTCCGCCAGTCGCCTGGCCTTCAGGCGCGACAAGTCGTAGCCGCGCCGGGCGGCCGCGGCGCAGGCGCGGGGATCGGGCCGCTCGCCGGCGTGAAAGCCGTGGGTGCCGGCCGAATCGATCTCGATCTCCCGCTGCAGGCCGAGCTCTGCGACGATGCGGCGGGCCACGCCGTCGGCGGTGGGCGAACGACAGATGTTGCCGGTGCACACGAAGAGGATGCGCGTGTTCTTCATGGCGTACCGTGCTGGTCGGCGCCGAACGCGCGCTGGCGCAGGCGGAACAGTTCGTCGCGGGCGGCCGCGGCCTTTTCGAATTCGAGGTTGCGGGCAAACGCCTGCATTTCCTTCTCCAGCTTCTTGATCGCCTTGCCGAGCGCCTTCTCGTCCATCGTCGCGTAGTCCGGCGCGGCGGCCTTGCCTGCGTGCCGCGGCGCGTCCTGCTGTTCGTCGTAGACGCCGTCGATGATGTCCTTGATGCGCTTGACGACCGACTTCGGCACGATGCCGTTGGCCTCGTTGAAGGCCACCTGCTTGGCGCGGCGCCTCTCGGTCTCGCCCATCGCGGCCTTCATCGAGTCGGTGACCCGGTCGGCGTAGAGGATCGCGGTGCCGTTCAGGTGCCGCGCCGCGCGGCCGATGGTCTGGATCAGCGAGCGCTCGGAGCGCAGGAAGCCCTCCTTGTCGGCGTCCAGGATCGCCACCAGCGACACCTCGGGGATGTCCAATCCCTCGCGCAGCAGGTTGATGCCGACCAGCACGTCGAATTCGCCCAGGCGCAGGTCGCGGATGATCTCGACCCGCTCGACGGTGTCCACGTCGGAGTGCAGATAGCGCACGCGGACGCCGTTCTCGGCCAGGTATTCGGTCAGTTGCTCGGCCAGGCGCTTGGTCAGCACCGTCACCAGCACCCGCTCCTCGACCGCGACGCGGCGCTTGATCTCGGACAGCAGGTCGTCGACCTGGGTCAGCGCGGGCCGCACCAGTACCTGGGGATCCACCAGCCCGGTCGGCCGCACCACCTGCTCCACCACCTGCCCCTGGTGCTCGGCCTCGTAGTCGGCCGGCGTGGCCGAGACGAACACCGTCTGCGGCATCAGGCGCTCGAACTCCGCGAACTTGAGCGGCCGGTTGTCCAGCGCCGAGGGCAGGCGGAAACCGTATTCGACCAGGTTCTCCTTGCGCGAGCGGTCGCCCTTGTACATGCCGCCGACCTGCGACACCGTGACGTGGGATTCGTCGATGAACAGCAGCCCGTCGGACGGCAGGTAATCGATCAGCGTCGGCGGCGGCTCGCCCTCGGCGCGGCCGGAGAGGTGGCGCGAGTAGTTCTCGATGCCCTTGCAGAAGCCCATCTCGGTCAGCATCTCGAGGTCGAAGCGGGTGCGCTGCTCGATGCGCTGCGCCTCCACCAGCTTGGTGGCGCGCTGGAAATGGGCGATGCGCTCGGACAACTCTTCCTTGATCGACTCGATCGCCTTCAGCACCGTGGCGCGCGGCGTCACGTAGTGGCTCGACGGATAGACCGTGAAGCGCGCCAGCCGCTGGCGCAGGTGGCCGGTCAGCGGATCGAAGGTGGTGAGGTGCTCGATCTCGTCGTCGAACATCTCGATGCGCACCGCCTGCTCGGCGTTCTCGGCCGGGAAGACGTCGATCACGTCGCCGCGCACGCGGAAGGTGCCGCGGCGGAAATCCACTTCCGAGCGGGTGTATTGCATCGCCACCAGGCGCTTCAGCACCTCGCGGTGCGAGATCCGTTCGCCCTCGCGCAGGTGCAGCACCATCGAGTGGTAGTCGACCGGATCGCCGATGCCGTAGATGCACGAGACGCTGGCGACGATCACCACGTCGCGCCGCTCCATCAGGCTCTTGGTGGCCGACAGCCGCATCTGCTCGATGTGCTCGTTGATCGAGGAATCCTTCTCGATGAACAGATCGCGCGACGGCACGTAGGCTTCCGGCTGGTAGTAGTCGTAGTACGAGACGAAGTACTCGACCGCGTTTTCCGGCAGGAACTCGCGGAACTCGGCGTAGAGCTGGGCCGCCAGCGTCTTGTTCGGCGCCAGCACCAGGGCCGGACGGCCGAGCCGGGCGATGACCTGGGCCATCGTGTAGGTCTTGCCGGAGCCGGTCACGCCGAGCAGGGTCTGGTACATCAGACCGTCCTCGATGCCCTCGACCAGCTGGCGGATCGCTTCCGGCTGGTCGCCGGCCGGCGCAAACGGCTGGTGCAGCCGGAACGGACTGCCCTCGAAGCAGACGACTTCGCTCGGATCCATCAGGCGCCGTCCCCGAAGTCGCACATCTCCTGCCACTCGCGCCGCTCCTCGGTGGCGGTCGCGTAGCGCACCGCCTCGGCCGCGTCCATCTCGGCGTAGGTTTCGATCAGGCGGCGGGCATGGGCCGGGTCGGGCAGCACCGGGCCGAGGTATACGACGTGGCCGGCACGCCGGATCAGCAGCGTCGGGAAGGTCTCGATGTCCAGGTCGCCGACCACCTCGGCATCGTCCTCGATGTCGTACCAGGTGAAACGGGTGCCGGGAAAGGCTTCGCCGAGGCGGGTGAAGCCGTCGGCGTAGTCGCGGCAGGTGCCGCACCACTCGGCGCACAGGCAGGTCACGGACAGATCGGCGGGAACCGTCAAGCGGCAGCACTCCGGAAGGACTCTCGCGGTCGCGATTCCCTTCGGGCCGGACCACACAAGCCTATGATTATATTCCGTTCGCCCGCCGCGCCGCGCCCTGCACGCAACGGCTGCGCGGGTGGTAAACTACTGCGCCTTTCACGGCACCCCAACCTGCCCATTCTGGAGTTTTCATGACCGCTTCGATCTTCGCCGCCGTCGAGATGGCGCCCCGTGACCCGATCCTTGGCCTGAACGAGGCGTTCGCCGCCGACACTCGCGCCGGCAAGGCGAATCTCGGCGTCGGCGTGTACTACGGCGACGACGGCAAGATCCCCTTGCTGCGCGCCGTCGCCACCGCCGAGCAGGCCCGGCTGGAGGCCAAGCCGCCGCGCGGCTACCAGCCCATCGACGGCAACCCGGCCTACAACAAGGGCGTGCAGAACCTGCTCTTCGGCAGCGATTCGCCGCTGCTCGCCGAGGGCCGCGTCGCCACCTTCCAGGCGCTGGGCGGCACCGGTGCGCTGAAGGTCGGCGCGGACTACCTGAAGCAGTTGCTGCCGCACGCCACCGTGTACATCTCCGATCCGAGCTGGGAGAACCACCGCGCGCTGTTCGAGGGTGCGGGCTTCCGGGTCGAGGCCTATCCGTACTACGACGCCGCCAGCCGGGGCGTCAACTTCGCGGGCATGAAGGAAAAGCTGCTCGGCCTGCCGGCCGGCTCGATCGTGCTGCTGCACGCCTGCTGCCACAACCCGACCGGCGCCGACCTGTCGGACGAGCAGTGGGACGAGGTCGTCGCGGCCTGCCGCGCCCGCTCGCTGGTGCCCTTCCTCGACATGGCCTACCAGGGATTCGCCGACGGCATCGACGCCGACGCGGTGGCGGTGCGCGCGCTAACCGCCAGCGGCCTGCAATTCTTCGTTTCGAGTTCGTTCTCGAAGTCCTTCTCGCTTTACGGCGAGCGGGTCGGCGCGTTGTCGATCATCACCGCCAATGCCGACGAGACCAAGCGCGTCACCTCGCAGGTCAAGCGGGTCATCCGCACCAACTACTCGAACCCGCCGATCCACGGCGGCGCCATCGTCGCCGCGGTGCTGAATTCGGCCGAACTGCGCGCAATGTGGGAAGACGAGCTGGCGCAGATGCGCGACCGCATCCGTGCGATGCGCACCGGCCTGGTCGACAAGCTCGCGGCGCGCGGCGTGGCGCAGGACTTCTCCTTCGTCATCAAGCAGCGCGGCATGTTCTCCTACACCGGCCTGACGGCCGCCCAGGTCGCGCGCATGGCGGACGAGTTCGGCATCTACGCGGTATCCACCGGCCGCATCTGCCTGGCGGCGCTGAACTCCGGCAACATCGACCACGTGGCCGACGCGATCGCGACCGTGGTCGAGGGCTGAGAAGCAGGACATCGAAGAGAAACGACGGGGCCACGGGCCCCGTTTTCTTTTCTCGCGGCGATGCCGGGCAGCCGCGGCCGAACCCGTATAATGATCGGCTTTTCCGAATTCGCGGAGCTGCAGCCATGGACGCCGAACGCATCAACACCATCGCCGACACCATCGCCGACCTGAACCAGCGGGGCCAGCAGCTACGGAGGTATCTTTGACTACGCTGAAAAGGCGACCCAGCTAGAGGAAGTGACCCGCGCGCTGGAAGATCCGGCGGTCTGGAACGACGCCGCGCGCGCGCAGGAACTGGGCAAGGAAAAACACCAGCTCGAGAAGGTCGTCGTCACGCTGAACGAGATCGAGCAGCAATCCACCGACCTGAAGGACTTGTTCGAACTGGCCGAGGCCGAGCAGGACGAGGACACGATGGCGGCCGTCGAGGCCGACCTGGAATCGCTGGAAGGCAAGGTCGGCGAGCTGGAGTTCCGCCGCATGTTCTCCAACCCGCTCGACCCCAGCCCCTGCTTCATCGAGATCCAGGCCGGCGCCGGCGGCACCGAGGCGCAGGATTGGGCCGGCATGCTGGAGCGCATGTACCTGCGCTACTGCGAGCGCAAGGATTTCTCGACCGAGCTGCTGGAGGAGTCAGAGGGCGAGGTGGCCGGCATCAAGAGCGCCACGATCAAGGTGGACGGCGAGTACGCCTACGGCTTCCTGCGCACCG
>JBNLET010000174.1:0-32414 GCA_050305135.1 Rhodocyclaceae bacterium | reverse complement strand
CGAGGGCCGGCCGGTACCGAGCATCGTGTTCACGAAGGGCGGCGGCCTGTGGCTGGAAGACATCGCCGCCGCCGGCTACGACGCCGTCGGCCTGGACTGGACGATGGACATCGGCAAGGCCCGCGCGCTGGTCGGCGACCGCGTCGCGCTGCAGGGCAACCTGGATCCGGCGGTGCTGTTCGCCAGCCCGGAGGCGGTGGCCGAGCAGGCCCGCCGGGTGCTCGACAGCTTCGGCAACCATCCGGGCCACGTCTTCAACCTGGGCCACGGCATCTCCCAGTTCACGCCGCCCGACAACGTCTCGGTGCTGGTCGAGGCCGTGCACAGCCACAGCCGCAAGATCCGCTCCGCCGGCTGAGGCACGGCGTCCTCCGGACTTCGAGCGCGGGGCCGGCCAGACCGGCCCCTTTTTACGCTTGCAAAGCACGCTGCCGACGCCAGGTCAAGAAAAAAAATGTCCGGACGGGTATTGACTTATGCACATCGGCCTGATCCTTCCGCATCTGGCGGCAACTTCCGCGGGGGGCTCAAGACCAGGTGACAACACGTTGTTTTATATGGCTTTTCCAACTGCCCATTGTTTAGGCAAAGGACTCCGGGCCGCGCCATCGCCCGCGGAAACCGCCGTCCGCGCCCAACTGCCCACAAGCTTATCCACAGCTTCTGTGGAGAAGCCGGGATTACGGTTTTGTTGCGGGAGATTAAGGCGCTTTCATCCGACTTCGCTTCATGAATGCGTCCTATCTCATTGTTTCACAGAACCTTTCCTTGATTGCGGCCGGGCCCCATGCTGATCGCCCGTGTCGCCCTTCCGGTGCCGCTCGCGCAAGACTTTGATTACATTGCGGAACAAGCATCCACAGAAGATGTGGGCCGGTGCGTGCTGGTGCCGTTCGGCAAGGAGGTGCTGAGCGGCGTCATTCTTTCGCTGCACCCGGACAGCCCGATCGAGACCGCCCGGCTAAAGCCCGTGCTGGGCATCCGCCGCGAACTCCCGGCGCTGCCGCCGAGCTGGCTCCAGTTGGCCCGCTTCGTCTCCCGCTACTACCACGCGCCGATCGGCGAGGTGATCCACCTGGCCCTGCCGCCGGGCCTGCGCCGCAGCGCCGAGGTGGACGAGGCCGAAGCCGATCCGCTGCTGCAGGCCACCGCGGAGGGCCGCCAGGCCGCGGCGGCCGGCCATCGGGCGCGTCGGGCGCTGGCCGCGGTCGAGCCGCTGCTGGCCGCCGGCACGCTGCGCCGCAGCGCGCTGCGCGCCCTTGTCGGCAGCGCCGCGCCGATCACCGACGCGCTGCGGCGCGGCTGGATCGCCCAACCCCCTGATCCGGCGCCGGGCCGGCCCAGCGGCGAGCTGGCGCTGAACGGCGAGCAGGCCGACGCGCTGGCGCGCATCGACGCCGAACCGACCGGCTACCGGCCGTGGCTGCTGCACGGCGTCACCGGCAGCGGCAAGACCGAGGTGTATCTGCAGCTCGCCCGCCGCCAGCTGGAGCGCGGCGCCCAGGTGCTGATGCTGGTGCCGGAGATCGCGCTGACGCCGCAGCTCGAGGCCCGCGTGCGCGGGCGCTTCGCGCAGGCCCGGGTGGTGGCGCTGCACTCGGCCCAGTCCGACGGCGCCCGTTCGAGCGGCTTCCTGCAGGCACTGCTCGGCCGCGCCGACATCGTGCTCGGCACCCGGCTGGCGGTGTTCACGCCGCTGCCGCGGCTCGGCCTGATCATCATCGACGAGGAGCACGACCCGTCCTATGCCCAGCTCGAAGGCGTGCGCTACTCGGCCCGCGACCTGGCCGTGTGGCGCGCACGCCAGCACGACATCCCGCTCGTGCTGGGCTCCGCCACGCCCTCGCTGGAGAGCTGGCAGCACGCCCTGGACGGCCGCTACACCCGCCTCGAACTGGCGCAGCGGGCCGTCGCGCTGGCGCTGCCGCGCATCCGCCGCATCGACACCCGCCGCGTCAAGCTCGACCAGGGCTTGAGCCCGCCGCTGATCGAGGCCATCGGCCAGCGGCTGCAGCGCGGCGAGCAGTGCCTGGTGTTCCTCAACCGGCGCGGCTACGCGCCGGTGCTGAGCTGCCCGTCCTGCGGCTGGATCAGTGGCTGCGAGCATTGCTCGGCCAACCGCGTGCTGCACCAGGCCGAGGGCCGCATGCGCTGCCACCACTGCGGCGCCGAAAGCGCGGTGCCGCGGGTCTGCCCGCAATGCGGCAACCAGGACATCAAGGCCTTCGGCCGCGGCACCCAGCGGATCGAGGAGCGGCTCGGCGAGCTGTTCCCGCAGGCCCGCGTGCTGCGCATCGACCGCGACGCGGTGCGCACGCGGCGGGAATGGGAACGGCGGCTGGCGGCGATCGCCTCGGGCGAGGCGCAGATCATCGTCGGCACCCAGATGATGGCCAAGGGCCACGACTTTCCGCTGCTGACCCTGGTCGGCGTGGTGGGCGCCGACGCCTCGCTGCACGCGGCCGATTTCCGCGCACCGGAGCGCCTGTTCCAGCAGTTGATGCAGGTCGGCGGGCGGGCCGGGCGGGCCGAGCGGCCGGGCGAGGTGCTGGTGCAGACCGAGTTTCCCGAGCAGCCGCTGTACGCCGCGCTGGTGGCCCACGACTACTCGCGCTTCGCCGCGATGGCACTCGACGAGCGGCGGCGGGCCGGTTTTCCGCCGTTCACGTTCCAGGCCATGCTGCGCGCCGACGCGCCGCAGCTCGCCGACGCGCTCGACTTCCTGCGCGGCGCCCAGGCGCTGGCCGGCGAGCTGGCAGGTGCCGAGATCCAGGTGTTCGATGCGGTGCCGATGCGGATGGTCAGGCTGGCGCGCCGGGAGCGCGCCCAGCTGCTGGTCGAATCGCCGCGGCGCGGCGCCCTGCAGGCCTTCCTGTCCGATTGGCTGGCGGCGCTGCAGCAGCGGCCGGGCGGGCGCCAGCTGCGCTGGCGCATCGACGTGGACCCGCAGGAGGTCTGAGCCGGCTCAGCCCCCGCCCTGCAGATCGTAGCTGCGGGCAAAGATGTCGGCGTCGCACGGGTACATCTCGCCGTCGATGCCGGTGATCAGCCAGTCGCCGGCCTTGCCCTCCATGCGGCCTTCCATCGTGTGCACGACGAAGGCCTCGGGCATCCTCCGCACCTCGAGCGGAATCGGCTTCTTGACGGCTTTCCGTGGCGGCGGCAGTTCGGCCTCGCAGGCGTGGCTGCCGTCGGCATTGCGGGTGATCTCGATCACGAATCCTCCTCTTGCGCGCCGTCCCGAGCCGACGCGGCCTCGCCCGGCCGCCACAGCCAGGCCGCGCCCCGCACGCCGGACGAATCGCCGTGCCGGCTCGCCTCCAGCCGGGTGTCCACCCGGTCCGAGAAGACGTACGGCGCCCACAGGTCCGGCACCGTATGCAACAGCCGCACGGTATTCGAGACGCCGCCACCGAGCACGATCACGTCCGGATCGAGGATGTTGATGACCCCGGCCAGCGCGCGCGCCAGGCGTTCCTCGTAGCGCTGCAGGCTCATCTCGCACACCGCGTCGCCGGCCAGCGCGCCCTCGACGATCATTCGCGCATCCAGCGCTTCGCCGCCGTGGGCGGCGTGGTCGGCCGCCAGCGCCGGACCGGACAGGTAGGCCTCGATGCAGCCCTGCCGGCCGCAGTAGCAGCACGGCAGCGGCAGATCGGCACCGCGCGGCAGGGGCAGCGGATTGTGCCCCCACTCGCCGGCGATGCCGTTCGGCCCGTCCAGCACCCGGCCGTCCACGACGACGCCGCCGCCCACGCCGGTGCCGAGGATGACGCCGAAGACCACCCGGGCAGCGGCGCCCGCACCGTCCACCGCCTCGGACAAGGCCATGCAGTTGGCATCGTTGGCGACCCGCACCGGCCGCCCGAGCGCGCGCTCCAGGTCGTGCTGCAGCGGCCGGCCGTTGAGGCAGGTGGAATTGGCGTTGCGGATGCATCCATCCACCCGCGACGGCGAGCCCGGCGTGCCGATGCCGACCGTGCAGCGCTGCCCCGCCGCCCGCTCGGTGTCGGCGACCAGCCCCGCGACGGCGGCCAGCGTCGCCGCGTAGTCGCCGGCCGGCGTCGGCACGCGGCGGCGAAAATGCTCGCCGCCGGCTTCGTCGATCGCCAGAACCTCGATCTTGCTGCCGCCCAGGTCGATTCCGATGCGCATCGCCCGAGCATAGCGCGGAACCCGCCTGCGGGGATCCCCCGCCGCCGGCCGGGCCGCAGGACCGCTCCGTCACCATGACGGCAGCGCGGCCGTGGTAACGTAATATCGCAGCCATACCGGTGACAACGAATCGACGACAAAGGCCGGGGAGGGGATGGAGACACTGACGATTCTGGTGGCCTTTGCGGTGGTCCTGGTGCTGCTGTTCGACTACACCAACGGCTTCCACGACGCCGCCAACATCATCGCCACGGTCATCGCCTCGCGCGCCATGCAGCCGGTACAGGCAGTCGCGATCGTCGGCGTGTTCGAATTCCTCGGCCCGGTGCTGGGCGGTACCGCGGTCGCCAACACGATCGGCAAATTCATCCACCTCGACGAACTGCCGGCAGCGTTTTCGCTGGCCGTGGTGCTGGCCGGCCTCACCGGCGCCATCTGCTGGAACCTGATCACCTGGTGGAAAGGCATCCCCTCGTCCTCGTCCCACGCGCTGGTCGGCGGGCTGATCGGCGCGGTCGTCATGGCGGCCGGCCAGGACCACGTCGTGTGGGGCTTCACCGCGCTGCTCAACGAAGGCCGGCTGAGCGGCGTCACCAAGGTCGTGCTGGCGCTGGTGCTGTCGCCGCTGGTCGGCTTCGCCGCCGGCTACCTGCTGCACAAGCTCGCCGGACTGGTCTTTCGCGCCGCCCGCCCGACGCTCAACCGCCAGCTGCGCAAGGCCCAGTTCTTCACGGCCGCCGCGCTGGCCTTCTCCCACGGCGCCAACGATGCGCAGAAGAGCATGGGCATCCTGACGCTGGCGCTGCTGCTGGGCGGGCGCATCGACAGCTTCCAGGTGCCGGGCTGGGTGATGGTGGCCTGCGCCACCGCGATGACGCTCGGCACCATGTCGGGCGGCTGGCGCATCGTGCGCACGCTCGGCTTCGCGATCTACCGCGTGCGCCCGCTGCACGCGCTGAATTCCCAGCTCGCCTCGGGCTGCGTGGTGTTCGCCGCCTCGATGATCGGCGCGCCGGTGTCCACCACCCACGTGGTCGCCAGCTCGATCATGGGCATCGGCGCGTCCGAGCGCCCGCGCGCGGTGCGCTGGGGCAAGGCGCGCGAAATCGGCGCCACCTGGCTGATCACGATACCCGCCGCCGCGCTGGTCGGCGGCCTGCTCGAACTGGCCCTCTCCGGCTTCGTCAGCTGAGGAACCTCACGATGCCCAAGCAACCCGCCTCCATCGTCCACCGTGTGCTCGACCGCATCTTCCCGAAGGCGCCGGACTTCTTCACGCTGCTGGCCGAACAATCGAAGCAGGTCATCCACACCACCGACCTCCTGATCCGATTCATGGAAAGCGGCGACCCCGACGTCGGCCAGGAGATCCGCAAGGACGAACACGACGCCGACACGATCAAGGTGCGCAACATCCACGTGCTGAACGAGGCCTTCTCGACCCCGATCGACCGGGAAGACATCTACCGCGCGATCATGGACATGGACGAAGTGGTCAATTACTGCAAGACCACCGTCAACGAGATGGACATCCTCGGCGTCACGCCCGACGGCTTCATGCGCGAGATGGCGCAGCGCCTGAACGAAGGCGCGAACTTCCTCGCCAAGGGCTTCAACCAGCTCGCCACCACCCCCCGCCGCGCCGCCGCCGACGCCGACGCCGCGCGCAAGGCCGAACGCCGCGTCGAGAAGCTCTACCGCCGCGCGCTGGCCGACCTGTTCCAGGGCGACGACTACCTGAACATGTTCAAGCGCCGCGAGATCTACCGCCACCTGTCCAACGGCGCGGACCGCATGGCGCACTGCGCCAACACGCTGCACGACATCGTCGTGAAGATCGGCTAGACATCCACCCGCGGGCCAAAGCCCTGCACAGCCGGCTCCTGGAATCGAGGCCCAAGCGGGTCGTCGTTCTCGACCGGTCAGCGGTGGCTGATCTCCTGCGCGACGATCGATCTTGACGACACCGTCACCGAAATCCACGAAAGGCCACGACGGGCTGGGCCGCAACGCGGTCGTGGTCGGTGGTGGGCAGGGTCCGCCGGGCGCAACCACAAGGAGCGAAGCGCTCGCGTCGTTCGGCTCAACGACAAGACGGTGACGATCGACCGTGAGCAGGGGACCGGCACGTTTCCTGCGGCCTGCCGCCGAGTGTGTTCGGCTCGGAAGCCAAGGGGGTCGATGGCGTCGGGCTTCCGGCTCCGCCAGCGGCACGAGAACGATGAGACGAAAGGCCTGCGGCTGGGTCATTCGAAGCGAGTTCGAGCGCTCTTCTCTCCGTGCGCCAACGGCAGCTCGCGGGCTCAAACCGGCGCGCTCGCTGTCGGCCATTTGCTGCCGCTGCACGAATCCTGGCGGCCAACCGAACGACCGCCCCGCTCTGGAGACCGGCCGTCCCACGCAAGCAACCCAGCAGGAGCGGCCGTCCATCGACCACGCATGACGTCGAGATGCCGTAGGGCGGGCTTCAGCCCGCCAGCGGCGGTTGATCGGCCATTGCCGACCTAGGGCCTCTGGCCCGTCTCGGGCAGCAATGCGCCGCTCACCTACCCTTCACCTGCTCGCGCCTCCCGACGACCCGCAACGAGAATCCGACACTCAACGCATACACTTACGCACACGGAGGACCGCAGTGCATATTTCATTTGGTATCGATGGTTGTCGAGCGGGTTGGTTCTACGTGGAATGCAACGGGGGAGAACTTCGCTATGGGGTCGTTTCCAGACTCGCTGAACTTCTCGAACGCGCTTCAGAGGACGCCACTCTTTGCATCGACATTCCAATTGGCCTGCGGGACGATGATGGAACACCTCGTGAGTGCGATAAGGAGGCGAGAAGATGTCTTGGGCGGCCGAGAGCATCGAGCGTGTTTCCGGCTCCAATTAGGGCAATTCTTGATATCCAACCGTATGCAGCAGCATTGAACCAAAACCGCAATATCACGGGTAAGGGATTGAGTCAGCAGGCGTTCGCAATAGCACCGAAGATTCGCGAGGTGGACCAGTTGATGAACTCATGCGAGAAGGCACGGCGGCTTGTTCGAGAGGTGCACCCGGAAATATGCTTCTGGGCATTGGCTGGGAGGCAACCGATGCTTCATCGGAAGAAGACCAGAGAAGGCCACGTCGAAAGGATTGCGCTCTTGGAGCATGTCTTTCCGGGAGGCCAAGAACTTACTGCGGAAGCCGCGAGAGCTTTCAGACGGAATCAAGTTGCATTGGATGACATCGTGGATGCGCTTGTGGCGGCATTCGTGGCCACACGCAGTGATGTCGACCTCCTTACGCTGCCCGAAAAGCCGCCCCGAGACGCAAAGGGACTGCCGATGGAAATGGTCTATTGCCTGCCACCAGCGTCAGATCCCTCTATGCGAGTACAAATCGCAGGTGCCTGAGTGCGCCGACGCCCGTACGAAGTCAGCAGCAGGTTCTCGGCGTGCACGATGTCGTGGCCAGGAGTCACCGCTGCGCGACATGTGAACGGCTGCTTGCCCCCAAAACTGAGCGTGACCCAACAACTTACACATGCAGCTCGGCCTTTGCTGTCGCCGATGTAACCGTAGAACGACGTCAGCGATGGGGTAGATTGCTACCGGCGGCAGTCCCTCACTACTGACTGGTAGCTTGCAGTACCGGCGGCGATTGGGTGGGCTAGCCACGGATCGGCTACTGTACAATCGTCACTCGTCATAGAACGGCTTAACCAGTGCCTTTGAAGATATCTGGAGCAATCCTCCAATAGGGATCTAAGGCTCGCCGAATCGAGTCGCGCTAACCACACTTATAAAACAATAACTTAATGCAAAATCGCACAAGATATTTTCAGTCGACGTTAGGCGTATTTCAAGGTGGTGGCTGCAGAGCAGCCGCCTTCGCAGGAGCGTATGAAGTTGCCCAACAAACGGGCGTAAGTTTCGTAGAAGTAGCGGGAACGTCAGCGGGTTCAATTGCAGCAGCGCTTGTAGCCGCAGGAGCGTCGCCAAGGCAGCTTCAAGAAATACTTGCGCAGTTGGATTTTGCAAAATTCGAAGCGCCAAAGACCAGACGAAAATTAGGGGTATGGCGTCGAATTTTTGAATGGGCGCTATCACAATGCCGATGGGCAGGCCTTGATATCGGTGGAATTGTCTTCCATGAAGGAATGTACTCCAGCCAATACATAGAGGATTGGATGGAGGAGCGACTCCAGTCGGTCCTTGGCAGGAACTTTGGCAGGTCAGTTCGGTTTAAGGATTTGCCAATCCCTCTATCTGTCGTCGCTACGGACATATCGTCGCGAGGAGTAAAAGTTTGGAACTCAAAGAACACAGCCGAAGACTCAGTTGCTATGGCCGTTCGTGCTTCCTGCTCAATACCGATATATTTTCAACCTGTAAATGAGAAATATGTCGATGGTGGGGTGTTGTCGAATCTGCCATCGTTCGTCTACAAGAAGAATGAGCCGTCAGACGTGCCGCTAGCCAGTCGAGTATTGGCGTTTGCATTGCAGGGAGACCCGCAGCACGAGACAGGACATATGCTTTCACGACTCGCTGAGACAGTGGTGGATGGCAATCAGGACATTCAGGGCTCATTGTTAGGCGAAATACCTACCATTCGGATTCCGACCGGAGAGGTAAAAGCTACTGATTTTTCAAAAATGACAAAGGAGAAAGTAGATCAATTGATACAGAGTGGCATAGAGGCTGCGAAGAAATTTTTCGAAGAGGAAAGTCTTCATGTAAGAAACTCAGGTTCAAGCCGTCGAATTATACAAGGCTCAGACGAATTAAATGCATCCTTAATTGAACGCGCATCAGGTGTCCAAGAGCTAATTATTTCTGAGTTAGACTGCAAGTTTGTATTTCCCCTATTTCCAATGCTCTTGCGCCTACGGCTTCTCAATGTTCCAATAACTGTTTATTTGCCAGACAAAAGAGAAGCGCAGGGTAACGAAGCGTATCGCGAGCGCCTCCTTTCAGTATTAGGCTGCAGATTGCAATACAAGCAAATACGGTATCGATCTTTTATATTTGACAGCGCAACCACCCACGCCAGCGCGTTCGTAAAACCGCCAACTGTCGATGATGACCAGAAAGCCGGAATTACACAGTATCACGCCCCAAATGATGCAGTTGTCATTTCAACATTGTCTGGAGCTATTCGATGCGCAGACACGGAAGGTCCGATCAACTTCATTCCCAAATTGGAGCAGATTACTGAGCAGGAAGTGTTAAGAAGGCTTCGAAATGTCAGCCAGTACAGTGCAGCGGAAACGCGAATCTCATTTAAAACAGTTGCCACAAGAGATCTCTACTCACTTGCTCGCTATGGTCGGGAATTCAAAGTGAAGCAGATCGACTATCTTTACGAAACTTTCCGCGACGCTGAAATAACACCCTTTACACCGGCAGCGATTCAATTGATTAGCGGAAGATCTATAATCACGCCGCCTGTCGTTGAACTGTATGGCGACAAACTGCTTCTCGTTGAAGGTACGTCGCGGGCCATTTATTCTCGTGATATGGGAATCGAAGAATTTCCGTGCGTGGTTGTCGAGAATCCAAGAGGAAGTTTGCCCTCCAATCATGTACCTCTATCGCAGGTCCGTGTGATTGGTCGTACCTTAGGCCCGGAGTATCGCTACGAAGGTTGGAATTACGAGAATTTTCGCCATATCGAATCCACAATGCATACTCTCAATGACATCACATGAGGCCATGACGCCAGGTCATTTGGACGCATACGACGTCTTCATGGCGGTCTTACGCGCAAACCCAATCGTACATAGCTTTACACTGTTTACTCCGCAACTAGCGCCGCTATTGTTGCAACGCGCGGAACTGTCAAAGGAGGAACTAGAGATTGTCCAGCGAGCCAAGTCGCTTAAAGCGAGCACCTTGCTTCCCTTCTGGGACGCGCTATTAACAATTTCAATGCGCGCAGCAGCGCCGACAGTTGGCATTTTTCGTGCGGCAACGTATCACAATGCAATTACTGACAACGTTCATACCTTGCTCACCTCAACCTTGGCGCTGAACGAGCTTCGCGCTATAGAAACCACTCTAACATCTGACAAAATTCTTGCTGTCGCATCAAAGGTGAAATGCGCTGACGGGACTGTTCGGCATATACCGCAGATTGACTTTCACTGTTCTGACAACCCCACTACGCGGGATACTGTGATGGAACTCCTGAACGTGTTAGGACTACGAGGATATCTTCTTGCATCCGGGAAATCCTTTCATTTCTACGGAGTGGATCTTCTGGCCGAATCTGAATTTGCGAAGTTTATGGGGCGGATTCTTCTTTTTAGTCCGATAGTAGATCGCGCCTGGATCGCTCACCAATTAATCGAGGGGCAGACAGCATTGCGATTGTCCTCCCGAGCTGGTTACGGTGCATCACCGAAACTAGTAGCAGTTGCCGGGCTCCCAGATCGTAGTTAGGTGGCCGGAAATTTTGCGCTTCATGCCTCCTGTGTTGTTTGACTAATCCGCAGCTCCTTTACTCCGGCGGGCGAGGAGGCTGGCAAGAGCAAGGCGGACTGTTAATTCCAAATTGCATGTCAGACATTCAACGGGGTCTCGCGAAAGCCAGAATCTGGTCGTTTGTTCGCGTTCGCCGGATAGAAAGGCTGCTGTTCGCACCGACTCACAGCTGAACGACTGGTATGCTGCGGATTGCCGCTCGATTCAGCAAGACAGGCCACCGGCAGCAATGGCCGATCAACCGCCGCTGGCGGGCTGAAGCCCGCCCTACGGCATCTCGGCGCCATGGGTCGTCGATGAACGGCGGCTCCGGCCGAAGCGTCCGGTGAGCTGTCGTCACCGACGGCTGCCGGACTCTGTTTCCGGTCTTTGTGGCGACGGCGGCCTGGTTTTCCGCAGCGGGCCGGACCTTGCCGCGGGCCGCGGGATGAAGCGGCCGTTCGTCGCCCGGTCCCCGCGAACGTCACTGGCGCCGCCACGCCGTTTGCATGAGCGGGTCCGACGGGGGGATGATGATCGCAACCTCAGTTCGCCTTCAGGGATCGAACGATGCGGAGTGTCCTGCCGGGGCCTCTTGCCTTCCTCTGTACCTTGCTCGCCTTCGTCGCGACCGCCTGCACCGACCTGGCTGACCGCCGGGGCATGTCGCTTTACGACTGGGACGAGATCGTCACGGTCGAACTGGCCGGCCCCGGCCCGGCATTGGCCCGCGAGATCCTGGAGCAGGCGGACGAGCGGGTGTATTCGCTCTATCCCGCAGATGGAGGACGCGGCCTGTCGATCGCAATTGCCGTCGCGCGAGGGGGCAGCCGGCTGCCGGTGGCCGAGTGGCAGCAGGCATTCGCGGCCGCCGAAGGGACCATCCGCGAGCGCGATTTCCCTTCCATCGGCGCGCGCGCGCGGGTGGCAACGCCACGATTTTCGCCGGATGGTGCGCTCAGCGGCGTGACCTTCACGACAAGGGATGGCGCCTTCGACGTGGTCGTCTCATTGCTTGAGGAGGGCGGAGGAGGCCCGCGCCAGGAGATCACCGCAATCGAACTCGCCCGTCGCATCGAGACCGCCTATCAGGTCAGAGCCGACTGATTCAGGCCCTCGTCCCGCAGAAGAGGTGCCATGTCTGACGATATTCTCAAGAGCCTACCGATCGAGCGGGTTCACCGCTGGTACAACCGGCTGGCCGACGCCGCCCTGGCCAGGACCATCCAGGGCCGCTTGCCGCTGTCCGGACAGTTTCTCAAGGCCTACGTAAATCCGCGCCAGGGTCCGTCGCCGTACCGCTTCACGGCTCCGAGCTACCTGCAGAAAAATGCCGCCGTCGCCGCCGCTCTCATGTTCCATCGGCGTGTATTCCTGAGTGAGGAAAAGGCGCGCCTCGGCGCCGGTGGCAAGACCCGGAAATGGGCCGGACTGATCCCTCGCCTGCAGGATGGCCGCTGGGACGGCCTCAAGTCGCTGTCGCTGTACTACCAGAGCCTTGTGGACGTGGCGCCGACCCGAGCGGCGGTGATTCGGGTCCAGTTGAACGGCACCGAGCAGGAGCGCGACTTGTTCACATCGCTGCGCGGCTTCCAGTTGCGCAGCGATGTCGAGGTGTCGGGCATCGCCAAGGGCAAGCTGGTGTCGGTGCTGTTCCGCAAATGGGAGGCCACGGCCCTCGACCGCTACGACTTCAACTACGACGAGTACCTGACGCTGCCCAATCCCGACTACGGCAGCAAAGATCCTGACGCCGTTCGACCCGATCTGGAGAGCTTTCGCGTCTATCACAGCAATGCAAAGCGGATGGTCGATCGCGGATTGGCCGCGCCGTTCGACCTGTCGCTTGGGCCGTGGAAGGTCACCGACGCGCAGGTCGTGGCGCCGGGCGACATCGATCCGGCGAAGCGCCTCTGACGAAGGACCATGCACGAATTGCCGAACGGAAATCCGGTCAGTCGGACAACAAGAGGCTGGGCCTCGCATTGTCACGAGACAGGCGCGTGCCGAGTGCCCGTTGTGCGGCCGGATGTCCGCCGCCCGATGCCATTTGCTTGCATCGTCCGATGCTGATTCGTTTCCGCGAGTAGTCCCCTCGGGCGACTGTCGCTCTCCGTCATCCACCGATGGCACTCCGGCAGGGCGACCGGCTCCGCCCGATCGAACGTCCCGTCCCGCAAAGTCCTTCCTCGGCCACAGCCCGAGGCGGGCCCCGGAGGCGCGCCGGGCTCGGGCATAATGCCCGGCAGGTCACCCCGCCCGCACGGCTATGTCGCTCACCTGGCTGCAGAACTTCTCGCTCGCCGAAACCGCGCTGATCGTCGCCAACCTGGTACTGATCGCGTTCTCGCGGCCGCTGCTGAAGGCAGTGTCGCGCTCGGCCACCAGCGACGAGGCCTTCAGCGGCAAGCTGCATTTCTTCCGCGCCGCGAACGTGCTGGTCGTGCTGCTAGTGGTCTTTTCCAACGCCGTGCTGCCGGTGCTCTCGCATTCGTGGATGACGCGCCTGCTCGGCGCGGTGCTGGTGGCCTTTCTCGGCTACCTGAGCGCCCACGTCGCCAACTACCTGATCAAGCGCCGCTTCGGCCGGGTGCGCGAGGTCAACGGCGTGCAGACCTGGACCGAGACCTACAACGTGCGGGTGCTGAGCCTGCTCTCCAGCGTTTTGCTGTTCGTCATGGTGCTGATCGCCGAGGTGCGCATCCTCGGCTTCGACAGCCTGCTCGAGGCCGGCGGCGTGATCGGCTTCGTCGGCGTGCTGCTGGCGCTGACGCAGGGCGCCTGGGCGCCGGACATCATCGGCGGGCTGGTGATCCTGAACAGCCGGCTGGTGGAGGAGGGCGACGTCATCGAGATCAACCCCGGCGAGCCGATCATCGGCACCGTGTACAAGACCAAGATCTTCCACACCGAGCTGCTGAACCCGGTCAACAACCACCGCATCATGATCGGCAACGCGACGCTGCGCGGCACGATCATCCACAACCTGTCCAAGTTCGCCTCGGCCCGCGGCCTGCGCGAGGCGATCGTGCTGAAGGTCGGCTACGACACCGCCGAGGGCAGCATGCACGAGCTGGTCGCGGCTGTGTTCGAGGCGCTGCGCAAGGACGGCGACTGCGGCGTCGAGCACAAGTATCCGCCCGAGCTGCACGCCACCGATGCCGGCGACTTCGCGGTGGAATGGACGGTGTTCTACTACACCAAGGACATACGCCACCTGCTGACGACGCGCCACACCGTGCTGGCGGCGTTCATCGAGGAGGCCCGGGCACGCGGCATCGAGCTGGCGACGCCGCGCCTGCACGTGCTGCACGCCGCCGGCCCGCCCGGTCACGACAGCGAAAGCTAGGACGGCCGACGATGCACACCAAGTTCCATCCCACCCACGCCAGGCGGACGAGAATCGAGCTGCTGCACGCCGGGGCCGTGGCGATCCTGTGCTGGACTGCCGGTTACGGCGCGCAGCAAGTGTCGCGCAACCAGCCGCTGGTCGACCTCCTGATGGCCCTCTTCCTGGCGGCCGGCCTGTTCTGCCTGCTGCTGGCGGTCGCCAGGGCCTACGTCTGCCGCTGCCCCGACTGCGGGCGAGTCCTGCTTCACCGCCAACGATCCGGCGGGAAGTCGCGCAAGTCCGTCTGCAGTCGATGCCGCATCGTCTGGGACACCGGCATCGAACTGGAACTCGGCGGCGAATAGCGACGCGGCCGGTGCTGCGGCACAATCGGACCGAAGCCACTGGATTGCGCGACGAGGACCACCCCGTGCCGACCACCGAATTCCTGCTCACCTCGCTGATCGTCGTGCTGGTGCCCGGCACCGGCGTCGTGTTCACGGTCTCCGTCGGCCTCGCCCACGGTTGGCGTGCCAGCGTGTTCGCCGCCGCCGGCTGCACGCTGGGCATTGTGCCGCACCTGCTTGCCACGGTGCTCGGGCTGGCGGCGCTGATGCACGCCAGCGCGCTGGCCTTCCAACTGCTCAAATACCTCGGCGTGGCCTATCTGTTCTACCTCGCGGCGGCCGCCTGGCGCGATCGTTCCGGCTTCGCGCTGCAGCGCGTGCACGGCGCGAGGAGCGGACCCGGCGTGGTGCTCAAGGCGATCCTGCTGAACATCCTGAATCCGAAGCTGACGATCTTCTTCCTGGCCTTCCTGCCCCAGTTCGTCCAGCCCGGCGACACCTCGCCGCTCGCACAGCTGCTGCTCCTCGGCAGCGTCTTCATGGCCATGACCTTCGCGATCTTCGTGCTCTACGGGCTGGCCGCCCACGGCTTCCGGCACCTCGTCATCGATTCGCCGGCGGTGCAGGCGTGGCTGCGGCGCGGCATCGCCGGCGCGTTCGCCGTGCTCGGCGCACAGCTCGCCTTGTCCGAGCGCTGAGCGCCGCCGGCCCCCGGGTCTTCGGCGAAGCCGGCGCCGCAGCTCCAGCTTGGCCACCCGCCAAGCCTCAATGTGTAAGAAATTCTTTACACTCGGCCGCCGCGCCGGCCGCTTCCTGCCACTCGGTCGCCGCAACGCGCCAAGCGCCCGTGAACCGGACATGCCGTCTTGCAGCGCCTCGCGCGACAGCAGGGAGAGGTCGCCGAAACTTCACATCTAGTTGTCTTCAAACGGTTTTCATCGCCGCAGCGAGTCTCCGTCGGGCCGCCCCGCCGCCGCGCCTGCTGCCGCCCGCGCACCGCTGGAACGCACCGCCGAGCCACTTCGCGCAAGGAGGCGCGCATCTTGCATCCCGGCCCCCGACGCGGCCGGATAGCAAGACTCGCCGCCGACCGAAGACACGCGGCCCCCACCCGCCAACCGTGAGGAAACGATCCATGAAAACAACCAATATATTCACGCGCCTGGCCCCGAAGCTGTTGGGCCTCACCGTTCTGCTCGCCTGTGCGGCGCCGGGACATGCGGCATTCGTGAGTTTCGACAACGCCGCGGCCTTTCTCGCCGCTGCCGGCCCGCTCGGCAGCGAAGATTTCAATAGCCAGGTGGACGGCACGAGCTTTCACACCACGCCGCTCGACGTCGGCGCCTTTACGCTCTCGATGACCGGCCCGGCCCGCACCGATCCGGGCCGCAACCAGATCGACGCGCCGCCCGCGCAGCTCTCGTCGTTCAACATCGACGGCACGACGGTCGCCAACGTGCTGACCGTCGCCGGTACGAGCCTGTTCCTGACCTTCGACAACCCGATCACCAGCTTCGGCGCCTCCCTCGCCGCCTTCAACGACGATCTGCTGCGCACCGAGATCCACGCCGGCGGCGCGACCTTCCTGCCGGCACCCAGCAGCGGCGACATCCTGCGCTTCTTCGGCGTAGTGTCCGACACCGCATTCTCGACGGTCGAATTCCGCGGCCTCGAAGACGACGGCTTCGCAATGGACAACGTCCTTTTCGGCTCGACGGCACCGACGGTGCCCGAACCAGCCACGCTGGCCTTGCTGGGCCTGGGCCTGGCCGGCCTGCGGCTGCGCCGCGGCAGGCCGGGTTGAGCGCCTGCCGCCCGGCGGCCCATCGATCGCTTTGAATTTGCGCGGCGGGCCGCGGCGGCGTCTCGCCACGGCCGCCGATCAGACCCGCGCCAAGCCGAAACTGAACACCGAGCCCTGGCCCGGCGCGCTGTCCACCCGCACCACGCTGCCGTGCAGCTCCAGCAGGCGCTGCACGATCGCCAGACCGAGCCCCAGGTGGGTGCGCTCGCCGTCGGCCGTCGCACTGCCGCGGTAGCGCGGCTCGAAGATCCGCGGCAGCTGCTCGGCGCCGATGCCGCTGCCGGAGTCGCGCACCGCCAGCCGCACCTCCGCGCCCTGCGCGCCGACCTCGATCGAGACACGACCGCCGGCCGGCGTATGGCCGAGCGCGTTGTCCACCAGGTTCAGCAGCACCCGCTCCAGCTTGGCGATGTCGGCCGTCGCCTGCAGGCCGGCGTCGTCGCCCTGCACGCACAGCTCGACGCCGCGGCGTTCAGCCTCGAGGGCGAAGCGGGCGGCCACGTCGTGGGCCAGTTCCAGCACCGCCACCGGCTCCACCTCCAGCCGCTCCTGGCGAGCCTCGAGCCGGGCCAGCTCGAGCAGCTGGTCCACCAGCCGGTGCAGCTGGCGGCCGTTCCTCAGCGCCACCTCGATGTGCTGCCGTTCGCTGGCCTGCGGATGCTGCAGCAGCCAGGTCTCCAGGTAGCCCTGCATGGAGGCCAGCGGCGTCTTCAGGTCGTGGGCGATCTGCGCGATCAGGTCGCGCCGCGCCTCCTCGCCGGCGCGGATCTGGTCCACCTGGTCGGCGACGGTCTCGGCCAGCGCGACGAAGCCCTGCTGCAGCTCGGCCACCTCGCGGCTCTTCCAGCCCGGCAGCTGGCGGCCGATCGCGTCGCGCGAAAGACCGCCGCGGCGGAAATCGCGCATCGCCCGGTTGAGCGCCGACAGCGGCCGCGCCAGCAGGCCGAACAACAGGCCGGAAAGCAGCAGCGCCAGCAGCAGTGCGCCGAGCGAGAACAGCAGCGCCCGGTCCTGCCACAGGTTGGCGCGGTAGTCGCGCTCCACCGCGCTCTGCTGGCTGCCGCCGACGATCACGTACAGGTAGCCGCGCCGCTCGCCGTCCGGGCCGCTGATCGGCGCCGCCGAGAACACCTGCCGCCGTGCCGGGTTGCGCGGATCGCTGCCGTAGATCGGCAGGCTGGCGCCGGACAGGAACTCATGCACCGGCGCCAGATCGATCTGCATCCGCTGCAGCTGGCCCGGTTCGGCCGAGTAGGCCTGGATCCGGCCGTCTACGTCGGTGGCATAGATCTCGAACGCCGGCCCCAGCAGCATCAGGGTGTGGAAGGCGTTCTCCAGCGCGTGGCGGGCGATCTCGCCCTGCCGCAGCAGCGGGTTGTCGTCCACCATGTGGCCCGCCAGCTCGCGGTGCAGCGCCTGCTGCACCTGGTCCGAGTGCCGGGCGTCGGAGCGTTCGGCGAAGTGCAGCAGCAGGCCCGAGCCGGCCACCGCCAGCAGCGTCAGCACCACGGTCAGGCGGCCCAGCAGCGTCCCGCTCACGCCGCCTCCGGACACTCGAGCTTGTAGCCGACGCCCCACACGGTGCGGATCAGCGTCGGATGGGCCGGGTCGGGTTCGACCTTGGCACGCAGGCGGTTGATGTGCGAATTGACCGTGTGCTCGTAGCCCTCGTGATGGTAGCCCCACACCTCGGAGAGCAGTTGCTGGCGGCTGAACACCACGCCGGGCTGACGCGCCAGGAAGACCAGCAGATCGAATTCGGTGGCGGTCAGATCCAGCGCCTCGCCGTCGCGCCGGACCTCCCGCCGCGCCGGATCGAGGCGCAGCGGCGGAATCTCGATCGGCCGCTCGCCGGCCGGCCGCGCGGCCAGCGCCGCACGACGCAGCAGCGCGCGCACGCGGGCCTGCAGCTCGAGCACCGAGAACGGCTTGCTGAGGTAGTCGTCGGCGCCGGTCTCCAGCCCCTGCACGCGATCGTACTCGGTGCCGCGCGCGGTCAGGATCAGGATCGGCAGCGTGGCGTCCATCTGACGCAGCTCGCGGCAGAAGTCCAGCCCGTCGCCGTCCGGCAGCGACAGGTCGAGCACCAGCAGCGCGTAGGCTCCGTCCGCCAGCGCCCGGCGCGCGAAGGCCAGCGTGTCGCAGCACTGCACCCGGTGCCCGAGCATCTCCACGTGCAGGCGGACCAGGTTGGCGATGTCGCCCTGGTCCTCGACCACCAGAATCTCGACCATCCTCGTGTCCCCCGGCGCAGCGGGCGACCCGGGGGTGGCCGCCCGCTGCGACTCATTGCAGTCGTTCGATCTCAACTGTTAGGACCGGGTTGTCGAAGCGATGCTTACCGTCCAGCACCGAAGAAGCGAGACCGTCCTGCCGGCTGACGATGCCGGCGTGGATGCGCACCGCCTCCAGGCCGTCGTCGCGCGCGGCGTCGAAGCCGGTGCCGCCGTCGGCCGGGCCCGGGATCGTGCCGGCCGCCTCGGTGTTGGCCTCGGTGCCGGCATCCCAGGCCGGTAGCGCGAACACCTGCCGTTCGCCCACCGCCAATACGCCGACCGGCAGCGCGGTGAGGCCCGAGAACGCGTCGTTGGTATTGACCAGCATCGTCGCCACGGTCAGCGTCGCGTCGGCGTCGGCCGCATAGAGGAGCTCGAAGCTGTCGCTGCCGCCCGGACCGACCGCTGCACTGCCGGTCGCCTCGGCAATGCCGCCGGCCGCCGAAAGTTCGGCAGCCAGCGCCGTCGCGTCGCCGCTCTCGGCCAGCTGCTCGAGCCCGGCCGATGCCGGCGCGCCGGCCTGCCAGCCCTCGGCGCCCTTGTGCACCGACACCAGCACCGGGCTCATCGGCTGGTTGGCGGTCAGGTTGCCGACCGTCACGCGCAGCTTCTGCATCGCCACCTGGTCGTCGTCGCTGCCGCCGCCGCAACCGGCAAGCACCGGCACGGCCAGCGCGGCGAGCACATATCGGATCTTTCGCATGTCCATGGCCGGCCTCACTTGACGATCACCGTCACGCGCGCCACCGGGTTGAGCCAGCGATGGCTGGTGCTGTCCAGATCGCTGATGCCGCCGCTCGCGTCGGTGTCGCCGAGCTGGCCGCGGTGGATGTGCACCACGTTCGGTTCGGCATCGTTTGGCGCAGCGGGCACCACACCGCTGCCGCCGCTGCCGGCACGGCCGCTCGGGTCGCCCGGAATGCCCGGCACCCCGGGCGCGCCGCCGGCGCCGGGATTCATCAGCTCGGTGTTGGCCTCGGTGCCGGCGTCGTAGCCGTTCAGCATGACCGTGTAGGTGCCCGGTTCGGTCGGGATCTGCCAGCCGTCGAGGCCGACGAAACCGTCGTTGGTCGGCAGCAGCATGGCGGTGATCGACAGGTGCGTATTGGCCGCCGAGGTGGACAGCATGGCCGGGCCGGCGCTGGCGGCCGGCGCCAGGATGCCGCCCGCGGGGTCGGCCACGAACTCGCCGGAGACGGCAGTCAGCTCGCTCTGCAGCGCCGAGATGTCACCGCCTTCGGCCATCGCCTGCAGCGCCGCCGAGGCTGCCGCGCCGGTCTCGAACAGGTGCGTTGCGGCCGGATGGGCCGCCACCAGCAGCGGCGTGAAGTAGATGCCGCCGGTGAGGTTGGTGACGGTGATTTCCAGTTCGGCGGCCTGCGCGGCCATCGGTACGAGCAGGGCGGACAAGGCCGCCCCGAGGGTTGTGCGGATCATGCGGGCGTCTCCTGGCAATGGTTCGGAGTGCCCAGACTAGTCCGCGCCGAGCCGCGCGATCCTCCAGCGCAGGCCAAGAAAAGATCACGCTTTCATCACGGCGGCGCGGCGCCGGCGGGCCCCACGTGGCCCGCCCCGGTCAGAGTTTGAAGCGGCCGGCGCTCTCCTTCAGCTCGCCGGACAGGCCGGCCAGCGTATGCGCCGTCTCGCGGGTGCGATCGGTGCCGTCGCTGTTGCTCTCGGCCATGCGCGCGATCTCCTCGATGTGGCGGGCGATCTGATCGGTGGCGCTGCGCTGCTCGTCCATCGCGGTCGAGATGTCGCCGACGGCCGAGATCACCTTGCGCGTCTGGTCGTCGATCTCGCCGATCGTCTCGCCGGCCGAGCGCGCCAGCGTGACGCCGTTCTCGACCTTGTCGACGCCGCCCTGCATGCTCTTGACCGCCTTCTCGCTGCCGTCATCCACCGCCGCGATCATGTCGCCGATCTCGCGCGTGGCAGTGGCGGTGCGCTCGGCCAGCTTGCGCACCTCGTCGGCCACCACCGCGAAGCCGCGCCCCTGCTCGCCGGCGCGGGCGGCCTCGATGGCGGCATTGAGCGCCAGCAGATTGGTCTGGTCGGCCAGTTCGTCGATGACCTTGACGATGTTGCGGATCTCGGCCGACTTGCGGCCCAGCTCCTCGATCACGGTGGAGGAATCGCGTACCGCCTTGGCGATGTTGCCGACCTCGTCCACGACGTTGCCGATCACGTCCTTGCCGCGCTGCGAGGCTTCGCCCGCCTCGCCGGTGAAGCTGCGGGCCTGGTGGGCGTTGTCGGCGACGTGGCTGACGCTGACCGCCATCTCCTCGACCGCCGCGGCGATCGTCGATGCGGCCTCGCTCTGCTGCCGGGTGCTCTTCGAGATCGCCGACGAATCCTTCTCGAGCTGGTCCGAGCAATCATTCACGCGCGATGCCAGGTCGAGCAGCTCGCGCACCAGCTTGGTCAGCGCCTTGCGCGTGCAATCGTACTCGTAGCCGAGCCAGGCAAAGTCGTCGCGGCCGGTCAGGTTGAGCTTGCAGGTCAGATCGCCCTTGGCCAGGCGGTGCAGGCCGCCGACCAGGGCCTCGGTGCGCTTGGCGAAGTGGCGCCCGATGACGAAGGCCAGCAGCAGCGTGAAGGCCGCGGTCGCGAGCAGTTCCAGCAGCGGCCCGTAGCTGCCGGCGGCCGTGCTGGCGATGCCCCCGCCGAGCAGGAACAAACCTGATTGCATGACGATGCCGATGATCGCGAACGCCATGAACGCGTTACGTATGCTGAGTCTCTCCATTACCGTATCTCCTGATACTCTTGCTTCGCAGTGCTCTGTCGGCCCTCTCCATGCCCCTCATCGGCGTCGGACTCTTGAAACTTGAGCCGTATCAACACTTCCTGACGATCGAGCCGGCCCGCCGCGGCCTTCGCCGGGCAGCGCCGTTGGTCGCGCTGCCGCTGCTGCAGGCCTGCGTATTCGTTCCGCGCACGACGCTGGTGTTCGACGAGGACTGCCAGATCGAAGCCAGAGAGATGGTGCTCGAGCTGCAGCAGGTCGGTGCCCTGGTCGGTTGCCACGGCGATGGCTGCGCCGCCGTGCTGGCCGGCGCCGGCGTCGTCGCGGCGGCCAGCGCGGTGGTCTCCGGCAGCATCGTGATCGCAGGCAACATCGTCTACTGGTTCGAGAAACAGGGCGCCTGCCGGCGCGGCCCGGACATGCCGCCACCGCCGGTGAGGCGACTTCCGCCCGAACCGCCGGCACCGACCGACGATCCCCTCTAGCCGCCGGCGCACGGCCCGCGCCGGCATCGGGAATGCGCGGCAGGCGGCAAACAATGCCACCGGCCTGCCCGGCCGGCCGATCGGACACCCTTCAAGTGACGGGGGACAAGGTATACTCGCGCCGACCGCTGCTCCGCCTGCCCACCGCGCCGTCCCGGCGATCGGGCGGGAGGGGAAATCGACCGATCCCGGCCAGCCACGAACCAATTCCGGACCAACCATGGATGCCCTGACCCTGATTCGCGACTTCGTCTGTTCCCATTCCGAAATCGACCGCGAAAAGGTGGTGCCGGAAGCGGTGCTGGCCGACATCGGCATCGACTCGCTGATGCTGCTGGAAGTGATGTTCGAATACGAGGAAAAGACCGGCGTCAAGCTGCCCGAAGACCTGCCGACGCCGACCACGGTGCAGGAGCTGATGGACCAGTTGCAGCGGCTCGCCCCCGGCGGCGAATCGTGAGCCGGTCCGCCCGCCGCGTCGCAGTGACCGGCCTGGGGGTGGTCAGCCCCTGGGGCTCGGACGTGGACGACTTCTTCGAGCGCCTGCTGGCCGGCCAGTCGGCGGTGTACCACTACCGCAGCGACGAAGGCCACCTGTCGGTGTCCATGCCGGCGGTGCATTGCCCGCATTTCGACGCCGCGGCCGAAGTCGGCCGCGCCGCTTCGGCGATGGACCGCTCGGCCCAGATGAGCTTCGCCGCCTGCCAGCAGGCCTGGCAGCAGGCCGGGCTGGAAATCCCGCAGCAGCCGGAGCGGCGCGCCGCCACCTACTGGGGCACCGCGCTGGCCGGCACGCTGACCTACGAGCACGGCTACCGCGAAATGCTGTTGAAGGGGCGCGAGCGGGTGCCGCCGCTGTCGCTGATCCTCGGCATGAACAATGCCGCCGCCTCCCACCTGGCGATCCAATTCAAGCTCGGCGGCCCCTGCCTGACCTACACCATCGCCTGTGCCTCGGCCGCCGCCGCGATCGGCGAGGCCTGGCAGGCCATCCGCGACGGCCGCTCGGACATCGCGCTGACCGGCGGCGCCGACAGCCCGATGTCGCTGGCCGTGGTGCGCGCCTGGGAAGCGCTGCGCGTGCTGGCGCCGCTCGGATCGCGCGGTGCCGAGGCCGCCTGCCGGCCGTTCAGCCGCGACCGTGCCGGCCTGGTGCTGGCCGAGGGTGCCGCCGCACTGGTGCTGGAGGAATGGGAGCACGCCCGCGCCCGCGGCGCCACGATCCTGGCCGAACTGGCCGGCTACGGCAGCAGCTGCGACGCCAGCCACCTGGTCAAGCCCTCGCCCGACGGGCAGTACGCGGCGATGCGGCAGGCCCTCGATCTGGCCGGCCTGGCGCCGCGCCAGATCGACTACCTGAACGCGCACGGCACCGCCACCCGCGAAGGCGACCCGATCGAGGTCGAGGCGGTGCGCCGGCTGTTCGGCGAGCACGCGGCCCGCCTGCCGGTCAGCGCCACCAAGTCGATGCACGGTCACCTGATGGGCGCCACCGGCGCCACCGAAGCGCTGATCTGCGTGCAGGCGCTGCGGCGCGGCGCGGTCCCGCCGACCGCCCACCTGCACGATCTCGACCCGGCCTGCGAGGGCGTCGAGCACGTGCGCGAGCCCGGCCTGCGGCGCCCGATTGGCGCCTGCATGTCGAATTCCTTCGCCTTCGGAGGCTCCAATTCGGTGCTGGTGTTCCGGCAGCCGGACGCACACTGAACGGCCAACCGTGGCGGGCGCACTTCTTGCGGCGCCCGGCAGCGGATAAAATGCCGTCCATCCCGAACGACTTGATACCGGATCGGCGACCGGCCGCCCGAATCCGGCCGCGAACCACCGGACGCGAACACATGAACGACACCGTCTCCAGCGAAGCGCTCCGCCTCGAAGTGGCCGAGCAGATCGTCACCGCCCTGAACCTCGACATCGCCGCCAGCGAGATCGACGCCGACGCACCACTGTTCGGCGACGGGCTCGGACTCGATTCGATCGACATCCTGGAAGTCGCGCTGGTGTTGTCGAAGCGCTACGGCTTCACGCTGCGGGCCGACAACGAAGACAACGTGAAGATCTTCGCCTCGCTCGCCAGCCTGACCGGCTACGTCGCCGCGCATCGCAGCAAATGAGACGCACCGCCGCCACAGTCGCGCGCGTGGCCGCCGTCGCCGCGCTGGCAGCCCTGTACTACTGGTTGTCGCACGTGCTGACCGCCGCCGACCGGCCCAGCAGTGCCGGCGCGCTGCTGTCGCTCGGCCCGTACATGGGCGTTGCGCTGCTGCTGGCCTGGAAGAGCCGCCGCCGCGGCGCCGCGCTCGGCCTATGGACGCTGGCCGCGGCCGCGCTGGCGCTGAACTGGCCGTTGCTGCGGGACAACTTCGAGTGGATCTACCTGATCCAGCATGCCGGCGCCTTCACGCTGCTGGCGGTCGGCTTCGGCCGCACGCTGGCCGACGGCGAGACGCCGATGATCTCGCGCTTCGCCGAGCGCATCCACGGCGCGCTGCTGCCGCCGCCGCTGGCAAGCTACACGCGCGGCGCGACGCTGGCCTGGACGCTGTTCTTCGCCGCCGTGGCGGCAGTCTCGCTGCTGCTGTTCTTCGCCGCGCCGATCCAGTGGTGGTCGGTCTTCGCCAACCTGCTGACGCCGTTCCTGATCGGCCTGATGTTCCTGGCCGAATACCTGGTGCGGCGGCAGCGGCTGCCGCGCGAGTTCCGCACCGGCCTGGTGGAGTCGATCCGTGCCGTGCTCGGCCACCGGCGCCAGCAGGGCTGCGAGCTGCCCGGCCTCGGCGCGCACACCCGCTAGGGGCCGCAGCGTGGACCGCCTGCCGCTGCTCTCCCACCCGCAGCCGGACAGCATCGTCGCCTGGCGCGGCGGCCGGCCGGTCGGCCGCGACACCTTCCTGGCCCATGCCCGGCTGCTGGCCGACGCCTTTCCGCCCGGCCGGCACTACCTGGCGCTGTGCGGCGACCGCTACCATTTCGCGGTCGCGCTGGCGGCCGGCCTGATCAGCGGCCGCAGCGGCCTGATGCCGTCCACCTTCAACGCCGCGGTGGCGCGGCAACTGGCCGATTTCGCGGCCGACGCCTTCGTCGTGACGGATGGCGAGGACCTGCCCGAAGGCTTGCCGTCGCTGCGCTTCCCCGAGCTCCCCGACGCGCCACCCGGGCCACAGCCGGTGCCCCGGGTGGCGGCCGACCATACCGCGGCCTGGGTGTTCACCTCGGGCTCCACCGGCACGCCGGTGCCTCACCGCAAGCGCTGGGGCAAGCTCGTGCAGAACGTGCAGAACGAATGCAGCGAACTCGGCTTGGCGCCCGGCAGCGGCTTCGCGATCCTCGGCACGGTGCCGCCGCAGCACATGTACGGCTTCGAGACCACGGTGCTGATGCCGCTGCTGTGCGGCGGTGCGATCGTCGCCGAGCGGCCGTTCTTCCCGCCCGAGGTGGTGGCCACGCTGGCCGCGCTGCCGCGGCCGCGACTGCTCGTGACGACGCCGTTCCACCTGCGCAACGTGCTGAACGCCGAAGCGTCGCCGCCGGCCGCCGAGCTGCTGGTGTGCGCCACCGCGCCGCTCGAGACGGAACTGGCGCGGCTGGCCGAAGAGCGCTTCGGCTGCCCGCTGCTGGAGATCTACGGCAGCACCGAAACCAGCCAGCTCGCCACCCGCCGCACCATCGCCGGCACGCCGTGGCGGCTGTTTCCCGGCGTCGTGCTGGCGCAGCGCGACGGCACCTGCTGGGCTTCCGGCGGCCACGTCGAGCAGCCGATGCCGCTGGCCGACATCATCGAGATCCACGACCCGCGCCACTTCACGCTGGCCGGCCGCAACGCCGACCTGGTCAACGTCGCCGGCAAGCGCAGTTCGATCGGATACCTCAACCGCCAGCTGCTGGCCGTCGAGGGCGTGCTGGACGGCGCCTTCTTCCTGCCCGAGCGCGACGCGCAGGCCATCGAACGGCCGGCCGCGCTGGCCGTGGCACCGGGCATGAGCGCGCACCAGGTGCTGGACGGCCTGCGCGCGCTGATCGATCCGGTGTTCCTGCCGCGCCCGCTGATCCTGCTCGAGGCCTTGCCGCGCAACGCCACCGGCAAGCTGCCGCGCGACGCCTGCCAGTCGCTCTACCGGCAGCATCTGGCGGAGCGCTCACGGTGAGCGCGCAGCGCTTCTCGCTGCCGCCCGGCCATCCGATCTTCGCCGGCCACTTCCCGGGCCATCCGGTGGTGCCCGGCGCCTGGCTGCTCGACCGGGTGCTCGAAGCGGCCCGCGAGCAAGGCCTCGCCGGACCGTGGCGGCTGCATTCGGCCAAGTTCCTCAGCCCGGCCGGCCCGGACGAGATCCTCGAGCTGAGTTTTTCAGGTAGCGGTGAACGGCTCGGCTTCCAGCTCCACAGCGGCGAACGGCTGGTGGCGAGCGGCAGCATCGGCCGCCTGGAGCCGGCGTCTTGAAGTCTCCGGCACCGGCAGGGCCGCCCCGCACAGCACACTGGATCCGCCAGCCCGAGCGCAGCAACCGGGTCGCGCTGAAGCTGATGAGCTGGCTCTCGCTGACCCTCGGCCGGCCGGCCACGCGCCTGCTGCTGTTGCCGATCACGGCCTATTTCGTGCTGTTCGCGCCGCGCGCGCGGCGCGCCTCGCGCGCCTACCTGCGGCGGGCACTGGGCCGGCCGCCGGCGCTCGCCGAGGTGGCGCGCCACGTCCATTGCTTCGCCTCGACGATCCACGACCGGGTCTATCTGCTGGCCGACCGCTTCGAGCTGTTCGAGATCGAGGTCGAGGGCGAGGCGCTGATGCGGACGCTGCTCGAATCCGGCCAGGGCGCGCTGCTGTTCGGCGCCCACCTCGGCAGCTTCGAGGTGGTGCGCTCGCTCGGCCGCCGCCATCCGCGGCTGTCGATCGCGCTGACGATGTTCGAGGACAACGCACTCAAGATCAAGGCCGCGCTGGACGCCATCAACCCGGCCGCGCGGCCGCGCATCATCCCGCTCGGCCAGGTGGACACGATGCTCAGGGTGCGCGATGCGCTGGAGCAGGGCGAGCTGGTCGGCCTGCTCGCCGATCGCGGCCTGACGGCCGAACGGATGCGAACCGCGACGCTGCTCGGCGAGCCGGCGCGGATTCCGCTCGGCGCCTTCCGCATGGCGGCCATGCTGCGCCGCAAGGTGATCTTCATGGCCGGCCTCTACCTGGGCGGCCGCCGCTATCGCATCCGCTTCCGCGAACTGGCCGATTTCAGCGCGCTGCCGCGCGGCCAGCGCGACGCCGCGGTCGATGCCGCGATTCTCGCCTACGCGGCCGAACTCGAGCGCTGCTGCCGCGAAGCGCCGTACAACTGGTTCAACTTCTTCGATTTCTGGGCCGCGCCCGGCCAGGAGGGGGCATGAAGCGCTGGCCCGCCCGGCTGCTGGCAGTGCTGCTGGCGCTTGCACCGGCCGCCGGCCTGGCCGGCGAGGCCTGGACGCTGGACCGGCTGATGGCGACGCTGGCCGACCGGGCCGGCGGCCAGGTGCGCTTCGTCGAGCGCAAGTACCTCGCGATCCTCGACGAGCCGGTGGTGTCGCGCGGCACCATGCGCTTCACGCCGCCGGGCCGGCTGGAGCGCCACACCACCAGCCCGAGCGACGAGAGCATGCTGCTCGACGGCGACCGGCTGGTGATCCGCCGCGACGGGCGCGAAATGTCGCTGCAGCTGCGCAGCCATCCCGAGGCCGCGGCCTTCATCGACAGCATCCGTGGCACGCTGGCCGGCGACCGGGCGGCGCTCGAGCGCCGCTTCCTGCTCTCGCTGGCCGGCAGCCGGCAGGCCTGGACGCTCGACCTGCTGCCGAAGGACGGCAAGCTGGCCGAGCTGGTGCTGCGCATCCACATCGAGGGGCGCGACGGCCGCATCCGCTCGATCGAGATCCTGCAGGGCGACGGCGACCGCTCGGTGATGGAAATCGAACCGCTCGATCCCGCCGCATGACCCGACGCCCGGTCTTCGTAGCGATCTGGCTGCTGGTGCTGGCGCTCGCCGTCGGCGGCGTGCTGCGCACCCGTTTCACGGCCGACCTGTCGGCCTTCCTGCCCAGTTCGCCGACCGAGGAGCAGGCGCTGCTGGTCGACCTGCTGCGCGACGGCATGGTGTCCCGCCTGTTCCTGGTCGGCATCCGCGGCGGCGACGCCGAGCAGCGCGCCGCCGTGTCGCGCGCGATGGCTGCCCGATTGCGCGAGGACCCGCGCTTCAGCTCGGTGAACAACGGCGAATCCGACGACAGCGGGGCCGACCGGCGCCAGCTGTTCGACAACCGCTACCTGCTGAGCCCGCGCGTCGACGCCGCGCATTTCACTGTCGACGGCCTGCACGCCTCGATCCGCCACAGCATCGACCTGCTCGCCTCCTCGGCCGGCCTGCTGGTCAAGCCGCTGCTGGCACGCGATCCGACCGGCGAGACGCTGGCCATCCTGGAGTCCTTCAGCAGCGGTTCGCAGCCGGCCCGCGCGGCCGGCGTATGGGCCTCCGAAGACGGCCGGCGGGCGCTGCTGCTGGCCACCACCCGCGCCGCCGGCTCGGATACCGACGGCCAGCAGGCCGCCATCGAGGCGCTGCACCGGCGTTTCGAGGGCGCCGCCGGCGAACTCGGCATCGACGGCCTGCAGCTGCTGATGACCGGTCCCGCCGTGTTCGCGGTCGACGCGCGCGAGACGATCCGCAGCGAGATCAAGCGCCTGTCGGCGATCGGCGCGGCGCTGATCGCCAGCCTGCTGCTGCTGGTCTACCGCTCGCCGGCGGCACTGCTGCTCGGCCTCACGCCGGTGCTCTCCGGCGCGCTGCTCGGCGTGCTGGCGGTCAGCCTGGCCTTCGGCGAGGTGCATGGCATCACGCTGGGATTCGGCATCACGCTGATCGGCGAGGCGGTGGACTACGCCATCTACTTCTTCGTGCAGGGCGCGGCGCGCGCCCAGGACAGCTTCTGGCGCACCATCCGGCTCGGCGTCATGACCTCGCTGTGCGGCTTCGGCGCGCTGCTGCTGTCCGGCTTTCCGGGCCTCGCCCAACTCGGCCTGTATTCGATGGCCGGCCTCACCGGCGCCGTGCTGACCACCCGCTTCGTGCTGCCTTCGCTGGTACCGCGCGGCTTCCGCGTGCGCGACGTGGCGCCACTCGGGCGCTGGCTGGCCGGCCCGGTGACGTTGCTGACCCGCCTGCGCTGGCCGGCCGCGCTGCTGGCGCTCATTGCGCTGGGCTACCTGTGGCAGCAGCGCGCGACGCTGTGGCACCACGAATTGTCGGCCCTGAGCCCGGTGCCGCAGCAGGCCCAGCAGCTCGACGCGCTGCTGCGCAACGACCTGGGCGCGCCGGATACCCGCTACCTGGTGGTGACCACCGGCGACAGTCCGGAACAGGTGCTGCAGCGCGCCGAGGCGCTCGGCGGCCCACTCGAGCGGCTGCGCAAGGACGGACTGATCGCCGCCTACGACAGCCCGGCCCGGTTGCTGCCGAGCGAGCGCACGCAGCGCCTGCGCCAGCAGGCCCTGCCGCCGCCCGAGGTGTTGCGCGAGCGGCTGCAGCAGGCCACCGCCGGGCTGCCGCTGAAGGCCGCGCGGCTGCAGGGCTTCGTGGACGACGTGGCGGCGGCCCGCGATGCGCCGCTGCTGACGCCCGAGGCGCTGCAGGGCAGCGCGATCGGGCTCGGCCTGGAAGCGATGCTGATCCGCCAGGGCAGCCGCTGGCGGGCGCTGATGCCGCTCTCCAGCCCGCGCCAGGGCCCCCACGCCCACGAGCTCGATGCCGCCGCGATCAGCAGCACGGTGTCGGCCGCCGGCGTGCCGGATACCGTCTTCATCGACCTGGCGCGCGAATCCCAGCGCCTCTACGCCGGCTATCTGCGCGAAGCCTGGAGCGCCGCGCTGGGCGGCGTGGCGGCGATCCTGCTGGTGCTGCTGGCTGCGCTGCGCAGTCCGCGCCAGGTGCTGCGGCTGGCGCTGCCGCTGGCCGCCGCGGTCTGCGTCATCACCGCGCTGGTGGTGCTGTCCGGCGAACGGCTGACCTTGCTGCACCTGGTCGGCATGCTGCTGGTCGGCGCGGTCGGCTCCAACTACGCGCTGTTCTTCGTCACCGCCGATGCGGCCCATGGCCTGCCCGAGCCCGAGACGCTGGCCTCGCTGCTGGTCGCCAACCTGACCACGCTGTGCGGTTTCGGCGTGCTGGCGCTGTCCTCGGTGCCGGTGATGCACGCGATCGGCGTCATCGTCGGCCCCGGCGCGATGCTCGCGCTATGCTTCTCGGCGATGTTCGCCGCCCGCCCCGCCGATGAACGCCGCACCGCCTGAGCTGGAGCGCCTCGACCTGCCGGCGCGGCCCGGCGCCCGCGCCGGGCTGCTGCTGGTGATGCTGGCCGGCGCCTACGATGCGCCGCAGGACTTCGTCGACCACGGCCTGCTCGAGGATTGCAGCCAGGCCGGCCTGGCGGCCGATCTGACGCTGCTGCGCACCGACCTGGCGGCGGTCGCCGCAGGCCGCCTGGCGGACATGCTGCACGGCCATGTGATGGCGCCGGCGCGCTCGGCCGGCTACCGCCGCATCGTGCTCGGCGGCATCTCGCTCGGCGCGATGATGGCGCTCACCTACCAGGACGAATACCCGGACCGCGTCGACGCGCTGCTGCTGCTGGCGCCGTATCCGGGCAACCGCGCGATCAGCGGCGCGATCGCCGCGGCCGGCGGGCTGGCCGCCTGGCAGCCCGGCGAGCTGCCGCCGCAGGAAGGCGAGCTGCGCGCCTGGCGGGCGCTCAAGCAGTGCGCCGCCAACGGCGCGCCGCCGCTGTGGCTGGGCTACGGCGCCGAGGACCGCTTCGCCGCGGCGCAGCGGATGATGGCGGCGGTGCTGCCGGACCGGCAGCGGCAGGTGCTACCCGGCGGCCACAGCTGGCCGGTGTGGGTGCAACTGTGGCGGCGCTGGCTGGCGGCCGGCGGCGGTCGATGAACGCGCCGCGCCACTGGCGGCCGACGCCGCTGATCCGGCTCAGCTGGCTGATCCACGCCGCCGCGCCGGCCGCCTGGCTGCTGTGGCCGGCGCACTGGCCGTGGCCGCTGGCGGCGCTGCTGGCCGACCACGCCGCGCTGACCGCGGCCGGGCTGTGGCCGCGCTCGCGCCTGCTCGGCCCGAACCTGCTGCGGCTGCCGCCGCAGGCCGCGGCGCGCGGCGAGATCGCGATCACGATCGACGACGGGCCGGATCCCGAGCTGACGCCGCAGGTGCTCGAGATCCTGGCCCGCCATCGCGCCCGCGCCAGCTTCTTCTGCATCGGCACGCGCGCCGCAGCCCATCCGGAGCTGGTGGCCGCGATCGTGCGCGCCGGCCACAGCGTCGAGAACCACAGCCAGCACCACCGCCACAGCTTCTCGCTGCTCGGCCCGCGCGGCTTGCAGCGCGAGGTGGCCGCCGGCCAGGCCACGCTGGCCGCGCTGGCCGGCACCGCACCGCGCTTCTTCCGCGCCCCGGCCGGCCTGCGCAATCCGTTCCTGGAGCCGGTGCTGGCGCGCCTCGGCCTGCAGCTGGCGAGCTGGACCCGCCGCGGCTTCGACACCCGCGTCGGCGACCCGCAGCAGGTGCTGGCGCGGCTCACCGTCGATCTCGCCGCCGGCGACATCCTGCTGCTGCACGACGGCCACGCCGCCCGCGGCGCGGATGGACGGGCGGTGATCCTGCAAGTCCTGCCGCGCCTGCTGCAGGCCTGCCGGGCGGCCGGACTGGAGCCGGTGCCGCTGCCGGAGGCGTTCCGGTGAGCGGGCTGCCGACCAGCGCGCTGGCGACACGGGCGAGCCGCCGCTACTGGCGCTGCAGCCCGTGGGCCTGGGGATTCGCGCGCGGCAAGCTGGCCGGCGACCCGATCTTCGCGGCACTGCTCGAACCGGGCGTGATCCCGCCCGGCGCACGGGTGCTCGACCTGGGCTGCGGCACCGGCCTGGCGGCGGCCTGGCTGTCGGCCGCCGCCGAGCTGCAGCGCGAAGCCCGCTGGCCGGCAGGGCGGCCGCCGCCGCCCGCCATCGCGAGCTACCACGGCATCGAACTGCGGGCGCGCGACCTGCGGGTGGCGCGCCGCGCGCTGGCCGAGCTGGAGACGGCGAGCTTCGAACGCCGCGATCTGCGCGACGCCGCACTGCCGCCGGCCGACGTCGTGCTGCTGCTCGACGTCATGCACTACCTGGATCCGGCCGGCCAACTCGAGCTGCTGTGCCGGATACGCCCATTGCTGGGCAGCAGCGGGCGGCTGCTGATGCGGGTCGGCGACGCCGGCGCCGGCGCCAGCTACCGTTTCACGCTGCTGGTGGACCGCCTCGTCTGCTTCGCCCGCGGCCTCGGTCTGCCCGAGCTGCACGGCCGCTCGCTGGCCGACTGGAGCACGCTGCTGGTCGAGGCCGGGCTCGAAGTCGAGCAACGTCCGATGAGCCGCGGCACGCCGTTCGCGAACACGATGCTGGTGGCCCGACCCGGCGCTGCCGCCGGCCTTTGCTAGAATCCTCGCCAATGCCTGCCGGTTGCCGCCCTTGAAGCCACTCTCCCTCGCCAGCTTTACCGCCACCAGCTGTATCGGCACCGGACTCGCCGCCACCCGCGCGGCGCTGCACGCCGGCGTCGGCGGGCTCTGCGTCTGCGATTTCGACGACGCCCGGCTGGACACCTGGATCGGCCGCGTCGGCGGCCTGGACGAGATCGCCATACCGCCGCCGCTGGCCGGCTACGACTGCCGCAACAACCGGCTGGCATCGCTCGGCCTGCAGCAGGACGGCTTCCTCGACGCGGTGCGTGCCGCCGCCGCGCAGCACGGCGCCGGCCGCGTGGCGGTG